>CALMKJ010000053.1 GCA_937867305.1 uncultured Ectothiorhodospiraceae bacterium | reverse complement strand
CCGGGCTGGGACCACCAGGCCCTGATGGGCGAGGTGGAGGCCCTCTTCGAACGGGTGGTGGGGACGGAAGGGGCGCGGCGGCTGACCTACCGGGAGGCCTTCCGGTCGGCCGTCGGCCTCGACCCCTTCGATTCTGCCCCGCAGGACCTGCGCGAGCGCGCCTCTCGCCACGGGTTGGCCACCGCCCCCGGGGCTGGCGGGGAGGGCGACAGGGAGGCCTGCCTGGATTTCCTGTTCGCGGTCGTCGTGCAGCCCTGGCTTTCGGCGGTGCCTCTCGCCTTCGTTTACGACTATCCCGCCTCCCAGGCGGCCCTGGCGCGGATACGGCCCGATGACCCACCGGTGGCCGAGCGCTTCGAGGCGTTCCTCGGGGGGGTGGAGGTGGCCAACGGTTACCACGAGCTCACCGATGCCGGGGAGCAGGCGCGCCGCTTCGAAGCCGACCTCGCCCGGCGCCGGGCGGAGGGTCTTCCCGAGGTCCCAATGGACGGGCGCCTGGTCGCCGCGCTGCGGGCGGGACTGCCCCCTTGCGCCGGCGTCGCGTGCGGCCTCGATCGGATGTTGCTCGCGGCGCGCGGTGGGGCGCGGATCGACGAGGTGCTGGCCTTTCCCCTCGAGAGGGCCTAGGCGTCCGGCGCCAGCCGTCCGACCGGCAGGGTTCCGCGGCAATCTCGGAAGCCCGAGGGACAGAGGACCGTGTTGACGGGCGGACGGGTCTCGTCGGGCGTCGGGTAGTCCAGCGTGTAGTGCAGGCCACGGCTCTCCCGCCTCGAGAGGGCCGATCGGATGATGAGGTCGGCGACCAGCGCGAGATTGCGCAATTCGATCAGGTCGTTGGTCACCCGGAAGTGCCCGTAGTACTCGTCGATCTCCCCGAGGAGGAGGTCGACCCGGTGTTTCGCCCGCTCGAGGCGCTTGGTGCTGCGGACGATGCCCACGTAGTCCCACATGAAGCGGCGCAACTCCTCCCAGTTGTGCGCGACCACCACCTCCTCGTCGGAGTCCGTGACCCGGCTTTCGTCCCAGGGGGGAATGACCCCCGGAGCCTCGGTTCTCGGCAGGTGCTCCAGGATGTCCGTGGCGGCGCTGCGCGCGTACACGAGGCACTCGAGCAGCGAGTTGCTCGCCATCCGGTTGGCGCCGTGCAGGCCGGTGAACGCGGTCTCCCCGATGGCGTAGAGGCCTTGCAGGTCCGTCGCCCCCCGCAGGTCCGTGAGGACGCCCCCGCAGGTGTAGTGGGCCGCGGGCACCACGGGGATCGGCTCGCGGGTGATGTCGATTCCGTAATCGAGGCAGCGGGCGTACACGTTCGGGAAGTGCTCCCGGACGAAGTCTGCGGGTCTGTGGCTGATGTCGAGGAAGACGCACTCGATCCCGAGGCGCTTCATCTCGTGGTCGATGGCCCGCGCCACGATGTCCCTGGGAGCCAGCTCGGCGCGGGGGTCGAAACGGTGCATGAATGGGGTGCCGTCGGGCAGCAGGAGACGCCCGCCTTCCCCACGCACGGCTTCGGTCACCAGGAAGGACTTTGCCTTGGGGTGGTACAGGCAAGTGGGGTGGAACTGGATGAACTCCATGTTTCCGACCCGGCAGCCGGCGCGCCAGGCCATGGCGATCCCGTCCCCGGTGGCTACGTCGGGATTGCTGGTGTAGAGATAGACCTTGCCGGCCCCGCCGGTGGCGAGCACCGTGACGGGGGCGGCGAAGGCCTTCACCCGACGGGTCTCGCGGTCGAAGACATAGGCGCCGAGACAGCGATTCGGGGTGCGCCCGAGCTTCGCGGCGGTGACCAGGTCCAGGGCGAGGTGGTGCTCGTAGACCGTGATGTTGGCGCTCTTACGAGCCCGGTCGACGAGGGCCTCCTCGATCGATCGGCCGGTCGCGTCGGCCGCGTGCACGACGCGCCGGCGGCTGTGGCCGCCCTCGCGGGTCAGGTGCAGCACGACCGACCCGTCAGCGCGCTGCTCGCGGGTGAACTCGACCCCCTGGGCAATCAGCCACTCGATGGCCTTCCGGCCACCCTCGACCACGTGGCGAACGACGGTCGGCTCACAGAGTCCCGCGCCGGCGGCGAGGGTGTCGGCCACGTGCTGTTCGACCGAGTCGCCGGGGTCGAGCACGGCCGAGACGCCCCCTTGCGCATAATAGGTATTCCCCTCGGCAAGGGGGCCCTTGGAGACCACTGCCACCCGCACGTGGGGAGCGAGATGCAGGGCGAGGGCGAGCCCTGCGGCCCCGCTGCCGATGACCAGGACGTCGCTGGACAGGGGTTCGTTCATGGGGAAACCTGCGTTGCGGAAGCGGGGCGAGGGGGGTCGGCGGGCGACGCCTTACACTATACTCCTCGCCAACATCCGAACTATATCGGACACGCCTGGTCTACGGGGGTAGGCAGGGAGCGCCGATCGTGCAGAAGGGGAGCCCAGGTGGGCGAGGACGGCGTTGACCGGACACTCGTCGAGCGTGTACAGCGCGGCGACAAGCGGGCCTTCGACGTGCTTGTGCTCAAGTACCAGCACAAGCTGGTCAAGCTGGTCTCGCGCTATGTGCGTGACCCTTCCGAAGTCATGGATGTCGTCCAGGAAGCCTTCATCAAGGCCTACCGGGCGTTGCCGAGTTTCCGGGGCGAGAGCGCGTTCTACACGTGGATCTACCGCATCGCCATCAACACGGCCAAGAACTATCTCGTGGCGCAGGGTCGCCGGCCCCCGGACGGGGACATCGACTCGGGCGACGTCGATCAGATCGAGGGCGAGACCGAGCTCAAGGACAATGCCACGCCCGAGCGGCTGCTGCTGCGCGACGAGATCGAAGAGACCGTCATGGACGCGATCGCGCAGTTGCCCGAGGACCTGCGAGTCGCCATCACCCTGCGCGAGCTGGAGGGCCTCAGCTACGAGGAGATCGCCGAGGCGATGGACTGTCCGGTCGGCACGGTGCGATCCCGCATCTTCCGCGCCCGCGAAGCGATCAACAAACGCCTGCAACCTCTTCTGGATTAGGGGGCATCACGCGTCATGACCGAGGTCAATCACGAGCGGATATCGGCACTGGTCGATGGTGAGCTCGGCCGGGCCGAAGCCCTGTCGTTGCTGAGCCAGATCGAGAGCGACCCGGATCTGCGGCGGGTCTGGGAGCGCTATCACCGCATCGGGGACGCCATGCGTGCCCAGCCGACTCCCTCCATACCCGCCGGGCAACTCTTCGATCGGGTCCGTGGTGCCGTCGAGAGCGAGCCGACGCTCTACCGATTCCCCTTTCCCACCTTGCGCCGCAGCAGCCTGCGCCCTCTGGCGGGGCTCGCCCTGGCGGCGTCGGTCGCGGTGGTCGCCGTGCTCGGGGCTCGCTCTTTTCTCCAGGAGCCGGGGCTCGGGGCGGGCCTGGTCGCGCAACGGGAGACGAGGCCGGAGGTGGGTGTCCCGCTACCGGCCGGACCGGGGCTTGGCCTCGTCTCGGTGCGCGATGCGCCAGTGCTCATGGACGCGCGGCTGAGTCGGTACGTGATCAATCACAGCGAGCTCGCGGGACCGAACCTGCACGGAATGCTGCCCTACGCCAGGATCGTCGCCCACGATGCGGGACGGTAGAGACAAAGTCCCGGGCGCCGGTCCTTTGCGCCGGCTCTGGATGGGAATCACCCTGGCGGTGGCCGCCCAGGCGGCGACCGCAGGCCCGGCCGGGGACCAGGACCCCTCGCGGTGGCTCGAGCGGATGCCTGTGGCCACCCGGACCCTGAACTACGAAGGCGTATTCGTGTACCGGCACTCCGGTGGGATGGAGACCATCCGGGTGATTCACCGGGTGGTCGACGGCAAGGAGCAGGAGAGACTGACCTCCCTCGACGGTGACCGGCGCGAGGTCCTGCGGGACCCTGAGCGCGTCACGTGCATCTGGTCGGACAACAAATCCGTGCTGGTGGACGAGAGCCGCAGGCGGGGCCTGCTCGGGAGCGCCCTGTTTCAGGCCGACGACCGGCTGCGCCAGCATTACCGCCTCGAGATGGGGGGTCACGCGCGCATCGCGGGGCGCGCCGCGCAGGAAGTCCGGGTGGCGCCGGTGGACGAGTTTCGCTACGGCTACCGCCTGTGGCTGGACGTGGGCAGCGGTCTGCTCCTCAAGGCGCAGTTGCTCGACGAAAAGGCGGCGGTCCTCGAGGAGCTCCTGTTCACGCGGATCGAGCTCCCTGAGGAGATCCCCGACAACGTCCTCGAGCCCGAGGTCGCCAGTGAGGGATTCGACCGGCACACCAATGCCGGCCCGCCGGTGCCGGCTCCGAAAGCGGCCCCCCCGCAGTGGGCTGTCAGCTGGGTCCCGGCGGGATTTCACCAGACAGGGTACTCGAGAGAGCCCCTGGTGGATGGGCAGGCGCCGGTGGACCACCTCGTCTTCAGTGACGGGCTCGCGGCGTTCTCCGTGTACCTCGAGCGGATCACGGGGGAGCGCTCGCCGTTCGAGGGGCTCTCGCAGATGGGTGCGCTCACGGCCTACGGCAAGCGAATCGGGGAGTTCCAGGTCACGGTCGTCGGAGACGTCCCGCGGGTGACGGTGGACCGCGTGGGTCGCTCGGTACAGCGCCGATGACGGCGGCGCTCGAGGAGGTCGCGACTGTCGTGGCGGTGGACGGAGACTTCGTCCTGCTCGAGGTGGAGCGGGGCGGCGGCTGCGGGGCGTGCACCCTGAAGGGATCGTGCGGCGTCAGTGCCCTGTCCTCTGCGTTCGGGCGTCGCGAAGTGCAATTGCGCCTGCGCAACACACTCGGTGCGCTCCCTGGCGAGAAGGTGCTGCTGTCGATTGAGGAGGGGGCGGTCGCCCGGGGCTCGGCGACGGTATACGCTGTGCCTCTGGTGGGGCTCGTGGCCGGGGCAGGCATCGGCCACTGGCTCGGCACGCGATTCGGCCTTTCGCTGGATGGCATGGCGGCCGTGGGGGGGCTGTTCGGGCTCCTCCTCGGGGCTGCACTTGCCTGGTGGATAGGCAAGAGTGGCAGGGGCGATGCGCGCTTCGAGCCCGTGCTCAGCCGGCGTTTCCCCGGCTGAGCGCGGGGCCGTGGGTTTCGACCAGGGGCGTCGGCGGTGACGCCCGGACAGCAGGCGGGGAGCCAGGAAGAGATGAATGCGATTCGAGCCGTAAACGCCGGTGTAGCGCGCGTCGCGCTGATGCTGCTGGGGCTGGCGGCTGCCGTGCCCGTGACGCATGCACGGGACGGTCTGCCCGAATTCACGTGGCTCGTGGACAAGTACGGTCCGGCCGTGGTGAACATCTCGACGACCCAGAGCAAGGAGTCCCCCCATGGGCTGCCGAAGGGGTTGGAGCTCCCGAAGGGGCTCGAGCTCCCGGATATCCCCGAGGACAGCCCCCTCTACGAGTTCTTCCGCCGCTTCTTCGGGGATGGCGGCGAGGCGGAGGAGTTCGATGCCCAGTCTCTCGGCTCGGGCTTCATCATCTCGAGCGATGGCTACATTCTCACCAACCACCACGTCGTGCGCTCCGCCGACGAGGTCGTGGTGCGCCTGAGTGACCGGCGGGAGTTCACCGCGGAGGTCGTCGGCAGCGACGAGCGCAGCGACGTGGCGCTGCTCAAGGTCAAGGCGACCGACCTGCCGACGGTGAAGCTCGGCACTTCGGCGAAGCTCCGTGTCGGCGAATGGGTGCTCGCCATCGGTTCGCCCTTCGGCTTCGATTACTCCGCGACGGCCGGGATCGTGAGCGCGATGGGGCGCAGCCTCCCCTCGGAAAACTACGTTCCCTTCATCCAGACGGACGTCGCCATCAATCCGGGGAATTCCGGCGGTCCCCTCTTCAACCTGGAAGGCGAGGTGGTCGGCGTCAACTCGCAGATCTACAGCCGTACGGGTGGATTCATGGGGCTGTCCTTCGCGATCCCCATCGACGTGGCGGTGGACGTCGTCGATCAGTTGAAGGGGCAGGGACGGGTGAGCCGCGGTTGGCTCGGGGTTCTCATCCAGGACGTGAACCGCGAGCTCGCGGAGTCGTTCGGCATGGACCGTCCGCGGGGCGCCCTGGTGGCACGCGTGCTCCCCGGGAGCCCGGCGGGCGAGGCCGGATTCGTCGTCGGAGACATCGTGCTGGAGTTCGACGGCAAGCCAGTGGTGCAGTCTTCGGACCTGCCGCCCATCGTCGGCAAGGCCCGAGTCGGAGCCCGGGCGCCGGTCAAGGTGCTGCGCGAGGGCAAGCCGGTCGTCTTGTCGGTGACTATCGCGGAGCTGCCCGAGGAGAAGGAAGTGCGGGCACGCTCGGGGGGCTCGGGCGGCCCTGTCACGGACTCGCGCCTCGGGCTCACCGTGCAGGAGTTGACCCGCGAGCAGCGTGAGGAGCTCGAGGTCAAGGACGGTGGGGTGCTCGTCACGCAGGTCGCCGATGGCCCTGCCCATCGGGCCGGGGTCCGGCAAGGGGACGTGCTCCTGATGCTGAACGGCGTCCAGGTGAAGGGAACGGGGCACTTCCGGGAGTTGGCCGGGGGGCTGCCGTCCGACCGGTCGGTGCCGCTGCTGGTTCAGCGGCGTGGAAACCCGCTGTTCCTCGCGCTCAAGTTGCGCTGAGCGCGGCAGGGGCACCTTCCCTGGCCCGCCGCCGGAGCCTTTCCGGTGGCGGGCCCCTGGGTTACACTTCCCGGGTCTGGTCCTTCGCCGGGCCGCGGGACAGCGCCGGAAGAGCGGTCTGAGCACGAGAGACCGGGGAAAGGGCGTCCATGGCGCCCTTTTTCCGTTTGCATGGATCACATTCGAAACTTCTCCATCATCGCCCATATCGATCACGGCAAGTCGACCCTTGCCGATCGCCTGATCGAGACGTGCGGTGGGCTCAGCCAGAGGGAGATGGCGGAGCAGGTTCTCGACTCGATGGACCTCGAGCGGGAGCGGGGCATCACGATCAAGGCCCAGAGCGTGACGCTCAGCTACAAGGCGCGCGACGGCCGGGTGTACGAACTGAACATCATCGACACCCCGGGCCACGTGGATTTCTCCTATGAGGTCTCCCGATCGCTTGCCGCCTGCGAGGGGGCCTTGCTCGTCGTCGACGCCGCTCAGGGCGTGGAGGCGCAGAGCGTCGCCAACTGCTACACCGCGATCGAGCAGGGCCTGGAAGTGGTGCCCGTGCTCAACAAGATCGACCTGCCCTCCGCGGAGCCGGCGCGAGTCATCCAGGAGATCGAAGAGATCATCGGGATCGAGGCGCAGAACGCCCTGCGCGTGAGCGCCAAGACCGGCGAGGGCGTGCCGGACCTGCTCGAGGCCCTCCTCGTGCGGATCCCGCCTCCCGCGGGCAACCCCGATGGCCCGCTCAAGGCACTCATCGTGGATTCCTGGTTCGACAACTACCTGGGCGTCGTTTCGCTCATTCGTGTCGTCGACGGGCGGGTGACCGCCGGTCAGCGCGTGCGGGTCATGGCGACCGGCTTCTCGGGTGAGGTCGGAAAGCTCGGAATCTTCACGCCGAAGCCGCGAGACCGGACGGTCCTCGAGACGGGTGAGGTCGGGTTCCTGGTCGCGGGCATCAAGGACATCCACGGGGCGCCGGTTGGGGACACCATCACCGACGACCGCCGCCCGGCGCAGACGCCGCTCCCCGGTTTCAAGGCCGTGAAGCCCCAGGTCTTCGCTGGCCTCTTCCCGGTCGATTCCGCGGATTACGAGCCCTTTCGCGAGGCGCTCGGCAAGCTGCGCCTGAACGACTCCGCACTCCAGTACGAGCCGGAGAACTCCCAGGCGCTCGGTTTCGGGTTCCGCTGTGGTTTCCTCGGGCTGCTGCACATGGACATCGTCCAGGAGCGGCTCGAGCGCGAGTACGATCTGGACCTGATCACCTCGGCGCCGACGGTCGTCTACGAGGTGGTCACCACCGGGGGCGAGACCCTGCGCGTGGAGAACCCGGCGGACCTTCCCGCGGCGAACCGCATGGCAGAGATTCGGGAGCCGATAGTTCAGGCGAATATGCTGATGCCGCCCGAGCATCTCGGCAACGTCATCAATCTCTGCATCGAGAAACGGGGCGTGCAGCGCTCGCTGCAATATCTCGGCCGGCAGGTCTCGTTGGTGTACGAGCTGCCTCTGAGCGAAGTCGTGCTCGACTTCTTCGACCGGCTCAAGTCGCTCAGCCGGGGTTACGCGTCGCTGGATTACCACTTCGTCCGTTTCCAGGCTGCGGACCTCGTGAAGCTCGACATCCTGGTGAACGGCGAGCGGGTGGACGCCCTTTCCATCATCGTGCACCGCGACCAGGCGTACGCGCGCGGGCGAGACCTCTGCGAGCGCATGCAGGAGATCATCCCGCGCCAGATGTACGAGGTCGCAATCCAGGCGGCGATCGGGTCCCATATCGTGGCCCGCCAGTCGGTGAAGGCCCTGCGCAAGAACGTCACGGCAAAGTGCTACGGTGGAGACGTGACCCGCAAGCGCAAGCTGCTGGAGAAGCAGAAGGCGGGTAAGCGCAGGATGAAGCAATTCGGCAAGATCGAAATCCCGCAGGAGGCGTTTCTCGCCGTCCTGCAGGTCGGGAAGAAGACATGAAGATCGATTTCGCGACGTTGCTGTTCGGTTTTGTTCTGGCGAGTGGCGTTCTCTGGCTGCTCGACGCCGTGTTGTTCGCGCCTGCGCGGCGCCGCAAGGCCGAAGCGAGCGGCAAGCCGATGCCGCCGCGGCCCCGTCTCTTCGAGTACGCCCGCTCGTTCTTTCCCATCTTCCTGGCCGTTCTGCTCCTGCGGTCGTTCCTGGTCGAGCCGTTTCGCATCCCGTCCGGGTCCATGCTGCCCACCCTGCTCATCGGGGACTTCATCCTGGTGAACAAATTCACCTATGGGATCCGGCTGCCGGTCGTGGACCGCAAGATCGTCGAGATCGGTGCTCCGCAGCGGGGCGATATCGTGGTGTTCCGCTACCCGGAAGACCCCTCCGTGCCCTTCATCAAACGGGTCGTCGGTCTACCCGGGGACCGCATCGGCTACTTCCACAAGACCCTGTACGTAAACGGCAAGGAAGTGCCCCAGGTGCCCGCCGGAAGCTATCGAGGGAGCGGATCGGGTGCCGTGATGACCGGCGCGGACGTTCGTCGCGAGGCGCTCCAGCCGGTGGCCCACGAGATCCTGGTGCAGCCGTCCGCACCCTCGGTGGAGGGGGAGATGGTGGTGCCGGACGGCCACTACTTCGTGATGGGAGACAATCGGGACAACAGCCGCGACAGCCGGTACTGGGGCACGGTGCCGGACGCCAACCTCATCGGAAAGGCCTTCCTCATCTGGTTCAGTTGGGACTGGGCGGGCGGGGAATTCAACCTCGACCGGGTCGGAAACCCCGTTCGGTAACCCGTGGCGAGGCGCGGACGACCGCGCTCGGGATGCATCGGAGGACGACATGAATACGCTGCGTAAACAGATGGGCATGACAGTGATCGGCTGGGTCCTGACGCTCGTGGTCCTGGCCTTCGGGGTCCTCTTCGTGCTGCGGCTCGTGCCCCTGTATACGGAGAGCTTCAAGATCGACCAGGCCCTCAGCTCGATCATTCGCGACCCGTCCACGGCAGAGAGCAGCCGCGCCGAGATCGTCAAGAGGTTCGTGGCGCGCATGAGCATCGATGACGTGGACCGCTTCGACAGTGAGGAAAAGGTCAAGGATTCCCTCACGGTGGAGAAGGGCAACGGGCGAACCGTCATCCGCATGCAGTACCAGACGCTCGCGCCGCTGGTGGGGAATCTCTCGATTCTCGCCGACTGGGACAAGGAGGTCAGCCGCCCGTAGAACGAACATGGCGCGCGACCGGTTGGTATCGGAGCTTGCCCGACGGTTCGCGCGGGCGGAGCTCCTCGAGCGCGCCCTGACGCACCGCAGCGCCGGGGGAGATCACAACGAGCGGCTGGAGTTTCTCGGCGACGCGGTGCTCGGCTTCCTCATCAGCGAGGAGCTGTTCCGGCGCTTCGGCGACGCCAGCGAGGGCGATCTGACGCGGCTGAGGGCCCGCCTCGTACGCGAGTCGACCCTGGCGGACCTCGCCAGAGGCGGGGGGCTCGGCGAGGACCTGAGGCTCGGGGGCGGGGAGCTCAAGAGCGGCGGACGCAATCGTGACTCGATCCTCGCCGATGCACTCGAGGCGGTGATCGGGGCGGCCTACCTGGATGCCGGCGTCGACGGATGCCGCCAGCTCGTGCTCGGACTCTACGCGGACCTGCTTGCCGGCATCGAGCCGGGGCACATCGAAAAGGACCCGAAGACCCGCTTGCAGGAATGGCTTCAGGGGAGGCGCCTGCCGCTTCCCACGTACGCCGTCACCCGGGTGACGGGCGATGCCCACGACCAGGTCTTCGCCGTCGTGTGCGAGGTACAGGAGCTCGGGCTTTCCGCGGCGGGCGAAGGAGCGAGCCGACGGGGAGCGGAGCAGGCTGCGGCGGGGTGCCTGCTCGCCCAACTGGCAGGTTCCCCACCGGGGCGGGGCGACGGCCCCCGCGACGAGCGCTAGAGGGCAGGGGCGAGCGGTCGATGGACACGGACGGCAGGGGGGGGACACGGTGTGGGTTCGTGGCCATCGTCGGGCGCCCGAACGTGGGCAAGTCGACCCTGCTCAACCACCTGGTCGGGCAGAAGGTCAGTATCACGTCCTCCAAGCCCCAGACGACCCGCCACCGGGTCATCGGCATCAAGACGACGGGGGGTGCCCAGGCCGTCTACGTCGACACGCCGGGTCTGCACGGGGGCAAGGGCCGTGCCATCGATCGGGCCATGAGCCGCGCAGCCCTGGGGGCGCTACAGGAGGTGGACCTCGTGGTCTTCGTGGTCGAGGCCCTGCGGTGGAGCAAGGATGACGCGCTGGTCGCGGACCGGCTGCGTGACCTCCACGTCCCGGTGATTGTGGCCGTCAACAAGGTGGACCGGGTCCAGCGAAAGGAGGACCTGCTGCCCTATCTGGCGGAGCTGGGCACACGTGGCTCCTTCGCGGAGGTCATCCCGGTGTCGGCCCGCGCGGGCCTCCAGCTCGACGTGCTGGAGCGTGAGGTGGGCCGTCGCCTGCCGGAGTCCGCGCCACTCTTCTCCGAGGACCAGGTGACGGACCGCAGCGAGCGTTTCCTCGCGGGGGAGATCATCCGTGAGAAGCTGATGCGCCGGCTGGGGCAGGAGGTCCCTTACCGTCTGACGGTCGAGATCGAGCGCTTCTCGGAGGAGGGCGCGACGACGACGATTGACGCCGTCATCTGGGTCGAGAAGCCCGGCCAGAAGGCCATCGTCATCGGGGCCGAGGGCAAGATGTTGAAGGCGGTGGGCTCGGAGGCGCGCGCGGACATCGAGCGCATGCTCGAGAAGCGGGTCCATCTGGGTCTCTGGGTGAAGGTCAGGGAGGGGTGGTCGGACGACGATCGGGCCCTGCGGCAGTTGGGGTACGACGGATAGTCTTCCCATGCGCGCTCAGCTCGAGCCGGCCTACGTCCTGCACCGCAGGCCTTATCGGGAGACGAGCCTGCTGGTCGAGGCGCTCACGCGGGAACATGGCCGGGTCGGCCTCGTGGCGCGCGGGGCCCAGGGGGATCGCTCTCGCCTGAGGGGGACGCTGCAGCCGTTCGTACCGCTGCTCCTCTCCTGGAGCGGGCAGCAGGAGTTGATGTCCCTGACCGGTGCGGAGGGCGCAGGGGTTGGAACGCTTCCCGGCCGGGCGCTTCTCTCAGGCTTCTACCTGAACGAGCTCCTGATCCGGCTGCTGCCCCGGCTCGACCCCCACCCCGCGATCTACGACGCGTATGCGGAGGCCCTGGCCCGCCTGGCCCGGCACGAGGGGGAGGAGGGGGTCCTGCGGGTCTTCGAGAAGCGGCTCCTGGGCTCTCTCGGCTACGGCCTGGTCCTCGGTGGCGCCGACTGCACCGGGAACCCGCTCGACCCCGAGGGCACCTACCGCTACCAGGTGGAGACGGGGGCCATCCCCGGCGACTCGAGTGGTGACGGTGTGACGGTTCGGGGGGCCACCCTGCTGGCGGTGGCCGAAGAACGGGTCGGTGACCGGCGCTCGGCGCGGGAGGCCAAGCAGCTCATGCGCTACGTGCTCCAGCACTATCTGGGAGACCGCCCGCTGGAGAGCCGGTCCCTCTTTCGGAGACCCGGCGAGGGACGAGATTCGTAAGGCGCATGGGGGGAGAAGCGGTGTCGGAGAGGGACGAGATCCTGCTGGGTGTGAATGTCGACCACGTGGCGACCCTTCGCCAGGCCCGGGGGACGCGCTATCCGGACCCGGTCCAGGCGGCGATCGACGCAGAGCTCGCCGGGGCCGACGGAGTCACCGTTCATCTGCGCGAGGATCGGCGGCACATCCAGGTGCGCGACCTGGAGATCCTGCGGGAGGTCCTGCTGACCCGGATGAACCTGGAGATGGCCGTCACCGCCGACGGCCTCGCGGTGGCCGAGCGAATCCGCCCGGCCGATTGTTGCCTCGTGCCGGAGCGCCGCGAGGAACTGACGACCGAGGGTGGGCTCGACGTCGCGGGAAACCTCGCGGCGGTGCGCGACGCCTGCCAGCGCCTGGCGGCGGCGGGAGTGCGCACGTCGCTCTTCATCGACCCGGACCCGCGCCAGGTCGAGGCGTCCCTGGAGGCCGGAGCCCCCGTCGTCGAGGTGCACACCGGGAGGTTCGCCGACGCCCGGGACCGCACCGAGCGAGCCCGGGAGCTCGCCCGTATCGAAAGCGTGGTCGCCACTGCCCGATCCGCTGGCCTGCAGGTGAACGCGGGGCACGGCCTGAACTACCAGAACGTCCAGGCGGTCGCCGCCATTCGCGAGGTGTGCGAACTGAACATCGGGCACGCCATCATCGCGCGGGCGCTCTTCACCGGCATCGGTGAGGCGGTGCGTGAGATGAAGCGCCTGATGCGGGAGGCCCGGCGGTGATCCTGGGCATTGGCGTGGACGTCGTGCGGGTCTCGCGGATGCAGTCGATCGTGGACCGATTCGGAGGGCGTTTCCCGCAACGCATCCTGACGGGGGAGGAACTGGAGGAGCTGCCGGCCAGGCGCCGCTCCGCGCCGTTCCTGGCCAAGCGTTTCGCCGCCAAGGAGGCCCTGGTCAAGGCCCTCGGGACCGGTTTCCGCTTCGGCGTCGGCCCGCGCGACATCGGGGTGCGCCATGACCCGCTGGGACGGCCGTATCTCGTTTTTTCCGCCGTGGCCCAGGGTCTGCTCGACGCGCGCGGTGTCGCCGAGAGTCACCTCAGTCTCGCGGACGAGGAAGACCTGGCCGTTGCCTTCGTGACGCTCCTGAGGCAGCCCCGGAGCACCAGCCCCTGAGGGGCCTTCGGGACAGTTGGGCGATATGGGCTGGGGGTCCCTCCGAGACGACGGGCAGGGCGGGCCCGGCGTGACGCCAGGCCCGCTGCACGGTTGATTCGCGGCCGCCTGCCTGCCGGTTTCGTCGGTCTCAGTCCCCCGATTCCGGAGAGCGATCCGGGCTGGAGGATGCCACCCCGGAGGGTGTGCCGGATCCCTCGGAGGTGGCGCTTCGTTCCACGGGGGCGGACGGAGGTGGCGCGGATTCCGCCCGTGCGGGGGGCGCGGCCGGCTCACCCTGGGCCTCCCTCACCGGACGAGCAGGCCGCTCGGCCGGAAGGGGACGGGGTGCTGCAGCCTCTGCCTCACCGCTGCCGGCCGGAGCGACATCGGGCGTCGGTGCGCCAGGAGTCGCACCCTCGACGCGACGGCGGCCACGCCCGCGGCGGCTGCCCCGGTGAGAGCGTGGCGGGCGCCCGGTCTCCGCGGCCCTTTCAACCTGTCCGCCTTCCCCTGCCGTGGCCTCCGGGGCCGGAGCGAGCTCGAGCTCCACCTGCTCCTCGGCGTCGAGGCTGCGCTCGGGCGCGGCACCCGCAACGGCCTCCGGCGCGGTCGGCCGTGGTGGTGGGGCCGCTCGTTCCCGCTCCCTTCGGACCGGGGACTCGCGCGTGGAGGCCGTTTCCCGCGGGGGCGCGACCTCCCGCTCTCGCTCCCGGGCGGGGGCAGCCTCACGGGTGGGCGGATTGTCCCGCACGGACTCCCCGCCACGCGGCGGACGCTGACGCCCCCCGCGCCGAGCACCTGCAGCCCGTGAGCCGGGACCGTCCTGGCGTCCCCGGCGCGGCTCCCCTGCGCGAGTCCGCGGGCGCGGAGAGGGCCGTTCCTCCCCCTCTTTCTCGCCCTGGCGCTCGGTGCCGCCGAAGACCGCGCTCCACAAGCGTCGGATGAATCCGGGCCGAGTCTCGCCCTCCGGTTCCCGCGGCGGCGGAGTGGGTGCCGGCGGAAGCACGGCCTTTACCGCAGGCTCTTCCAGGCGGCCCCGCGCCGGCGAGGTCACGAACTCCGGCGTCTCCTCGGGCTGGGTCACCAACTGATAGCTCGGTTGGCTGTACACGCCATGCTCGGTCTCGTCTTCCCGGACACGCTGGATGTCGTAGTGGGGGGTCTCCAGGCGTGTATTGGGAACCAGGACGACGTGGACCTCGTGGCGCCTCTCCACGTCCTGGAGGGCCATGCGCTTCTCGTTCAGCAGGTACGTGGCGACGTCGACCGGAACCTGTGCCAGCACCCGCCCCGTCTTCTCCTTCATCGCCTCCTCCTCGAGGATGCGCAGGATGGAGAGGGCGAGCGACTCGAGGCTGCGGATCGTGCCCTGACCGTTGCAGCGCGGGCACACGATCTGACTGGATTCCCCGAGCGAGGACCGCAGGCGCTGGCGCGACATCTCCAGCAGCCCGAATCGGGAGATGCGTCCGATCTGGACACGGGCGCGGTCGATCTTCAGGGCGTCCTTCAGGCGGTTCTCCACCTCCCGCTGGTTGCGCGCGGGCGTCATGTCGATGAAGTCGATCACGATGAGGCCGCCCAGGTCGCGCAGGCGCAGCTGCCGGGCCACCTCGTCGGCGGCCTCGAGGTTGGTCTGCAGGGCCGTCTCCTCGATGTCGGCGCCCTTGGTCGCGCGAGCCGAGTTGATGTCGACCGACACGAGGGCCTCGGTGTGGTCGAAGACCACGGCGCCGCCGGAGGGCAGCCGCACCTCGCGCCGGTAGGCTGACTCGATCTGGCTCTCGATCTGGTAGCGCGTGAACAGCGGAACGGGGTCCTGGTAGAGCTTGACCTTGCGCACGTTGTCCGGCATCACGTGCCGGATGAAGTCGAGGGCGTTCTCGTAGACCGTCGGGTCATCGACCAGGATCTCGTTGATGTCCTGCCGGTAATAATCCCGGATCGCGCGGATGATGATGTTGCTTTCCTGGTGCACGAGGAACGGCGCCGGGCGCGCCTCGCTCGCCTCTTCGATGGCGCGCCAGAGGTGCAACAAGTAGTCGAGGTCCCACTGCAACTCCTCGTTGCTGCGGCCCACGCCGGCCGTGCGCACGATGAGGCCCATTCCGGTGGGAACGTCGAGGTTGCTCAGCAACTCCCGCAACTCGTCCCTCTCCTCTCCCTCGATTCGCCGGGAGACCCCGCCGGCCCTCGGGTTGTTGGGCATGAGGACCAGGTAACGCCCGGCCAGGCTGACGAAGGTGGTGAGTGCCGCTCCCTTGTTGCCCCGTTCCTCCTTGTCCACCTGGACCAGGAGCTCCTGCCCCTCCTCGAGGAGCTCGTTCAGCTTCATCCGGCCCGGGTCGGCGACGTCCTTCTGGAGGAAGTAGCTGCGGGCGATCTCCTTCAGGGGCAGAAAGCCGTGCCGGGACGCTCCGTAGTCGACGAAGGCCGCCTCCAGGCTTGGCTCCAGGCGGGTGATCCGCCCCTTGTAGATGTTGGCCTTCTTCTTCTCACGGGAAGGCACCTCGATGTCCAGGTCGTGCAGACGCTGACCGTCGACCAGGGCCACGCGCAGCTCTTCGGGCTGCGTGGCATTGATGAGCATGCGTTTCATGAAACGGTTTACCCTCGGTCGGGCGCTCGACGAGCATCCGACCGGCAAGAGGACTCCGCGTCGCCCGGCTCACGGCCTGGCACGAGGGAGGGCATGTCCGGGGGAGACGGGCGCGCGGGGCGAGTGCCGGCTGCGCGGGGCGCGCGACGGGCGCGCGTGCAGACGGCGGCGTACCGGCGAGCCGAGCTGCCTGCCGAGCCTCTCCGGAGGTTGGCGGACGCATCGGGCGACATCGGAATCCTGTGCAAGTCTTCGGGGTCATGGGAGGCCACGGCGCCGACCGCGGCGTCGGCCAGTTACCCCGCCGGCCAGGAAATCCCTGGTAATTCCATACTATAGCAACGTTGGGGGTGGCCGGCAAACTACGTATCATTAGCGAATGGAGACGCAGGAGCGGTCGCAGTCCGAAGGGGCCTATCGGTTGGTCGTGGAGACCGACGCGGAAGGGCAGCGGGTCGACAACTTTCTTCGCGCCCGGCTGAAGGGCGTTCCGAAGAGCCTCATCTACCGAATCCTGCGTACCGGGGAGGTGCGCGTCAACCGCGGCCGGGTCCGGCCCGACCATCGGCTGGAGCCCGGTGACGTCGTCCGCGTCCCGCCACTGCGCCGCGGCCCTGAGACGGAGAAGGCGCAGCCCGACGGGCGTACCACCCAGCTGCTGCGTGACCGGGTCCTGTTCGAGGACCGGTCGCTCCTGGTGCTGGACAAGCCCGCAGGGCTCGCCGTCCACGGCGGCAGTGGCCTTTCCTTCGGGGTGATCGAGGCCCTGCGGGCCCTGCGCCCCCATGCCTCGTTTCTCGAGTTGGTGCACCGGCTCGACCGGGAGACCTCCGGATGTCTCATGGTGGCCAAGCGCCGGCCGGCCCTGCGGGCCCTGCACGCGCTCCTGCGCGCGGGGGAGGTGACGAAGACCTACGTGGCGCTGCTGGTCGGAAAACTCGGTGGTCCACTCGAGGTGCAGGCCCCGTTGCGCAAGAACGTGCTGCAGTCCGGCGAACGGGTCGTGCGCGCGAGCGAGGAGGGCAAGGCGGCCTTCACGCGAATCGAGCCCATGGGCCACGGACCGGACGTCACCCTGGTCCGGGCCACGCCGCTCACGGGACGCACGCACCAGATCCGGGTCCACGCAGCCGAGACGGGCCATCCGGTGGCAGGCGATCTCAAGTACGGGGACGCGGAGCGCAATCGTGCGCTCCGGGGGAAAGGGTTGCGCCGGCTCTTCCTCCACGCCCACTCCCTGCGCTTCCGGCACCCCGACACCGGAGAGCCCGTCGAGGTCACGGCCCCCCTGCCCGAAGAGCTTCGCGCGGTCCTGAGGGCGCTGGGGATTCCGCAGTGAGACCTTTCCAGCTGCTGGTCTTCGACTGGGACGGTACCCTCATGGACTCCGAGGACCGGATTGTCGGCTCGGCGCGGGGGGCCATGGTCGACCTGGGCCTCCAGCCCCGCAGCGATGAGGCCATCCGCGACATCATCGGCCTCGGTCTGCGCGAGGCGATGCAGGTGTTGTATCCGGAACTGCCCCCCGAGAGCCACGCTGCCCTGGTCGAGCGCTACCGCCTCCACTTCCTCTCCGAGGGGGGGATCCCCATGCCGCTGTTCCCGGGTGCCCACGAGACCCTTACCGCCCTGCGGCGGGAGGGGTACCTGCTCGCCGTGGCCACCGGCAAGAGCCGCAGCGGGCTGGAGCGCGTGCTCGTCGATTCCGGTCTCGCTCCGCTCTTCGCGGCGACGCGTTGCGCGGACGAGACGCGCTCGAAACCCCACCCGCAGATGCTGCTCGAGTTGATGGCCACGCTGGGCACGGGGCCGGACGAGACGCTGATGATCGGTGACAGCGAATACGACCTGCAGATGGCTCTCGAGGCGGGCGTTCCCTCGCTCGGGGTGAGCTACGGGGTGAAGGATTGCGAGCGTTTGCTAGACTACCGCCCGCTCGCGTGCCTCGACGCGATCGGCGAACTGCCGGGGTGGCTCGATGCCTGGCGCCGGAACGGGGGAAGACGATGACCGACACGGCGGATAAGGAAGAGGGGGGAGGGGCGCAGCGCTCTCCGGGCTGGGAGCGGGACCTCCTGGAGCGGCTGGCGTTTGCTTCCCTCCAGGAGCAGCGCCGCGCAAGGCGCTGGGGGATCTTCTTCAAATTCCTGGTCGTCGCCTACGTGGTGGCGATCGCCGTGGTGTACTGGCCCAGCGACCTGGAGGCGCCCGGCAGCACGAAGAAGCACACGGCCCTCGTCGACGTGGAAGGGGTGATCGCCGAGCACGCCCGCGGCGGCGCGAGCGTCGTGAATCGCAGCCTGAAGGCCGCCTTCGAGGACCGGAACGCCAAGGGCATCATCCTTCGCATCAACAGCCCCGGCGGGAGCCCGGTGCAGGCGGAGTCCATCTATCAGGAGGTCCGGCGCCTGAAGGAGAAACACCCGGACCTTCCCGTCTACGCCGTGATCACGGACATCTGCGCCTCGGGCGGCTACTACGTCGCGGCCGCCGCGGACCGCATCTATGCCGACCCGTCCAGCATCGTGGGCTCGATCGGCGTCAGGATGGACGGATTCGGTTTCGTCAGGGCCATGGAGAAGGTCGGCGTCGAGCGCCGCCTGCTGACCTCGGGCGAGCACAAGGCCCTGTTCGACCCCTTCTCACCCGCGAACCCGACCGAGACCCGGCATCTGGAGAAGATGCTGGAGGAAATCCACGAGCGGTTCATCGCCCGCGTCCGCGAGGGGCGGGGCTCGCGGCTCGTCGAGGACGACCAGCTGTTCAGTGGCCTCATCTGGACCGGGGCCCGGGGCAAGGACCTGGGGTTGGTCGACGACCTGGCGAGCACCGATCACGTGGCACGCGAGGTGATCGGGGCCGAGAAGATCGTGAACCACACCGCCAAGCCCGATTACCTGGAGCGTCTGGTGGACCGTTTCGGCATCGCCCTGGGCGAAGGGTTCTCGGCAGTGCTCGGGACGACCCCCGGGGTGCGCTGACGGGTCGGGGAATCCCCGAGAAGGGGGGGCGTTCCGGCAGGAACCCTGGGATCGCCGCGCACCGGCGCGCGGTGCGCGTCAATCCAGCGTGAGCACGTCCACGCCGGCCTCGGCCAGCATCGTCGTGAGCCGGATGAGGGGCAGGCCGACCAGCGCGGTCGGGTCCTCACCGTCGATGCGCTCGAAAAGCGCGATCCCCAGCCCCTCGGATTTGAAGCTGCCCGCCGCGTCGTAGGGCCGTTCCCGCTCCAGGTAGCGCTCGATCTGGGCGGTGCCGAGCACCCGGAACACGACCCGGGAGGGCACCAGGTCCACGCTCGCCTTCCCCGTCGCGGAGTCCAGCAGGCAGAGGCCCGTGAGGAATTCCACCGGCCTGCCCGAGGCCCGCGTCAATTGCTTCACGGCGGCCTCGTGCGTCCCGGGCTTTCCCAACCGCTCCCCGTCCAGCACCGCCACCTGGTCGGACCCGACGATGAGCGCGTTCGGAAAGACCGCGGCCACCGCCCGCGCCTTCGACTCGGCGAGCCGGCGCACGAGGGCGGCCGGGTGTTCCCCGGCGATGGGGGACTCCTCGACTCGGGGCGCCGCGGCCTCGAACGGCAGGCCGAGCCGCTCCATGAGCTCACGCCGGTAGGGCGAGGTCGAGGCGAGCACGATCCTGCGCATGGCAATCCCCCGAGGAGTGGACCGGAGGCCGGCCTCAGGCCGCGGGCTGGATCTCGATCAGCGCCTCGTCGGGGTTGACGCTGTCGCCCTTGGCCACGTGCACGGCCGCCACCGCCCCGGCGATGGGTGCCTGCAGCTCGGTTTCCATCTTCATGGCCTCGGTGACGATCACCGGGTCACCCGCCCGCACCACGTCACCGACGCGCACGAGCACCTCCACGATCGTGGCCGGCATGGACGTCGTCACGTCACCCTGCTTGCTGGCGCGGGGGCGCTTGCTGCCGCGATGGGCGGCAGCGACGCCTGCCCCGGGCTCGGCCGAGACCTCCTGCAGGGACTCCATCATGACCTCTTCGGGCATGCCGTCGACGGTCAGATAGAACGGCCGCTTCTCCTGGGTGCGATGCCCCGTGCCCCGGATCTGGATGTGATAGGTCTCCCCGTGGACCGTCACGTTGAACTCGGTGGGAACCGTTCCCTGGGGGCGCTGACCGGGCTTGACCGGCTCGAGCGGCTCCGGCACCAGACGACCGGCACGGCGCGCCTCCAGAAACTCGCGGGCGAGGTCCGGGAACATCGCGAAGGTCAGTACGTCCTCCTCGCTCTGGGCGAGGTCGCCGACCTGGGTGCGCAGGCGCTCCATCTCCGGCTCGATCAGGTCTGCCGGACGGCACTCGATGACCGACCGGTCCCCGATGGCCATCTTGCGCACGACCTCGTTGACCGGCCCGGGCGCGCGTCCGTAACGGCCCTCCAGGTAGAGCTTCGTCTCGTTGGTGACGATCTTGTAGCGCTCGCCGTTCAGCACGTTGATGACCGCCTGAGTCCCCACGATCTGGGAGGTCGGGGTCACGAGGGGCGGGTAGCCGAGGTCGGCCCGCACGCGGGGGATCTCCTCCAGCACCGCGTTGATCTTCTGCAGTGCCCCCTGGTCCCGGAGTTGTTGAACCAGATTCGAGGTCATTCCTCCAGGTACTTGATTTACCTGAACTCTTGTGTCGAGTCCGGTGAACTCGCTCTCGAAGTGGTGGTACTTCCTGCGGGACTCGTAGAAGTAGAAACCGATCTCCTGCAAGAGCGCCAGGTCGAGCCCCGTGTCCCACTCCGTGTCACGCAACGCCGCGACCATGCTCTCCGTCGCGGGGTGGCTCGTGCCCCCGGACAGGGACGAGATCGCCGTGTCGATGTGCCGGCAGCCTGCCTCGACCGCCTTGAACTGGCACATCTCAGCCAGTCCGGCCGTCGCGTGGGAATGTACCTGGATGGGTACCCCGACCGAGCGCACGAGCGCTCGCACCAGGGTCTCGCTGGAACGCGGCGTGAGCAGGCCCGCCATGTCCTTGATGGCAATGCTCTGGCACCCCATCTCCTCGAGCTCGCGGGCCATCGCAACGAACTGCTCGATGCTGTGCACGGGGCTCGTCGTGTAGGCGATCGCGCCCTGCGCGTGCTTGCCGGCGGCCCGCACCGCGTTGACCGCCGTGCGCAGGTTCCGGGTGTCGTTCAGGGCGTCGAAGATGCGGAAGACGTCGATCCCGTTCTCGGCCGCCCGGGCCACGAAGGCACGCACCACGTCGTCCGAATAGTGACGGTAGCCCACCAGGTTCTGACCCCGCAGCAGCATCTGCAGGCGGGTGTTGGGCAGGGCCCGGCGCAACTGCTTCAGCCGGTCCCAGGGGTCCTCCTTCAGGAACCGGATGCAGGAATCGAAGGTGGCCCCACCCCAGACCTCGAGAGACCAGTAACCGACCCGATCGAGCTTCGGGCAGACGGGCAGCATGTCGGCCGTGCGCATCCTGGTCGCGAGGAGGGACTGGTGCGCATCGCGCAGGCTGGTATCGGTGATGTACACGCGGGACATGGCGCGGTCCTCTCTCAGTACCCGAGGTGAGCGGCGATCGCGGCCGCGAAGGCCGCCGCCATTTCCTGGGCCGGCCTCTGAACGGAGTAGTCGAGGAGCTCCGGGTGAGTCTCGATGAAGCTGGTGTCGAAACGGCCCGACCGGAACTCGGGAACCTGCAGGATTCGCTGGTGAAACGGGATGGTCGTCTTGACCCCACCGAGCCCGAGGTCCTTCAGCGCCCGGCCCGAGCGGTCCAGGACCTCCTCCCACGACAGCGCCCACACCGAGAGCTTCACGCAGAGCGAGTCGTAATAGGGAGGGATCTCGTAGCCCGTGTAGATGCCTCCGTCCGTACGCACCCCGGGCCCGCCGGGTGCGTAGTAGCGCGTGATGCAACCAAAGCTCGGGAGGAAATCGTTCTTGGGGTCCTCCGCGTTGATGCGGAACTGCATGGCGTATCCCCGACGCGTGATCTCCTCCTGCCGGAAGGGCAGGGGCTCGTCGTTTGCGATGCGGATCTGCGCCTTCACGATGTCGATGCCGGTGATCTGCTCGGTCACCGTGTGCTCGACCTGCAGTCGGGTGTTCATCTCCATGAAGTAGACCTGGCCGTCCTGGTCCAGGAGGAATTCCACCGTGCCGGCGTTCGTGTAGCCGACGGCCGCAGCCGCCCGAACGGCATAGGCCCCGAGGCGCTGACGGACGTCGTCGTCGAGCTGCGGCGAGGGGGCGATCTCCAGGAGCTTCTGGTGGCGGCGCTGGATCGAGCAGTCCCGCTCGAACAGATGGACGATGTGCCCGAAGTGGTCCGCCAGGATCTGAACCTCGATGTGGCGAGGGTTGATGATGGCCTTCTCGAGGAAGACCTCGGCGGTGCCGAACGCCTTGCGGGCCTCCGACACCACCCGGTCGAAGTGCCGCCGGAGCTCCTCCGGGGTGTTGCAGCGGCGGATGCCCCGCCCGCCACCGCCCGAGGTCGCCTTGAGCATCACCGGGTAGCCCACCTCATCGGCCACCCCGAGAGCGTCCTCCAGCGAATCGAGGTTGCGGTCGCTGCCGGGAATCACGGGAACCCCGGCGGCACGCATGGTTCGACGGGCCTCGGTCTTGTCGCCCATCCGACGAATGACGTCCGGGGTAGGGCCGATGAACCGCACCCCGCGGGCCTCGCAGGCCTCGGCGAGCAGAGGGTTCTCCGAGAGGAAGCCGTACCCTGGGTGCAGGGCGTCGCAGCCCGCCGCGACGGCGAGGTTGACGAGCCGGTGGACGTTCAGGTACCCGGCGACGGACTCGGGGCCGATGTTGTAGGCCTCGTCGGCCTTCTTGACGTGGAGGGCGTGCCGGTCGGCGTCGGTGTACACCGCGACGGGCTTGATGCCCATCTCGTTACAGGCCCGCACCACTCGTACCGCGATCTCGCCGCGGTTTGCGATCAGGATCTTGCCGAACATCGAAGCCCTTTCGTGGGTGACTGGCTGGAGCAGGCGGGCCGATGGGGATGCCCCGGCGCCGCGCACGCGCAAACCCCCGCAGCCGGGGCTGGCGGGCAAAGCGGTTTATCGTAGCACTGGATGCCGGCCGTCTGCGAGGTGACGCCGGTCTGGCCGCTCAGATCGGGTGGTCGATGCGGACGTCGACCGTTGGGGTCTCCGAAGGGGACACGACCTCACTCTGCCCCTCCAGGTCCCCGGTCTGGGGTATCGCATTCCCCGACCGGGACACTCGAGCCCCCACGACCACCTGCGGGGTCGCGGACAGCTTCGTGCCGCCGGTCATGACCGCCCGGTCGTCCAGGATGACCGTCAGGGGGAGGTCGGCGGCCGTGTGGCGCACGATGGCGATCGGCATGCGTGCACCCTCTGCCGGGCGCGCGTACACGAACACCGCATCCCCCGCGGCGACGCGGTCCTGAAGCTCGGGCGCGAGCGTGACCCGCACGGTCACCGCGGCGGGGGTGACCACGGCCGCGGTCGGGGTCGTCGGCGCCGGCGAGATCGAGGGATCGGGCGCGCCGCCGGAGGAGGCCTCCGGGGGAGTGGCCTGGGCGGGAGCGGAGTCCTTGCTCTCCCCGACCTGCTTGCGGGCCTCCACGAGGTACTGCGCGACGGTAGCCTTTTCCTCCGCGTTCGTGACGACCTGCTCGAGGGTCTCCCAATAGCCGATGGCCTCGGCGTATTGCTGGCGCTGCGAGGCGGCCAGCCCCGAGAGCCAGAGCGCGGTGGGGGCCCGGGGGTCGATGGCCAAGGCCTGGTGCAGGATCTCCTCGGGCTTGCCGGTCAGGTCGCCGTCGTTCGCGAGGGCCGTCGCTTCGGCCAGGCCCGTCAAGACCTCGACGTCGCGGGGCGCCAGGCGGGCGGCTGCCCCGAAGGCCTCCCGCGCCTCGGCAAAGCGCTCGAGGGCGTTGTAGGAGCGGCCGAGCATCACCCAGCCTTGCAGGTTGTTCGGGTCCTCCTGCAGTTTGCGGATGAGGCCGGCGATCAGGTCGGTCATGGAATGCTCGCCGGGCACACCCCGGACCCCTGCGGCGCTCTGGGGGGCCGCGAGCGTACCCTGGAGTGCCGCCGGTGTCCCGAGCTCCACGTAGAGCCAGACGGCGCTCGCGGGAATCGCGAGCGCCACCAGGACGGCAGACCAGCGGGGCGCCTGGCGTGTGGCGCGCGCGCCGCTGCGGACCTCGCTGTCCCGGAGAAGGTCCCGCTCGATCTCGAGCCGTGCCTCCTGGGCCTGGTCCCGGCCGAGCTCGCCATCCGATTCCTGCTGCTCGAGCTCGGCGACCCGGTCCCGGTGCACCGCAAGGTTCAGGCGGTCCCGCTGGTCCTCCGCCGCCCCCGCGCGGCCGAGCAGCGGAGGAAGGACCAGCGCCAGGGCCACCACCAGCAGGGCGGCGGCGCTCAAGAGGAAGACTGTCATGGGTCCACCGCCTTCCCGGAAAGCAACGCCCGGGCCTTCTTCTCCTCATCCTCGGACAGGGTCGCCCCCGTCGTGCGCCCGGCCCTGCGGCGCACGTAAAGGAGCGCGAGCACGGCGCCGAGTGTCACCAGTACCGCGGGCCCGAACCAGAGCAAGGCGGTCGTGACCGTCACGGGTGGCCGGTAGAGAACGAAGTCTCCGTAGCGACCGACCATGAACTCGACGATCTCGTCGTCGCTGCGGCCTGCCCGGATCATCTCGTAGGTCTGGTCCCGAAGGTCCCGGGCGAGCTCCGCGTCGGATTCCGCCAGGTTCTGGTTCTGGCAGACGAGGCAGCGCAACTCGGCGATGAGCGCGCGGTAACGGGCCTCCTGCTCCGGGCGATCGAACGCGCGCGGCTCCACACCGGCCGCGATTGCAACCAGGCTGAAGGAGAGAAGCAACAATGCGGGGAGGGTTCTCTTCACGGTTCAATCCGCCGTCTGGAGCCGTTGAATGAGCGGCTGGAGCGTCTTCGCCCAGTTTTCGGGGGTCACCGGGCCGGTGAGCTTGTGCCGAATGACACCCTTGCGGTCGATGACGAAGGTCTCCGGCACGCCATAGACGCCCCACTCGATGCCGACGCGGCCGTCCTCGTCGAAGGCACTCGCGACGTAGGGATCGCCGAACGAGGCGAGCCAGCGCCGGGCGTCCTGCCGGGTGTCCTTGTAATTCAACCCGTAGACCTGGACGCTGCCTTTGCGCGCCAACTCCACCAGCAGGGGGTGCTCCTGCCGGCAGGACACGCACCAGCTGGCCCACACGTTCAGCAGGGTCACCTTGCCCGCGAAGTCGTCGGTGCCCATCGATTTTGCCGGGTCGGCGACCGTGGGCAGCCGGAACGCGGGAGCGGGCTTGCCGATGAGCGGAGAGGGGACCTCCCGAGGATTCAGGGTCAGGCCGTACCCCAGAAAGATCAGCAGGATCAGGAAGAGCCCGAGTGCGACGTAGCGTCCCATCAGCGTTTCCCCGCGAGAGCGAGCCTGGACGGTCCCCCGGCGCCCGGCTGCCGCGCAGCCTCGGCCAGGAGGCGGTAGCGCCGGTCGGTGGCGGCGAGGAGGCCGCCCAGCGCCATCAGCACCGATCCCCACCAGATCCACTGAATGAACGGTTTGTTGTAGATCCGCAGGCTCCACGCGTCACCCTGGGCCGCCTCGCCGAGGGCCACGTAGATATCTCGCGTGAGACGGGAATGGATGGCCGCCTCGGTCATCGAATGGGACTGGGAGGCGTACTGACGCTTCTCCGGGTGCAGGGTCGCCACCTCCCGACCTTCCCGGGTCACCCGCACCGTGCCCTGCGTCGCAAGGTAGTTCGGTCCGGGCAATCGGGTAACGCCCTCGAAACGGAAGTCGTGATTCCCGACCTTGGCGCTCTCTCCGACGCCCATGTTCACGTCCCGTTCCTTGCTGTACGTGGAGCTGACGGCGATCCCCAGCGTCAGCACCGCGACCCCCAGGTGCGCGACGACCATCCCCAGGTAGGCACGGGGGAGACCGAACAGGCCGGCGAGCCCCCCGCGCTTGCGAAGCCTCCGGGCGAGGCCGGCCCCCGCGGTCAGGAGGACCCAGACGGCGAGCACGGTGGAGAGGATGACGCCCACCACGGTCCCCCCTCCCAGAAGCACGACCAGCGCCGTGCCGAGCGCCACCGCCGCCGCGGCCGTGGGCCAGAGGGCGCGGGCGAGGGCGGAGGCGCTGTCCTCTTTCCACCGGACCAGCGGACCGAGCCCCAGGAGCAGCACGAGCGGGAGGGCCAGAGGGACGAACACGCTGTTGAAGTAGGGTGGCCCCACGGAGATCTTGCCGAGTCCCAGGGCATCCATGAACAGCGGGTACAGGGTGCCCAGCAGGATGCTGGCCGAGGCCGCGACCAGGACGACGTTGTTGAGGAGCAGCAGCGTCTCGCGGGACATCAGCTCGAAGCTTCCCCCGCCGGCGACGGCCGGGGCCCGCCAGGCGTAGAGGAGCAGGGAGCTACCCACCACGGCCGCCAGGAAAATCAGGATGAACACTCCCCTTGCGGGGTCGCTGGCGAAGGCGTGGACCGAGACCAGCACGCCCGAGCGCACGAGGAAGGTCCCGAGCAGGCTCAGCGAAAAACCGAAGATGGCGAGGAGCACCGTCCAGGCCTTGAACGCGCCGCGCTTCTCGGTGACGGCCAGGGAGTGCAGCAGCCCGGTGGCCACGAGCCAGGGCATCAGGGAGGCGTTCTCGACCGGGTCCCAGAACCACCACCCGCCCCAGCCGAGCTCGTAGTAGGACCACCAGCTGCCGAGCGCGATACCGAGGGTCAGGAAGACCCAGGCCACCAGGGTCCAGGGGCGCGACCATCGAACCCACGCCGCGTCCACCCGACCTTCCATCAGTGCGGCCACCGCGAAGGCGAAGGGGACGACCAGCCCGACGTAGCCCATGTAGAGCATCGGCGGGTGCAGCGCGAGCCCCGGATCCTGGAGCAGGGGGTTCAACTCCCGGCCCTGCGTGGGGACGGGGATCAGCCGGTCGAAGGGGTTCGACGTGAGGAGCATGAAGAGCAGGAAGCCGATGCTCACCAGGCCACAGGTGGCGGCGACCCTTGCGACCAGCTCGTCCGGAAGGCCCCGGCGGAAGAGGCTGACCCCCACGGTCCACAGGGCGAGCAGGAGCGCCCAGAGCAGGAGCGACCCCTCGTGCGCGCCCCAGACCGCCGAGATGCGGTAGACCAGGGGCTGCTCGGTATTGGAGTTGTGGGCCACGTAGGCCACCGAGAAGTCACTGACGACGAACGAGTAGGTGAGGGCGCCGAAGGCGACGAGCAGGAGCAGGAGCTGCGCCCGCGCCGCGGGCACGGCGGTCGCCACCCACCCCGGGATGCCGCGGGCGGTCCCGATGAGCGGCAGAACACCCTGAACTGCGGCGACCCCGAGCGCGAGGATCAGCGCGAAGTGACCGATTTCCGGGATCACGGCAGGCGCCCCGTGCGGCCCGTGACGGCAGCGGGTCCGGCGCCAGCGGTCTTCAGCGCGTCGGCCACCTCGGGGGGCATGTAGTTCTCGTCGTGCTTGGCGAGGACCTCGTCGGCTGCGAACCGGCCGTCCGGTCCGAGCTTGCCGAGGGCGACGGTTCCCTGCCCCTCGCGGAACAGGTCGGGCAGGACCCCCGAGTAGGTCACCGGGACCCGGTGGGCCGTGTCGGTGATCGCGAAGTCGACCGTCAGCCCGTCAGCGTGACGCTTCAGGCTGCCGGTCTCCACCAGCCCGCCCAGGCGGAACGTGTGGCCGATGGGTGCCTCCCCTGCGCTGACCTGCGTGGGGCTGAAGAAGTAGAGCATGTTCTGGCGGAAGGCCGTGAACGCGAGGGCTGCCGCGGCGCCGACGCCGAGCAGGATCACGCCGACCAGGGCCAGGCGCTTCTTTCCCGATTTCATGCGGTTCTCCTGGCACGCCGGGCGCGCCGCTGCAGGTCCCGGCGGACCCGGCGCTGGCACGCGACGGCGGCGATCAGATTGGCCGTGAGCACGACGAATGCCACCCCGTAGGCGGTCCACACGTAGAACGCGTACCCGCCCATGTGCAGGAACGACGTGATGCCCGTCATGACCGTGAGGCCTCCTCGGCCCAGGGACTCTCGCGCTCCCGCGACAGCAGATCGCAGCGGGCGCGCATCAAGACCGTGGTCGCATAGAAGAGTTTGAACCCGAGCGCCATGACCAGCAGGGGGATGAGCATGCTCAGGTGAATCGAGGGCGAATCGAGCTTCGTCACCGTGGGCCCCTGGTGCAGCGTGTTCCACCACATCACGGAGTAGTGAATGATGGGGATGTTCACGACCCCGACCAGCGAGAGCACCGCCGCAGCACGCCCCGCGTTGCGCCGGTCCTCGATGGCCGAGCGCAGCGCGATGATCCCGAGGTAGAGGAAGAGCAGCACGAGCTCCGACGTGAGCCTCGCGTCCCACACCCACCAGGCGCCCCACATGGGCTTGCCCCAGACGGCGCCGGTCACCAGGGCGAGGAAGGTGAAGGAGGCCCCGATGGGGGCGCTGGCGCCTGCCAGCACGTCCGCGACCTTCTGATTCCAGACGAGGAAGATCGCGCCGGCGATGGCCATGACCACGTAGATGAACATGGACATCCAGGCGCTCGGGACGTGCACGAAGATGATCCGGAAGGCGTCCCCCTGCTGGTAGTCGGCGGGGGAGAACCCCAGCCCGCCCACGAGGCCCGCCGCGACCAGGAGGGTCGTGAGCACCGCGAGCCAGGGCACGAGTCGGCCCGCCAGGCGGTAGAAATGGGGGGGGGAGGCAATCCGCTGAAGCCAAGTCCACATGGGTTTTCTAGCTCAGGCTGATCCGCAGGGCAGCGGCGGTGGCAACGGGGGCAAGCGTGATCGAGAGGATCAGCAGTGCCCCGATGAAAAGCAGTTGCCCGGTCACAGGCAGGCCGGCCCCCGCTGCACCCACCGCGTTGGCGGCGAAGATGAGCAGGGGAACGTAGAGCGGGAGGACCAGCAGCGAAAGCAGCGCGCCGCCGCGGCGCAGCCCCACCGTCAGGGCGACTCCGATTGCCCCGACCAGGCTCAACACCGGCGTCCCGAGCGCCAGAGTCAGGAACAGGGTGCCCATGGCACGCGCCGGAAGGGCGAGCAACACGCCCAGCAGGGGCCCGAGCACGAGCAGGGGCAACCCGGTCACCAGCCAGTGGGCCAGGATCTTCGCGAGCACCAGGACGGAGAGGGGGTGCGGGCTGAGAACGATCTGCTCGAGTGCGCCGTCGTCGTAGTCCGACCGGAACACCCCGTCGAGGGAGAGCATCGTCGCGAGGAGAGCGGCGACCCAGATGAGGCCCGGTGCCAGCAGGCGCAGAGTCTGGCTCTCCGGGGTGATCCCCAGCGGGAACAACGAAACCACGATCACGAAGAAGAGGAGCGGGTTCGCCAGCTCGCCCCGGTGACGGAAGGCGAGGGTCAGGTCACGGCGCAACAGCACCCAGAACGCGTCGGCGAGCGACGGCGCCGCCGTTTCGGCGGACCTCTCGTGGGTGGGGTCTTCCTGGGGCAGTGCGGCGGTCATGCGGAGAGGTGAACGCTGTCGACCCGGCAGTCCGTCAGCCTGACCGGGTGGTGCGAGGTCAGCACGACCATGCCGCCTTCGTGGGTGTGCTCGGATATCAACGCCTCGATGTCGGCCACACCCCGGCGGTCGATGGCCGTGAAGGGCTCGTCCAGGATCCAGAGCCGCGCGCGCGTGACGAGCAGCCTGGCCAGGGCGACCCGCCGGCACTGCCCCGCGGAGAGCGTCCGCGCGGGAACGTCTTCGAAGCCGAGCAGACCCAGACGCTCGAGGGCCTGGTCCAGCCCGACGTCCTCCCGCGCCCGCTTCAACGCCCGGGCGATGCGCAGGTTCTCGATGGGCGTCAGCTCGAGCTTCACCCCCGGCGCGTGCCCGAGGTAGGCAAGGTCGAGAAGGAAATCGGAGCGCACGCGGGCGATCGGCTCACCGTCCCAGAGAACCTGCCCCTCGGCGGGCAGGCTGAGGCCGCACAGGATCCGCAACAGGCTCGTCTTGCCGCTGCCGTTGCGGCCGTCCACCTGCAGGACGTCTCCGGGTGAGACGGACAGACTGAGGTCCCGGAAGAGCACCCGGTCGTCACGCACGCACGTGAGCCCCACGGCGGACAATCGAGGGACGCCGGCGGGCGGGTCCTCAGGGCTCACGAGGCCCGGAGAGTCGTGGTGCGTGGAGTCGACGGGAAGGGCGCCCTGAAGCATGGCGCTGAAGTATGGAGGCTTTCACACGTCAAGCCAAGGGTGTCGCCACACAATCCCCGGGACACCCGTGGTCCCGGTCAGGACCCCGTCCCGGGGCTCCCGGGAGGCCTGTTTTCTTTGACACCCGGGGCCTGGAACCCTACTATTCGCCGCTTATGTCGGGGGGGTTGCCGGCCTTCATCGAACCCGTGCGACTCGCCGAGCTCGGTCGCTCGCTCGCGGGGCGTTTGCCGCTCGAGCGCCTGCGCCGGCTCGCGGAGTTGCTGGTCGACCGGCGGGGCGAGGCAGAGGTCCGCCTGGATTTTCGCCAGGAGGGCCGTGGGCGGGTGGTCGTTCTCGGGAGGATCGGGGCGCTCCTGCGCTTGACCTGTCAGCGCTGTCTCGAGCCGTTCGACTTTGCCGTCGACGTGCCGGTCCACCTGGTGGTCGTGGGCAGCGACGCGGAGGCGGAGCGGCTGGCGGAGGAGGAGGACCCTCTGCTCCTGGGGGAAGGTCAGGCGCTCTCGTTGGCAGAGATGGTGGAAGACGAGCTTCTGCTGGCGCTACCCCAGGTGCCCGCCCATCCCCCGCCGGGCTGCGGGGGGGCGGCTCGGCCGGAGGCGGAGGCGGCACCCGCGGAGCGCTCCAGTCCGTTCGCGGCGCTGCGGTCGCGGGACAGCGAGGAAACGAAGGGGAGTGGCTGAGCGCGGCCCGCGCTTCGGTGAAGGGCGTACGCGTGCGGAGTCACCCAGACAGAGTCATCGAGAAATAGAGACGTCCAATCCGAGGAGAACCGTATGGCCGTTCAGCAGAATCGCAAGACCCCGTCCAAGCGCGGCATGCGCCGCTCCCACGACGGTCTTTCCAACCCACCCCTGTCGGTCGACCAGACCACGGGCGAGGTGCATCGCCGGCACCACGTGGGGACGGACGGCTTCTATCGCGGGAGAAAGGTCCTTCCGGAGACGGAAGCCGAGACGGAAGAGTAGCGCTTGAGCGTCACGATCGCGGTCGACGCGATGGGCGGGGACCACGGTGCGACCGTGGTGGTGCCCGCCGCCCTGGACGTCCTCGCGGGCATCGACGACATCCGTCTGGTGCTGGTGGGCGACCAGGCCGTCATCGGGCACGAGATCGACCGGGTGGGGCAGCGGGCGGACCATCGGGAGCGCCTGCGGATCCACCACGCCTCGCAGCGGGTGGAGATGGACGAGCCGCCCGCGGTGGCCCTGCGCAACAAGAAAGACTCGTCCATGCGCGTGGCCATCGACCTGGTCAAGCGGGGCGACGCAGACGCCTGCGTGAGCGCCGGGAACACCGGGGCCCTGATGGCGACCGCGCGTTTCGTGCTGAAGACGCTGCCCGGGATCGACCGCCCGGCGATCTCGACCGCCCTGCCCACGATGAAAGGGCACACCCACGTTCTCGACCTCGGCGCGAACGTGGATTCGACCCCGGGGCAACTGCTCGAGTTCGCCGTCATGGGGTCCGTGCTCGTGAGCGCCGTGGACAACCTCCCCAGTCCCCGGGTCGGTCTCCTCAACATCGGCGAGGAGCCCATCAAGGGCAACGAGCGGGTCAAGGAGACTGCCCAACTCCTCGCCCAGAGCGACCTGAACTACGTGGGATTCGTCGAGGGTGACGACATCTACGCGGGGACGGTGGACGTGGTGGTGTGCGACGGCTTCGTCGGGAACGTCGCGCTCAAGACCAGTGAGGGCGTGGCGCGGATGATCTCTCATTTCCTGCGCCAGGAGTTCACCCGCAACCCCCTCACCCGGCTGGCGGGGCTCGTGGCGCTGCCGGTCCTGCGTCGGCTTCGCGCCCGCATCGACCCCCGGCGCTACAACGGGGCGAGCCTTCTCGGTCTGCGGGGAACCGTCGTGAAGAGCCACGGGGGCGCCGACCGGCTTGCCTTCGCGCACGCGCTGCGAGAGGCGGCCCGGGAAGTGGAAAAGAACGTGCCCCAGCGGATCAGCGAGCACCTCGGGGCAAGGCTCGTCGGTCGTCGAGAGGCCTCTTGACCTACTCGCGCATCACCGGCACGGGCGGTTGTCTCCCGGAGCGTGTCCTGACCAACGCCGAGCTCGAGCGGATGGTGGACACCTCCGACGAGTGGATCCGCACCCGGACGGGGATCCGGGAGCGCCGCATTGCGGCGCCCGACGAGACCACCTGTGACCTGGCCGAGCGGGCGGCCCGCCAGGCCCTCGATGCCGCCGGTGTCGCACCCTCCGAGCTCGACCTGATCGTCGTCGCCACGACCACCCCCGACAAGGTGTTCCCCAGCACCGCGTGCCTCCTGCAGGCACGGCTCGGAGTGGGGGGATGCCCCGCCTTCGACATCCAGGCCGTCTGCACCGGTTTTCTCTACGGCATGACGGTGGTCGACCAGTTCATCCGATCCGGCACGGTTCGCCGCGCCCTGCTGGTGGGCGCCGAGACCCTGTCCCGGATCCTCGACTGGACGGACCGGGCGACCTGCGTGCTGTTCGGCGACGGTGCGGGCGCGGTGGTGCTGGAGGCGAGCGGGGAGCCGGGGGTGCTGTCGACCCACATCCACGCGGACGGGGCCTACGAGCACCTGTTGGCGGTGGACGGGGGCATATCCCAGGGCTACGAACGGGTCGCGGGAGGCAACGCCTATATCCGGATGCAGGGCAACGAGGTCTTCCGGGTGGCGGTCAACACCCTGGGCAGCATCGTCGACGAGACCCTCGAGGCCAACGGGGTGACGCGGGACGCCATCGACTGGTTGGTGCCGCATCAGGCGAACGTGCGCATCATCTCTGCGACCGCAAAGAAGCTGAAGCTGCCCATGGACCGGGTCGTGGTGACCGTGGACGTCCACGGCAACACCTCGGCCGCCTCCGTGCCCCTCGCGCTCGACACGGCGGTTCGCGACGGCCGGGTGCAGCGCGGTCAGCGTCTGTTGCTCGAGGCCTTCGGGGCCGGATTCACCTGGGGCGCGGCTTACCTGGTCTATTGAAGGGCGGGCCGGTCAGGCGGAGTCACGGAGAAGGCAAGAGATGGGCGCTGGGGAGGACAGGGCAGGCGTGAATTTTGCGATGGTATTCCCCGGGCAGGGCTCCCAATCGGTCGGGATGCTCGGCGCGTTCGACGAGGCGTTCCCGGTCGTCCGGCAGACCTATGCCGAGGCCTCCGGGGTCCTGGGCTACGACCTCTGGCGGCTCGTGCAGGCGGGACCCGAGACGGAGCTCGACCGCACCGAGCGGACCCAGCCGGCGCTCCTGGCGGCCGGAGTCGCGCTCTGGCGGCTGTGGCGCGAGCAGGGCGGGGCGTCCCCCTCGATGATGGCCGGACACAGCCTCGGGGAGTACACCGCGCTCGTGTGCGCGGGGGCGCTCGAGTTCACCGATGCCGTGGCGCTGGTGGCCGACCGGGGCCGTTACATGCAGGACGCCGTGCCGCGCGGTGCGGGCGCGATGGCCGCGATTCTCGGCCTGGAGGACGAGCAGGTCCTGGCGGCCTGTGAGCAGGCGGCCCAGGGCGAGGTGGTCTCGGCCGCCAATTTCAACGCCCCCGGGCAGGTCGTCGTGGCGGGCGCCGCGGCGGCGGTCCAGCGGGCGGTGGAGGCCGCCCGGTCGGCCGGGGCGAAGCGGGCGGTGGTGCTTGCAGTGAGCGTTCCCTCCCACTGCGCGCTGATGCGGCCTGCGGCTGTCCGCCTGACGGAGCGCCTGGCCGGACTCGCCATCCGGGCCCCCGGTATCCCCGTCGTACACAACGTCGATGCGGCCCCCCGATCCGATGCCGACGGCATCCGGGAGGCCCTTGCCGCCCAACTCCACCGCCCGGTCCGCTGGGCCGAGTGCGTGCGGGCGATGGCCTCCCGGGGGGCCTCGGCGTACGTGGAGGCGGGGCCCGGGAAGGTCCTCTCGGCCCTCAACCGGCGCATCGTGGCCGAGGCCACGGTCCTGCCGTTGGGCGACCCGGAAGGATTGCGGGAGGCGCTCGCCCGGACTGCTGGCTGATGCCCTGCCAGCCGCTCCCGGGGAGCTGTCGTGTTGAAACGGGGGTCTTTTCCACTACACTAAGGCGCGCTGCATTGGCTAGCGCTCAGCGGAGGAAAGCTGTGGACATCAGCGAGATCGAAGAACGAGTCAAGAAGATCGTGGTCGAGCAGTTGGGGGTCAAGGAAGAGGAGGTCTCGGGGGATTCGTCGTTCGTGGATGACCTCGGGGCGGACTCGCTCGACACGGTCGAGCTCGTGATGGCTCTCGAAGAAGAGTTCAATTGCGAGATCCCGGACGAAGAGGCGGAGAAGATCACCACGGTCCGCCAGGCCGCGGACTACATCGGCGCTCACCTGGGCTGAGCCCGAAGCGCCGCCCGGCGTTGGCCACTGCGAGCCCCCCGTATCCGGGGGGCTGCTCTTGCGGGACCCAGACATTGTCCAGACGCGTCGTCGTTACAGGAGTTGGCATCGTGTCGCCGGTGGGACTCAACGTGGCGGAGTCCTGGGCGAGCGTCCTCGCGGGCAAGAGCGGTATTTCCACCATCACCCATTTCGACGCGTCGGCGTTCCCCGTTCGGATCGCCGGCACCCTGAAGGGGTTCGAGGCGAGCCGTTACGTCCCTCCCAAGGACGTGAAGAAGATGGACCCCTTCATCCACTACGGCATCGCGGCGGCTGTGGAGGCCGTCACGGACTCGGGGCTGGAGATCACCGAGGCGAACGCCGAGCGGGTAGGGGTCGCCATCGGCTCGGGCATCGGGGGGCTGCCCGGGATCGAGAAGGGCTATCAGGCGCTCCTGGATGGCGGGCCGCGGAAGGTCTCTCCCTTCTTCGTGCCGAGCAACATCATCAACATGATTGCCGGCAACCTCTCGATCCGCTACGGAATCAAGGGCCCGAATTACGGCATCGTGAGTGCCTGCTCCAGCGGCACCCACAACATCGGGGACGCCGGCCGGCTCATCGCCCACGGTGACGTGGACGTGATGATCGCGGGCGGTGCCGAGATGGCCAGCTGTCCCCTCGGTCTCGCGGGGTTCGCCGCCGCGCGGGCGCTCTCGAGCCGTAACGAGGAGCCGGAGCGGGCCAGCCGCCCCTGGGACCGGGACCGGGACGGATTCGTCCTCTCGGACGGTGCGGGTGTGGTCGTCCTGGAGTCCTACGAGCATGCCACGGCAAGAGGGGCGCGGATCTACGCCGAGCTGGCGGGCTTCGGCCTGAACAGCGACGCCTACCACATGACGGCGCCGCCGGAGGACGGGCAGGGTGCCAGGCGATGCATGGAGATTGCCCTCGCCGACGCCAGACTGTCCCCGTCCGACGTGGACTACATCAACGCGCACGGGACCTCGACCCCCGCAGGTGACCTGGCCGAGACCCGCGCGGTGAAGGCCGCGTTCGGGGAGCACGCCCGGCGGCTCGCCGTCAGCTCGACCAAGTCCATGACCGGTCACCTGCTCGGTGCCGCGGGCGGCGTCGAGGCGATCTTCTCCGTGCTTGCCATCCGCGACCAGGTCGCGCCCCCGACCATCAATCTGGACAACCCGGGACCGGAGTGCGACCTGGACTACGTGCCCCACACGGCCCGCTCCATGCGCATCGAGGTCGCCATGTCGAACTCCTTCGGCTTCGGTGGCACCAACGGAACCCTCGTCTTCCGGCGTCTCGTCTGAGCCCCAGGCGGCGCCGCCGGCGCGCCGTTCCCGCGTTCGGTCGGCCCTCGCCGCCGCGGTCACGCTCTTCCTTCTCGCCACGATCACCCTGGCGGGCGCCGTCGGCTCCCACGTGCTCGCCTGGCGCTCGTTTCTCGACCGCCCTCTGCCCCTGCCCCCGGAAGGGCTGCTGGTCGACCTGCAGGCCGGACAGACCGTCGAGGGGCTCGCGCGGCAGTTCCAGGGTCAGGGCCTGCTGCCGTGGCCCCACTGGCTCTCGCTGTACGCACGCTTCACCGGGGCCGCGACCCGGCTGAAGGCCGGTGAGTATCGCGTTCCTGCGGGGGCCACCCCCCGCGACCTGCTGCAGATGCTCCAGGACGGGCGGGTAGTCCAATACTCCTTCACCATCGTGGAGGGCTGGACCTTCGCCCAGGTCCGCCATGCCCTCGAGCAGCACCCGGTCCTGAAGGCCACCCTGGCCGGCCTTTCGCCGGAGGCCGTCATGGAGCGTATCGGGGCGCGAGGAGTCCATCCCGAGGGCCGTTTCCTTCCCGAGACGTACCATTTCCCCAGGGGTGCGACAGACGCCGAGGTGTTGCGCCGTGCCCGTCGGGACATGAACGCAGCCCTCGCGAGCGCTTGGGCGGGGCGCAGCCCCACGCTCGATCTGAAGGGCCCGGACGAAGCGCTGATCCTCGCATCGATCATCGAGCGGGAGACCGGACGCGCCGAGGAGCGGGCCCGGGTCGCCGGGGTGCTGGTGCGCCGGCTGCGCAAGGGTATGGCGTTACAGGTGGACCCGACGGTCATCTACGGTCTCGGGGAACCCTTCGACGGCAACCTGCGGCGGGAGCACCTCACCCGCGACACGCCCTACAACACCTATGTCCGGGTCGGTTTGCCGCCGACTCCGATTGCCATGCCTGGGCGGGCCTCTCTTCAGGCCGCCGTCCAACCGGAGGCGGGGACGGCACTGTTCTATGTGTCCCGCGGCGACGGCAGCCATCACTTCTCCGATACCTACGAGGCCCACCGGCGCGCGGTGGCGGAATTCCAGTCCCCCCGGGCAACGGCGCCGGCCGGCGAGGCTTCTCGTCCTCCCCGGGCACCGTGAGCGCAGCGCCGAGGCCATGTCGAAGGGACGCTTCATCACGGTAGAGGGCATCGAGGGCGCGGGAAAGAGCACCCATCTCACCGCGATCCGCGACCTCATCCAGAGCGCCGGGCACACCGTCCTCCTGACGCGGGAGCCCGGCGGAACACCCCTCGGAGAGGGGATCCGGCAGCTCCTGCTGCGCCCGGACCTGGGGCCCATGAGTCCCGAGGCGGAGCTCCTCCTGCTCTTCGGGGCGCGGGCCGAGCACCTCGCGCGGGTCATCCGCCCGGCGCTGGACGCGGGCCAATGGGTCCTCTGCGACCGGTTCACGGACGCGACCTACGCCTACCAGGGAGGTGGGCGGGGTCTGCCCGCCGAGCGCATCGTCACCCTCGAGCGGTGGGTCCACGGCGATCTGCAGCCGGACCTGACGCTGCTCTTCGACCTTCCGATCGCCACCGGGCTCGCCCGGGTGGCCCACCGGGGCGCCGAGGACCGCTTCGAGCAGGAGGAGCGGGCGTTCTTCGAGCGGGTGCAGGCGGCCTATCGCGCCCGGGCCGAGCGTTTCCCCGGGCGCTTTCGCGTCATCGACACGGATGCCGAACCGGACGAGGTCCGGCTGCGGGTCGAGCGGGCGTTGCGGCCATGGCTGTGAGCTTCGCCCATCCGCTGCCCTGGCACGAGGCCCAGTGGCGTCAGGTGCGCGCCTGGGCGGAGAGCGGGCGCACGCCCCACGCGGTGCTGCTCGCCGGGGCCCCCGGGCTCGGGAAAGAGGCGTTCGCGCGACGGCTCGCGCACGCGCTGCTCTGCACGAGCCCCGGGGCCCCCGACACCCCCTGCGGCACCTGTGCGTCCTGCCGGATGATGGGGCAGGGGGCTCATCCCGACTACGTCGAATTGACCCCCGAAGAGGCGGGCAAGCCGCTGCGCGTGGACGCGATCCGGGAGCTCACGGCCCATCTGGCCCTGCGCAGCGCCATGGGCAGGAGGAAGGTGGTGCTGATCCACCCCGCCGAGGCGATGAACCGCAGCGCGGCCAACGCATTGCTGAAGACGCTCGAGGAGCCCCAGGGGGAGAGCGTCCTGCTGCTGGTCAGTCACGTGCCCAGCCGGTTGCCCGCCACCGTGCGCAGCCGTTGCCAGAGGCTCTCCTTCCGGGCCCCACCCCACGGCGTCGCAAAGAGCTGGCTCGTGGGGCACCTCTCCGAACCTGGGGACGCGGATCGGTTCTTGAAACTGTCAGGGGGGGCTCCCCTGGCCGCGCTGGCCGTCGCCCGGAGCGAGGCCCTGGAGGGCATGGGGAAGGTGGAGGAGGGGGTCTCGGCGCTCCTCGCCTCGCAAGCCGACCCCGTCGCCGTGGCGGAATCCTGGGGGAAGCTGGGGGCCGCAGAGGTGTGCCGATGGTGCTGGCACCTCGGCGCAGACGCCGTGCGCGCGTGGGCCTCGAAGTCCCGTGCCGGCGACGCCGCACTAAAGCCTGCGGGCGTGCGACCGAAACCAGGGAAGGCGGCCGACATTCGGGTACTATTCGAAATCATGGACTTCTGCCTCGACAGCCGGCGGACCCTCGACGCGGGGATCAGCCTGAGCCAGCCGTTGGTGCTGGATACGCTCGCCTCGCTCTGGGCACGCGCAGGGGGCGAGCGCGCCGATGGTGCCCGGTTTCCGGAGGAACGCGCGTGAACGGGACCAAGCAGGGCATTCTCTCCCTCACCATCAAGGACAAGGGCGCCCTCTACGCCGCCTACATGCCGTTCATCAAGAACGGTGGCCTCTTCATCCCGACGCCGAAGCCCTATCGGTTGGGAGACGAGGTGTTCATGCTCCTCACGTTGATGGAAGAGAAAGACAGGCTGCCGGTGGCCGGACGGGTGGTGTGGGTGACCCCCAAGGGTGCCCAGGGGCAGCGCAGCGCGGGCATTGGTGTCCAGTTCAGTGACCTGGACAAGGGCCAGACCCGCAGCAAGATCGAGAACTATCTCGCCGCCGCACTGAAGTCCGAGCGCCAGACGCACACCATGTAATGCAGGGGAATACAGGCCGAGGGGACATGTCGGTCGATCTGGTCGACTCGCACTGCCACCTGGACCTCATCCCGCCCCGCGAGGGTAGCCTCGACGGGGTGCTTGCGGCTGCCCGCCGGCAGGGTGTCCGACACATCCTCTGCGCCTGCGTCACCCTCGAGGGCCTGCCCGCCGTGCTCGACGTGGCGGGGCGCTACGACGGCGTGTTCGCCTCGGTCGGCGTGCACCCGAACGAGGTCGAGGGGAGGGACCCGGACACCGAAGCCCTGGCCGAGCTCGCCCGCGACCCCCGCGTGGTCGCCATCGGCGAGACGGGATTGGATTACTACCGCAGCGAGGGCGACCTCGAGTGGCAGCGCAACCGGTTCCGGAGGCACATCGCCGCCGCGAAGGCGGCAGGGCTGCCCCTGGTGATTCACTCGCGGAACGCCGCCGCGGACACCCTGCGTGTCCTGCGCGAGGAGCGCGTGCAGGAAGTGGGGGGCGTCATGCACTGCTTTTCCGAGGACTGGGCCACCGCCGAGGCCTTTCTCGAGCTGGGCCTCTACGTCTCCTTGTCGGGAATCGTGACCTTCCCCAGCGCCCACGCGATTCACGAGGTGGCGCGCCGCGTTCCCCCGGACCGACTGCTGGTGGAGACCGACGCCCCGTGGCTCGCGCCCGTGCCCCATCGGGGCAAGCCCAACGAGCCGGCCTACGTCCGCCACGTCGCCGAGCGCATCGCGGGGCTTCGAGGCGAGCCCCTGGAGACCGTGGCCGAGGCGACCACGGAAAACTTCTTCCGTTTATTTTCCCGGGCCCGGCGCAGCGTCGCCGCTGACCGTTAGGGCGCCGGCCTCCAGGCGGGCCAGCGCGTTCGCGATCGCGGCCGCGTCGGCCGAGCGCATGAGTCTCCCGATGAGCTGCAACTGGCGCCGGCGCGCCCCCCGGGCCTGGATTCTCTGGGCCGTCAGGATCTCCTCGCGCAGGCGCTCGTCCAGCGGGACGCGGGCGAGACGCGAGGGCTTCAATTCCACCAAGCGCTCACCCAGCGCCTGCAGGGCCTCGGCGTCGCGCTTTCGTCGTGTCTTGCTGCGAGTGTCGACAGCGTCTTCCTGCGCGTCGTCTTCCTGCGGGTCGTTGCGCGGGGCGAGAGCGTTCCTGTTCGGGAGCATGGCGAGATTCGTTCCAGTATTTTCGTATAATGTATATTATGTTAAATCTGGAATATTCTTTCGCGGGTACTATACCGGGACGAGCCCCGCATGTGCGCCGCACTGACCCTCCTCTTCCGAGACCCGCACCTGGTTGCGGTCGACAAGCCCCCCGGGCTCCTGGTGCACCGCACCGACCTCGCCCGCACGGAGCAGGAGTTCGCCGTGCAGCAGGTGCGCGACCAGATCGGGCAACGGGTCTACCCGGCGCACCGCCTCGACCGGGGTACCTCGGGGGTGCTCCTGTTCGGGCTCCTGCCCGAGGTGGCTCAAAGGCTGGGCGCAGCGTTCGAGGGCCGAGAGGTGCGAAAGACCTACCTCGGCGTCGTACGGGGCCATCCACCGGAGGCCGGGGAGATCGACCACGCCCTCAGGCGCCGCCCCGATGAACGGGAGGGGCCCCGAGGGTCACGGTGGTCGCCCGCGGCTGAACGGACGGGCGCGCAGCCGGGTCACGCCCCGCCCCCCTCCCCCGGTGCCCTGCGGTCGGGGGGACGGGCGGACACGGAGGAGGCCCAGCCCGCGCTGACCCGATACCGGCGACTGGCGGTCGTCGAGTTGGACACGCCCGTCGACCGCTATCCGACCGCGCGCTACGCGCTGCTCGAGCTCGAGCCGGTGACAGGCCGACGGCACCAGCTCCGCAGGCACCTGAAACACATCTCACACCCGCTGATCGGGGACGCCACCTACGGCAAGGCACGCCACAATCGCTTCTTTCAGGAGTTCCTCGGCTGCAGGCGCCTGCTGTTGGCCTGCGCGGAATTGCGCTTTTCTCACCCGCTGACGGGCTGTCCCGTGGTGATCACGGCGCCCCTGACGGGGGAATTCGCGGAGGTGATGCGGAGGTTCGGTTGGGGGGAAGCGGTCCCGGAGCGCTGGCTCGCAGGGCCTCCAGGCGACGCCTGACGGACCGCACTCGCGGGGGTGCCCGGCCCTCTCCCCCGAGGAGGTGCCCCGGGGGAGAGTCCGGACGAGAGTCTGGACCGGGACAGGCGACCCGTCCCTAACGGTCGCCCTCGTGGGCACCCAGCCAGCGATAGACGATACCCGCAAGGATGGCCCCGCCGATGGGGGCCGCCCAGAACAGCCAGAGTTGCTGGACCGCCCAGTCTCCGCCGCCACCCAGCATCACCGTCAGTGCGGGACCCGTGCTGCGCGCGGGGTTCACCGACGTGTTGGTCACCGGGATGCTGATGAGATGGATCAGGGTAAGCGCGAGACCGATGGCGAGCGGCGCAAAGCCCGCCGGGGCACGGCGCTCCGTCACTCCGAGGATCACGATGAGGAACATGAAGGTCATCACGACCTCGGTCACGAGCCCAGCCTGGAGGGAGTACTTTCCGGGCGAGTGCTCGCCAAATCCGTTCGATGCGAGCCCTCCGGCCAGGTCGAAGCCGGGGGCACCGCTGGCGATGTAGTGAAGCACGCTCGCCGCGGCGATGGCACCGAGCACCTGGGCGATGATGTATGGCAGGAGGTATCCGGTGGAGAAGCGCCCGCCAGCCCACAACCCGAACGACACCGCGGGGTTGAAGTGCCCGCCGGAGATGTGCCCCAGGGCGTACGCACCGCTGAGGACGGTCAATCCGAAGGCGAGGGAAACCCCCACCAGTCCAATCCCCACCTCCGGGAACTTCGCCGCGAGCACCGCGCTCCCACAGCCGCCGAGAACCAGCCAGAACGTGCCGATAAACTCGGCACCGATTCGCTTGCCAAGGTCCATGCCGCCCTCCTGATGTATGTAGGTGATTCTAGGAATGCTTCTGCAACTGCCGCGCTCGGAAGCGTAGCACAAGGAGAGGGCGCGGGCTGCGACAGCCTGATTCCCCGGGTCTGCCGCGGTGTCTCTAACCCTTTGATTGCCCGGGGCGGGACTCGAACCCGCATGGCCGAAGCCGAGGGATTTTAAGTCCCTTGCGTCTACCGATTCCGCCACCCGGGCCGTTGGAGATACGGGGCGTGCCCGGGCAACGGGAGAGGTCCGGCCGCCTCACGAGGTTCGAGGGGGACTGCGGGGTTTGGAGGCTGAGCCCGGAATCGAACCGAGGTACACGGCTTTGCAGGCCGCTGCAT
>CALMKJ010000052.1 GCA_937867305.1 uncultured Ectothiorhodospiraceae bacterium | reverse complement strand
TGCGGCAGGCGTTGATGATCTTCGACGTCCCCAAGCGGAAGACGACCGTCTATCGCAGCGATACGCGAAGTAATCTCTGCTTCAGCGAAGGGTATGTGATGTACACGGCAGGAGAGGCAGGGGAAAAGCGCCGTTTTGCCGGGGAATTCGGTCGGGAGGTTCACACGCCTTGGCTCACGGCTGAAGAAGCGGCCTTGGTGCCCGATGCCAGGTTGAATTACTTGACCTGCAAGGTTTTCGATTATGGGCCGCACCGACAATCTGGCCAGTCGGTCCGACCTTTGAGGGATGGTGATGGGTTGCTCCAGTTGGGTCCACTGGTCCGTGACGAATGGACCCAGAGAACGCCGATTAGACTTTTGCGAAATTCTGATGGGGTTTCCATCGACCTTCCTATTGAGAGACGGCAGGCTTATCACGTCCACTATGCACCGTTTCACAGCGCGTATCTTCTGGCACGATTCATCAACCAGACCGCGACCATCGAGTGGAGCGCAAAGGGGTGCGAGGCACTGTGGTGGCTTTCACCAGACGGGCGTACGGAAAAGGAATGTATGCCTTATCTGCCCAGCTTTTCGTTCGGGCTTGGACATCTCGTTCCGTGGCGGGACGGGGTTCTCTTTGCGCATCACCGTGGTGCGGGACAATGGGGTCCTGGGGACGCGGGACTCTACATCTGGAGTCGAGTTGATGGACTGCTGCGGCGGGTGTTGCCGGGAGTCGTCAGTCATGGCGTGACCGGACACCCTGCCGTCTCGCCTGATGGATGCCGTGTGGCTTTCGGCTACGCTCGGAACATGAATCAGAACAGGCCGCGGACACGCAGCCTTCGGGTACTGGAGTTATGCCAAGGAGGCAAGTCAGATGGACAGGGAAGTTCTCAACCAGATTGCGTTGTATGCGAGCCGCGAGGCTTACGGTGAGGTCAATGACCTTCTGCCCGCAGAAGGATTCGTTCGTCGCCCGGACATCAGCATCGTAGACCCCGCCACCGGCTTACGTGTCACCGTATATGAGCGTGCGGTACTGGATTCCGCCGGTCAGGCGACGGGCCGATTCGATTTCGTCGTGGCGTTTGCTGGAACCGAAGACCTGCAGGATGCCTACGCTGACATCCGGTTGGGATGGGACCAGTGGGAGCATCACCGCGACGTATTGCTGGCTGGGCTGGGCGATCTCTCTAGCCTGGGAACTATCCACTTCACCGGCCATTCTCTCGGCGGAGCCCTTGCTCAGTACGCGGCTTACGAGTACGCGTGGAAACAACGGAAGTTTCTGCAGGATACGGGGCAACCCATCAGTGTTCCCGACATCACCCTCACGACATTCAACTCCCTGGGTGGAGTCGAGGCCCTCGCGCAGCACTCGAGCGAGCTCGCGGCGGGGGCGCTGGAGCGCTATTCGTACGAGGTCTTTTCCGATATCGACACAGCGCACTTCTTCGTGCGGGGCGACATCGTCGCCCGGATCGGCTATGGGCACGTCGGGGGCAATACGCAGGAGCTCGTGCTGGGCCCTGGATCGACGCCGACCCTCGACTTCCTCACGGCACACGAGCTGGACACGCTGTACGCGGCCGCGGGCACGGCAAGCGGCGCGCAAACGCTGCTGGCCGGGGCGACGCCAGCCTCTCCCGAATACCTGGACCTGAGCGACGGCCAGTGGGTGGCGGCCACCCTGGGCGGCCTCTTCAACGACAAGGACTTCGCGGCGCTGGAATCCGGGTTGCGACTGGCCGGCGGGCTCGTGCTCGCGCTTGCCGTCGCGCCGGCCGCCGATATCGCCAGGCTCGCCGACGCCTTCATCGAGAACTTCAAACAGTCCGGCGGCTATGACGACGCGGGATTTGCCGCGCAGTTCGGGCTGCTCGCGCTCTCGAACTGGAGCGTGGTGCGCAGCGCCATCAGCTTCCTCGGCGGGACCGTGGGCAATGCCACTGTCCTCGGGGTGGGTGCTGCGCTCGTGCTGGCGGCGGGCATCGCGGACCTGGTGGGCTCGGGAGACCGGTCCGAGACGGAGTCCATGCTCCGGATGGTGGCGGAGGGCGTGATGCCCGAGGGCTCGTTCGATGCGGAGATCGCCGCCCTGGTCGCAGGGCCGCGGGGGGATGCCCTGCTCCGGACCGGACTCTGGGTGGCGGCGGTGGAGGGGGCGTCCGCCGAGGCGTTCGTGAGCCGGGTCGGGGCGGTGATTCAGGGGCTCGGATTCGGGAGCGACGAGGCTGCCCGTGTCGAGCTCCACCAGCACTTGGCTGCGAGCGAGGGCTGGCTGGGCGACACGCTGCAATTCCTCGGGGAGCGGGCCCAGGCGAGAGGGCTGGATCCACTGATTTTCGGCCTCGACCTGGCCCGGGCGGCGGCCGAATCCGTGGCGGACTTCATCGGGGCCGAGGGCGGTGAACTGTCCACCGACGTCGCTGGCACTCTGGGGGAACATCTGGTGGGTCTGGCGGCGAGTGTCGCCAACGCCGTTGTGGGCTATCGCGTCGATGACCTGCGGGGCCTGCTGGTCTGGCAGGGCGACGTGAGCCGCGCTGGCGTGGAGCAGTACCGGGAGCTCGTTGGCCGACACCTGGCGACGCTCGGGACGAGTGCGGAGCCACTGCGGGGGGCCCTGCTCGAGGTGCGAGGGCTGCTGGAGCAGGCTGGGCAGGGTCTCCAGGCGTCGCCCGGCACGGAAGGCCTGGCCCTGGAGGGGGCGATGCAGGCGCTTGCGGGCGCCGCCCCGGAGCTCGTGCTGCCCTACACCGTGACTTTGCGTTACGCAGCCGCCCCCGGCGGGCAGACGCTGCGGCTGACCCTCGACGGGGCCGCGGGGGAGCCGGTGGAGCTGGTGGGTGCCGCGGTCGAGGCCTATCGGGGGGTCGACGCGAAGGTGGGCGCCCGGGAGTGGCTGCTGACCGTGCCCGAAGGCGCTCGGGAGGCAGCGGTCTTCGCGGTTTTCACCGGAGGGCTCGATCAGTTCCCCGTCCCTGCGTTCAGCCTGAGCGCAGCGCTCACGACCGCTGACGGTCTGCAGACCCACGACGGAGGAATCGTCGGCGAGGTCGCGGTCAGCGGTCCCTCGGCACCGGGCGCTACCGTGTACCTGACCGCCGGGGCCGACGAGTATGCCCTGCGCCCCGCAGCATTCGCGGCCACTCCGGCCGTGTTTGCCGACGCGGGCAACGACCAGGTGAGCGTCTGGGGCTCCGCGCCCCTCGGAGCGGTCGTGCACGGGGGCTCGGGGGACGACGTGTTGGACGCGCGCTTCCTGGAGGCGGGCGCCCAGGAGACCGGGGTCGAGATGCAGGGGGGCTCGCAGAACGACGTCCTGCAGGGCAGCGCCGGGGGCGACCGGCTCGACGGCAGTGCGGAGCACGACGTCGTCTTCGGCTACGACGGGCGGGACTGGGTGCAGGGGGGCTCGGGGAACGACTGGCTCACGGGTGACGAGGGGGACGACCTCATCCTCGACCGGGACGGCGCGGACGTGCTGCTCGGGGGGGAAGGTGCGGATTGGGTTGGTGGTGGTCCGGGCGCGGACCGGATGTTCGGCGATGCCACCGGCCTCTTGGGCGTCTGGGACGGTGCGACCGGAACGGTCCGCGCGCTGGCTGCACATGACGGGTTCGCTCCGGGTGACTACGGCATCGTCGTCGAGGCGGCCCCGGCGCTTGCGGGGGACGACGTCCTCGAGGGCGGTGAGGGCTTGGACAGCCTTTTCGGAGGGATGGGGGACGACACCCTGAGCGGGGGCGCCGATGGGGACCACCTCGAGGGCGAGGCGGGCAGCGACCGGCTGGAGGGTGGCGAGGGCGACGACGTTCTCTGGGGGGACCGCTCCCCCGCCACCGTCGCGGAGGATTCCCGGATCCTGTACGAGGCGACTGTCGCGGCGGGTATCGTGCGCTACCAGTGGCGCACTCACCCGGACGGCGCCGATGCACCGGGTGACGACACGCTCCTCGGCGGGGCGGGCAGCGACTCCCTGTTCGGCCAGGACGGGCAGGACTCTCTGATCGGTGACGCGCAGAACGACGCGCTCGCTGGCGGGGCCGGGGGGGACGTGCTCGTGGGTGGCGCAGGCTCCGATTACCTGAACGGTGGCACGGGGGACGACGTCTATCGTTTCGAATCCGCCGACGGGACGGACGTGGTCGAGGACGAAGAGGGGCGCGACACGATCGCCTTCGGCGCCAGCGTGCCAGCGGGCTCGGTCGTGGCGGTCCGCGTCGGCTCGGACCTGGCTCTCACCGATGCGTCCGGCTCGCTGCAGGTGCGCGTGCCCCAGTGGTTCTCGACGGGTCCCTCCATCGAAGCGGTGGAGTGGGCCGACGGGACCCGCTGGACGGCGGAAGACCTGACCCGGGAGGCCCTCGTCCAGAGGGGCAGTGGCGCCGCGGACATCCTGGAGGGCTACGACGCCCACGACGACGTCATGGAAGGGGGCGCGGGAGACGACCAGCTCTCTGGTTACGGTGGTAACGATCTGCTGCGGGGTGGGGCTGGCACAGACCGGCTCGACGGAGGGGCGGGCGACGATACCCTCGAGGGAGGCGAGGGGGCCGACCTCTACCTCCTCGGGGCCGGGGACGACCTGGTCCGGGACACCGACCCCGCGGGGGAGGTCAACCGCCTGCGGCTCGGCCTCGGAACGGTATCGGCCGACGTCGACGCCGAGCGTGTGGGCGAAGACCTCCTGCTGCGCTGGACGCTGCCACCCGCGCCCGGCGCCGGCGACGGGGCAGGCGGTGAACCCGTGCCGGGGTCGGTGACGGTCCAGGGCTATTTCGCCGACCCCGCGCGCTGGTCGCTCGAGCTGGCCAGCGGTGCGCCCGTCGCCGTGGAGGAGTTGCTGGGGGCCGTCCCGCCGGGGGGCGACCCGCTGCGTCTCGTCCGCGAGTCGTTCGAGCAGGCCCTGTACGCGCGGCTCACCCGGGAGGCGGACTACGGCAACCGGGTCGGGGCCGGCATCGACGCACCCCTCGACACCGAGGTGGCCATCGTGCACTACGCCTGCCAGACGCCTCCCTACGAGCCGATCCAGACGGAGGACGGCTGGTACTTCCCCGATGTGCCGGGTGCCTACGCGGGCGAGGGTGCGTACTGGACCTGGACCGGCACCCCGCCGGGTACCCGATTCGAGTATCGCGTGGAGGTGGTGACGACCGACCTCGCGGCCAGTGCCACGCCGCCGGAGCGGGTCGCGGCGGTCGCCTACGTCCAGTCCCAGCGCCATGGGGAGCTGGTCCTCGACCCTCTCGGGTCGTACTCCACGGAGCCCGACGGGGGCGGCGTCTCTCTGCGCCAGGTGGTGGACGTGGCCTACGAGGGTGAGGTCGGCAGGGGCTCGGGTCTGCCCGTCGTGGTGCCGGTCTCCACGGAGACCTCACGGATAGAGCGGATCCAGGGCACGGAGCTGCCCGACCAGGTGGGGGCGGTCTACGGAAGCGCCCCGAGCCTGATCGACGGCAGGGGCGGTGACGATTTGCTCTGGGGCGGGGAGGGGGTGTCCGACCTGCTCTACGGAGGTGAAGGCAACGACACGCTGGAAGGGCTCGGCGGGGGCGACGTCCTCGCGGGCGGCGGCGGGAGCGACCTGCTGCGCGGGGGAGAGGGCGCCGACGCGTATCACTTCTTCGCGGGTCAGGGCGGGGTCGACGTGGTGGAGGACGATGGGCTTGCGGTGTCCCGCTCTGCCGTCAGTTGGATGCTGGAGGCTGGCCTGCCGACCGGGGAGTGGCGGGACTACGAGGGCGTCCTCGATTACCTGCGCTGGCTCCCGGACGCGGAGCTCGGCACCCTCACGGACTGGCTCACCCTGCGGGGCGGGCGGTTCACCTACCAGGTCGACACGGTCCACGTGGGGGCAGCCGCGGGCGAGGTCAGCGTCGAGCGCGCCGAGCACGAGGGACGGACAGCGCTCGCCCTGCGATGGGGCGAGGGCCTGGAGCAGGGAATCGTCGTGCCCCTGCGGGAGGTGGGCCGTGACCTGATCGGCTACGGGGTGGAGCAGGTCGTCTTCACTGACGGGAGCCGCTCCCTCGCCGAGCTCCTGGCCAGCCTGCCTCCCGTCGTGGACGAGGACGCGCCGCCGGACGGGTACTCCTCGACCTGGAAGGGTACGGCGGGGGCGGACGAGGGTTACGGGGACTCCCGCGCGAACTACCTCTCCGGGCTCGACGGCGACGACTCCCTCTGGGGCCTCAAGGGCGACGACTGGCTCGACGGGGGGCGCGGCGACGACGCCCTCTGGG
>CALMKJ010000051.1 GCA_937867305.1 uncultured Ectothiorhodospiraceae bacterium | reverse complement strand
AGGGCCTGCCAGTTCGCCTACCTCCCCGAGGCGGAAGGGGCGGCCGCCTTCCAGGCCGAGCTCGGCATGACCGCCCGGCTGATCAGCGTCGACAACACCCAGGCCTATCTGGCGACCGACGAGCAGTCGGTGGTGGTGGCCTTCCGCGGCTCCCAGGCACCCACCAGCCTGGACGGCTTCAAGGACTGGCTGCTCACCAACGCCAACAACCTGCTGGTCGTCCCCGAAGGTCGGATCGGCACGGACTTCGCGGCCGCCGGGGTCGGCGCGCGCTTCCACCGCGGGTTCATGGAGGCCCTCGCCGAGATCTGGGAGCCCCTCAGCGCCGCGGTTCGCGAGGCGCTCGATGCGAAGGAGCGCCCACTCTGGGTCACCGGACACAGCCTCGGCGGGGCCATCGCCCTGCTGGCGGCCTGGCGCTTCCAGCGCCAGTTCCTGCCGGTGCACGAGGTGGTGACCTTCGGCGCCCCGATGGTGGGCAACGCCGCTGCCGCCGAGGCCTTCGCCCGGGAGCTCCCCAACCGGGTCTTCCGCTACGTGGACGTGGAGGACCCCGTCCCGCTGCTGCCGACGGTGAGCCTCGTCGCCAACACCTATCGCCACTGCATGAACGAAGTGCGGCTCCAGGGGCCGAGCCCCCAGGCGTTCGCGGAAGCCCTGGGGAAGGTGGGGCGCACGGCGGTCGAGGGCCTGCTCAACGCGAGCCTCGTGGACGAGGTATGGGGCATGCTGCACCAGCGGATCGCCGCCCACCTGATCCCCAACTACCAGCGCCGGCTCCAGGGCTGAGCGCGCTGCCCGGCCCGCTCGCCAACCCCAGGGCTCGGCTCTCCGCCGGGCCCGCTCGCCAAAGCCGGAGCGGCGCGGGACGCTATACTGCGTGGGCGCCGCGGGCACCTCTTCAGGGCCGCGGGCGCGCCGCCGCTACACACCTCGCTTGCCGCCATCGGGAGGTCTCCCTGCCATGAAGGTCCTCGTCACCGGCTCGGCCGGGTTCATCGGCGCCGCGCTGAGCCGCCGCCTCCTGGATCGGGGTGACGAGGTGGTCGGGGTCGACAACCTGAACGACTACTACGACCCGGCGCTCAAGCACGCGCGCCTCGCGCGGCTCACCCCGCACCCGAACTTCACCGACGTGCGGCTCGACATCGCCGACCGTGCCGGCATCGCGGAGCTCTTCGATCGGGAGAAGCCCCAGCGGGTGGTGAATCTCGCGGCCCAGGCGGGGGTGCGCTACTCGCTCGTGAACCCCTACGCCTACGTGGAGACCAACCTGGTCGGGTTCACCAACATCCTCGAGGGCTGCCGCCACCACGAGGTGGACCATCTGGTCTACGCCTCCTCGAGCTCGGTCTACGGGGCCAACACCAACCTGCCGTTCTCGGTCCACGACAACGTCGACCACCCGGTCTCGCTCTACGCCGCGACCAAGAAGGCGAACGAGCTGATGGCCCACACCTACAGCCATCTCTACGGGCTGCCCACCACGGGCCTGCGCTTCTTCACCGTGTACGGCCCCTGGGGCCGCCCCGACATGGCGCTGTTCCTGTTCACCCGGAACATCCTGGCGGGCAAGCCGATCGACGTCTTCAACTACGGCAACCACCGGCGCGACTTCACCTACGTGGACGACATCGTCGAGGGCGTCGTCCGGGTGCTGGACCGCCCGGCCGAGGCCAACCCGGACTGGTCCGGTGACCGCCCCGACTCGGCGACGAGCTACGCGCCGTACCGGCTCTACAACATCGGCAACAACAACACCGTCGAGCTCCGCCGCTACATCGAGGTGCTCGAGGACTGTCTCGGCAAGAAGGCCGAACGCAACCTTCTCCCGCTGCAGCCGGGCGACGTGCCCGACACCTTCGCGAACGTCGACGACCTGGTGCGGGACTTCGACTATCGCCCGGGCACGCCGATCGAGGTGGGCGTGCAGCGGTTCGTGGACTGGTATCTCGACTATTACGGGGTCCGTTAGATGGCACACAACAGGAAGATCTCGGTCGTCGGGCTCGGCTACGTGGGTTTGCCCGTCGCGGTGGCGTTCGGCAAGCTGGCGCAGGTGGTCGGCTTCGACATCAACGCGGCGCGGGTCGCGGCCCTCAAGGCCGGCCACGACAGCACGCTGGAGGTCCAGGACGCCGACCTCGCCCAGGCCGACATCCTCTTCACCACCGACCCCAAGGACCTGAAGGCGGCGGACTTCCACATCGTGGCGGTGCCTACGCCCGTCGATGAGGCGAAGCGCCCCGACCTGACCCCCGTCATCAAGGCCTCGGAGACCGTGGGCTCGCAGCTCAAGGCCGGCGACATCGTGGTCTACGAGTCCACCGTGTACCCGGGTGCGACCGAGGAGGACTGCGTCCCGGTGCTGGAGAAGCTCTCGGGGCTGAAGGCGGGCAGGGACTTCACCGTCGGCTTCTCCCCCGAGCGCATCAACCCCGGTGACCACGTCCACCGCTTCACCACCATCACCAAGGTCGTCTCCGGCCAGGACGCCCGCACCCTCGACATCGTGGCCGAGGTCTACTCCTCGGTGGTGAAGGCGGGGGTGCACCGGGCCCCCACCATCAAGGTGGCCGAGGCCGCGAAGGTCATCGAGAACACCCAGCGGGACCTGAACATTGCCCTGATGAACGAGCTCGCGCTCATCTTCGACAAGATGGGCATCGACACGCTCGACGTGCTGGCCGCCGCCGGCACCAAGTGGAACTTCTTGCCCTTCCGCCCGGGGCTCGTGGGCGGGCACTGCATCGGGGTGGACCCGTATTACCTCACCCACAAGGCCTCGGTCCTCGGCTACATCCCCCAGGTCATCCTGTCGGGACGCCGGATCAACGACGGCATGGGGGCCTACGTGGCGGGCCAGGTCGTGAAGCGCCTGATCCAGACGGGCAACCAAGTGCGCGGCAGCCGGGTCACCATCCTCGGCCTCACCTTCAAGGAGGACGTGCCGGATCTGCGCAACACCCGGGTCATCGACATCGTCAAGGAGCTCCAGGACTACGGCGTGCTGGTCCAGGTCCACGACCCCATGGCGAGCCCTGCCGAGGCCCACGAGGAGTACGGGGTCCACCTGGTGCCGCGCGAGCAGCTCGCCCCGGCCCACGCGGTGGTGCTGGCGGTGGCCCACCAGCCTTACTTGAAGGAGGGCTGGGGGCTCATCACCTCGCTGCTGGACGGCGGCAAAGGGGTGGTGGCCGACGTGAAGGGCGTGCTGCCTCGGGACCGGGTCCCGGAGGGCGTGGCGCTCTGGCGGCTGTAGGCGAGAAGGAGCTCTCATGCTGGCGCTTGTAGACGAGAAGGAGCTTTCATGAACGTCGTGATGATTGGCTCGGGCTATGTCGGCCTCGTGTCCGGGGCCTGCTTCGCCGAATTCGGGGCCGACGTCACCTGCGTCGACGTGGACGCGAGCAAGATCGAGCGCCTGCAGCGGGGCGAGGTGCCCATCTACGAGCCGGGGCTGGACGCCCTGATGGCCCGCAACGTGGAGGCGGGCCGACTGCGCTTCACCACCGAGCTCTCGCCTGCGGTCGGCGAGGCCGACCTGGTCTTCATCGCGGTGGGCACCCCCACCCGCCGGGGTGACGGCCACGCCGACCTCTCCTACGTCTACGCCGCGGCCCGCGACGTGGCGAAGCACCTCGAGGGCTACACGGTCATCGTCGACAAGTCCACGGTGCCGGTGGGCACTGCCCGGCAGGTCGCCCGGATCGTCCGGGAGGAGCGCCCGGAGGCCGACTTCGACGTGGCCTCCAACCCGGAGTTCCTGCGCGAGGGCGCCGCGATCAGCGACTTCATGCGCCCGGACCGGGTCGTCATCGGGGTCGAGAGCCCACGGGCCGAGGCCCGGCTGCGCGAGCTCTACCGGCCACTGAATCTCATCGAGACCCCGATCCTGGCGACGGGCCTGGAGAGCGCCGAGCTCATCAAGTACGCGTCCAACGCCTTCCTGGCCACCAAGATCAGCTTCATCAACGAGATCTCGACCCTCTGCGAGGCCGTGGGCGCCGACGTCCACGCGGTCGCCCGGGGGATGGGCCTCGACGGGCGCATCGGGCGCAAGTTCCTGCACCCGGGCCCGGGCTACGGCGGCTCCTGCTTCCCCAAGGACACGCTGGCCCTGGTGCGGATCGCCCAGGAGCACGGGGTCTCCAGCCGCATCGTCGAGGCGGTGGTCGAGGTCAACGCCGCCCAGAAGGCGCGCATGGTGAAGAAGATCCGCGCCGCTCTCGGCGGCAACGAGGCGGGCAAGACCATCGCCGTCCTCGGGCTCACCTTCAAGCCGGAGACCGACGACATGCGCGACGCCCCGGCGCTCGCCATCCTGCCGACCCTGCTGGAGAAGGGAGCGGTCGTCCGCGCCCACGACCCCCAGGGGGTGGAGGAGGCGAAGCGGGTGCTGCCGGCCGGCATCGAGTACTGCGCCGACATCTACGACACCCTGACCGGTGCCGACGCCGTGGTGCTGCTGACCGAGTGGAACGCCTACCGCGGCCTCGACCTGGAACGCGTCAAGGCCCTGATGCGGGGCGACGTCTTCGTCGACCTGCGCAACGTCTACGAGCCCGGCCGGATGCGCGAGGCGGGCTTCCGGTACGACTCGGTGGGGAGGCCGGAGAAGGGCTGAGGTTCCCGGCACACCCGACGTCCGGCGCCTGCCGCAACGTGCGTGGGCGCCCTGCAAAGGGGGTATCGCCGCGGGTATCGCCGCAGCCCCCACGTGTTCCACTTCGGCGACCCTGAGTCCGCAGAGAAGCGGTCGGCATCCGGGGGCGTCCCCGTGCCGACTGGCCGCTACCCCGCGCTACGCGCCATCCCCGTGGTATCTCGTTGAATCCTCAAACGATGTAGGGGTGTATTCCCCTGTTCCCGTATACTCCCCAGCCAATCACCGGGCCAGGACACGGAGGGCGGTAGCGTGCGCGGGGGTCGCCCGAGCCGCAGGCCTCCCCGTACCGGCAGGTCCCCCCTACTGGCATGCCCGCCTGCCGGCAGGTCCCATCCCTAAACGACGGCGCGACCCGCTCCACTCGCGCGAAGGACAACGTGCTCGCCTGGTACCTCCTCTACAGCAAGCCGCGCCAGGAAGGCGTGGCGGTCGAGAACCTGAAGCGGCAGGGCTACGAGACCTACCTGCCGCTCATCCGCACCCGTCGGCGCCGCCAGGG
>CALMKJ010000050.1 GCA_937867305.1 uncultured Ectothiorhodospiraceae bacterium | reverse complement strand
CGGGCGGGCGCTTGCGCAGGTGGACGAGGAGCAGCGAGACGGCGGCCGGCGTGACCCCGGGGATGCGCGAGGCGTGGCCGAGGGTCACCGGGCGCTGAACGGTGAGCGTCTGCCGGACCTCGAACGACAGCCCCCGGACCTCCTCGTAATCGAGGTCCCGGGGCAGCTCCAGGTCCTCGTGCCGGCGCTGGCGGGCGACCTCCCCTTCCTGGCGCTCGATGTACCCGTGGTAGTGCGCCTGCACCTCCAGCTGCTCGGCGACGCTCGGGTCCGCGACGCCGGGACCGGCGCCCGGGAAGGTCATGAGGGCCCGGTAGCTCACCTCGGGGCGGCGCAGCAGGTCGAGGAGCGAGCTGTCCCGGGACGGTGGCTGGCCGAGGACGGCCAGCGCCTCGGCACCCGCGAGGGCCTCGGGGCGCAGGCGCGTCTCCTTGAGCCGCCGGCGCTCGCGCTCGAGGGCCTCGCGCCTGGCCTCGAACGCGCCCCAGCGCGCGTCGTCGACGAGCCCGAGGGCGCGCCCCGCGGGCGTCAGGCGGAGATCGGCGTTGTCCTCGCGCAGCAGGAGCCGGTACTCGGCCCGGCTCGTGAACATCCGGTAGGGCTCGCGGGTGCCGCGGGTGACCAGGTCGTCGATCATCACCCCCACGTAGGACTCCTCGCGTCGGGGCCACCAGGGCTCGCGGCCCCGCACGCGCAGCGCAGCGTTCACCCCGGCCACCAGGCCCTGCGCGGCGGCCTCCTCGTAGCCCGTCGTGCCGTTCACCTGCCCGGCGAAGAAGAGACCCTCCACCTGGCGTGTCTCCAGCCAGGGGCGCAGGTCCCGCGGGTCGAAAAAGTCGTATTCGATGGCGTAGCCGGGGCGGGTGATGTGCGCCTGCTCCAGACCCGGGATGGAGCGCACCAGGGCGTACTGCACGTCGAAGGGCAGGCTGGTCGAGATCCCGTTCGGATAGAGCTCGAAGGTGTCCAGTCCCTCGGGCTCGAGAAACACGTGGTGGCTCGGGCGCTCGGCGAAGCGCACCACCTTGTCCTCCACCGACGGGCAATAGCGGGGTCCCACCCCCTCGATGCGCCCGGTGAAGAGCGGCGAGCGGTCGAGCCCGGCGCGGATGACCTCGTGGGTGCGCTCGGTGGTGCGCGTGATCCAGCAGGGGACCTGGCGGGGGTGCTCCGCGGCGCTCCCGAGGAAGGAGAAGACGGGCATCGGGTCGTCCCCCGCCTGGAGGGTGAGCCGCGAGAAGTCCACCGTGCGTGCGTCGATCCTCGGCGGGGTGCCGGTCTTCAGACGCTCGACCCGGAACGGCATCTCCCGCAGACGGCGGGCGAGTGCGGTGGCAGGAGGGTCACCCGCGCGCCCGCCGGGGTAGCTCGTGAGTCCCACGTGGATCTTGCCCGCGAGGAAGGTGCCCACGGCGAGCACCACGCAGGGGGCGTCGAAGCGCAGGCCAATCTGCGTGACCACCCCGGCCACGCGGTCGCCCGCGACGACCAGGTCGTCCACCGCCTGCTGGAACAGGGTGAGGCCCGGCTGGGTCTCGACGGCCCGGCGGACCTCGCGCTTGTAGAGCTGGCGGTCGATCTGGGCCCGCGTCGCCCGCACGGCCGGCCCCTTGCGCGCGTTCAGGGTCCGGAACTGGATCCCGGCGCGGTCGGCGGCGCGCCCCATGAGCCCCCCGAGGGCATCCACCTCGCGCACGAGATGACCCTTGCCGATCCCGCCGATGGCGGGGTTGCAGCTCATCTGGCCCAGGGTCTCGACGTTGTGGGTGAGCAGCAGCGTCCTCGCCCCGGCCCGGGCCGCGGCGAGCGCAGCCTCGGTGCCGGCGTGTCCGCCGCCGATCACGATGACCTCGAAGGAGTGCGGGTGTCTCAAAGGAAGCAGCGACTTGAAGGAAGCAGGGCCCCACCGGACGGGCGATTGGGAGTCGGGCCGATTTTCCCTAGAATCGGGCCTCCCCCTCAACCGGCGCCGTCATGACTGCAACTGCCAAGCTGCCCATCGGGGTGTTCGACTCGGGTGTGGGCGGCCTCACGGTCGTCCGCGCCCTCATGGAGCGCCTGCCCCTCGAGAGCATCCTGTACTTCGGCGACACCGCGCGGGTCCCCTACGGCGTCAAGTCGGTGGCGACCATCGAGGCCTTCACCGCACAGATCACCGATTACCTGCTGGAGCAGGGCGTGAAGATGCTCATCATCGCCTGCAACACGATGGCGGCGGTGGCCTCCCACGTGGTCAAGGAGCGGGCCGCGGGCATCCCGGTGCTCGACGTGATCGAGGCGGGGGCCCGTGCGGCGGTACAGGAGTCGCCCTCGCGCGCCATCGGGGTGATCGGCACCCCCACCACGATCGACAGCAACGCCTACGCCCGCCGTATCCACGCTCTGGACCCACACGTGCGGGTCTACTCCCAGGCCTGCCCCCTCCTCGTGCCCCTGGTGGAGGAGGGCTGGCTCGACCACGCGGTGACCCGCCTGACCGCCCAGGAGTACCTGCG
>CALMKJ010000049.1 GCA_937867305.1 uncultured Ectothiorhodospiraceae bacterium | reverse complement strand
CGGCGAGACCGGGCAGGTCGTTCAGGGTGTGGTGGTCGAGCGCCTTGTAGGTGGGCTTGAAGATCTCCTTCACGTCCCCGTAGTCCACCGTCCACCCCATCACGGTGTCGAGCGGCGCGGTCAGGTGCAGGCGCACCAGATAGCTGTGCCCGTGCAGACGCCGGCGGGGGTCGCCCTCCGGGGCCCGCACCAGGCGCAGCGCACTCTCGAACTTCCGCTCCTTCCAGATCCGGTAGTGGGTGCCGTCGTAGTGGCAGCCCGCCGTGGCCGTCTCGTATACCGTCACCCACGAGAGCTCCGGTAGGGCCGGCTTCAGCCGGCCCCACAACCACGCCGCCAGCATCTCGCTGGTAGGGTTCTCGAGCCCTGCGATGTCGTTCAGGCAGGCGTGGTGGAGCTCGGCCTGGAACGGCGCCCAGAGCGCCTCCAGGCGGTCGAAGTCCACCCCCAGGTCGCGCGTCCCCAGGTCCTGGTCGGCGTGCAGGATGACCTCGAAGCCGTGGCCGTGCATCCGCCCGCACGGGTGGCCTTCGGGCACCTTGGGCAGCCGGTGGGCGGCCTCGAAGCGAAAGCGCCGCCAGACGTGGACGTGGTCGTGGCCGTCGAGGTCCGCGCCCTGGTCGCGGGTGCTCTGGATGCCGACGGTGGCAAGCCCTGGCACCTCCAGGCAGCGCCGGACCCAGCGGGCCAGGTTCTCGTCGGTGGGGACCGGCAGAAGCCCATTCAGGCTCCGGTAGTCGAGCTGCTCGACGCAGGCGCCGAGCGCGGCGGTGAGGGCGTCGGTCTCCCCACCCGGGAAGGGGGCCCAGCCCGCCGGCAGCTCGGCGCGCACGCGGGCGAGGAAGCTGTGGCCGTGCAGGCGGGCCGCCCGATGGTCTGGGTGCAGCACGTCGACCCGGCGGGCGGACTCGAAGGGGGCCGCGGCGAGGTGGTAGAGCTGGTCGGGCATAGAGACCGTCTCCGTGGAAAGAAGGCCCGGCTCACCTGGACTGCGGCAGGCGCCGCGGGGTCCCGCGGGCTCGACGGCGGCAGCCCGAGGCACGCGCAGGGGCCAGCGGGCACGCTACCGCCCGGCCAGGGCCATGGGAGACCGAACGGGTCATGTTACGGACCCACTGGCTCACCCGGTGAGCCGGTGAAGCGGGCGAGCAGCGGGTCGGGCACCCCGGCCTCGGCGAAGCCCTTCGCGCGCAGCTGGCAGGAGTCGCAGGCCCCGCAGGGACGGCCGTCGGGACCCGGGTCGTAGCAGCTCGAGGTCAGCCCGTAGTCGACCCCCAGGGCGAGACCCCTGCGGATGATGTCCGCCTTGGAGAGGGCAATGAGCGGGGTGTGGATCCGGAGCCGCTGGCGCCCCTCGATCCCCGCCTTCGTCGCCAGGTTCGCCATCGCCTCGAAGGCGGCGACGTACTCCGGGCGGCAGTCCGGGTAGCCCGAGTAGTCGAGGGCATTCACGCCAATGTAGACGTCGGAGGCACCCAGCACCTCGGCCCAGGCCAGGGCAAAGGACAGAAAAATGGTGTTGCGGGCCGGGACATAGGTGACCGGGATCCCCTCCCCCATCTCCGCGGGGCTGCGCCCCTTCGGCACTGGGAGGTCCGCCGTCAGGGCCGAGCCGCCGATGGCCCGCAGGTCGATGTCCACCACCACGTGTTCGGCCACCCCCAGCGCCTGTGCCACCCGCCGGGCGGACTCCAGCTCCACCGCGTGGCGCTGGCCGTAGCGGAAGCTCATGGCGTAGGGGGTGAAGCCCTCGGCCTTCGCCACCGCCAGCGCGGTGGTCGAGTCGAGGCCGCCCGAGAGCAGCACGACCGCCCGCGGACGCTCGCTCATCGGGTCCTCCCGTTGCGGCTCGCGGCGGTGCCGCAGAAGAGGCCGGGCCGACGGAGAGCGGCCCGCTCGATGGCCTTCAGGCAATTGGCGCACGCCTCGTTCACTTCCACCTCCGGGGGGCTGAAGCGCATCCGCCTCCCTGCGCAGCGCTACCCGGCTCGGCTTTCAGCCTGCAGGTGACCATCGTATCTCACCCCCGCCCCAGCCGGTCGACCAACCGCTGCAGCGCCAGCGTGTCCAGCGCACAGTACCGGCGGAGGTCCGCCGCGAGGGCGGCGCTCCGGTCCGGTGGGGTCACCGGGTCAATGAGCTTGAGATAAGCCCCCTGGGCGCCGATGCCGTCCTGGACTTCGCCGAGCCCGCTGTAGTCAAGCTCGGGCGCGACCGTCGGGAGCACCGCCTTGATGCTCCAGCTGCCCTTCATCGCCGGGTGGTAGTAGCCCGCGCGCACCAGCGGCAGCAGGTCGACGAGCCGCTCCGCGAGCGCCTCGAGCCGCTCGGCCAGGTCGGGCAGGTGGGCCGCCAGGGTCCGCAGGACCTGCCTCTCGAATCCCGAGTAGACGAGGACGGGCGCGGTCTCACCGAGGGCCGCGAGCAGCGCCTCGGCGAGGGCGCGCAGGGGGTTCTCGCCGCTCGTGTCCAGGAACTCCGCGTGCTCGATCACCCCGGGTGCACGCTCGACGTGGCACGACCACTGGAACGGCAGTTGCTCGTAGGGGCGGGTCCCGGCCCAGATCGGCACCGCGAACTGGATGGCCTCGAAGTCGAGGTAGTACCGGGGGTAGGAGAGCGCACGCAGCCGCCGGGGCAGCTCGGGGCGCACGTCGGCGACGCCGCTCGCCGTGACCCGGCGGACCCACTCGTGGGTGGGGCTCGCGAGCCGCCCGGGCGGGACCTCCCGCAGGTCCGCGTAGCCCTCGGCCAGGAGCTCCGCCGCCACCGCCGCGCCCCGCGGCAGGAGGGTCACGGGGTACTCGGGCCCGGGCGGCGTGCAGCGCTCGAGGAACGGGCAGGTGAACGGGTCCGTGCAGTGCGGCCCGACGGCGACCTTGGGCATCTCGCCGGCCAGCACCGACTGCAGCGCCGGCACCCGCGCCGCCACCTCCGGCGTGCGGGCCCGCGCCTCGGCCGTGACGTCCTGGTGCGCGAGCAGGCCCCGGTAGTCGCCGGCGCCGGGGTAGACGAACGTGGTGTCCACGTGCGCGAGCACCACCGAGTCGAGCGGGTGGCCCGCGCCCTCGATGACCCAGGCCTGCACCGCGCAGTCCCAGAGGTGGTAGTCCTTGACCAAGGCCGCCGACTTGACCTCGGTCAGGCGCAGCCCGCCGCGCGTGCGCTCCAGCACGTCGGCCCGCACCAGCACGTGGTGCTTCGAGAAGGTCGCCTCGAACAACGCCCGCTCGGGCGAGGCCTGCAGGTGGTAGGCGGTGGCGCGCAGGGCCCCGCCGAGACCGCCCTCGGCCTCGATCATCACCCCCTCCGGGTAGAGCCCCTGCACGACCGCGTTGAGCCGGTGCCCCTGCGCCAGGCGCTGCGCCGCGGCCGGGTCCCAGTGCACGAGCTCGGGCCGGTGCACCTCGAGCCACAGGCGCTTCGGGCACTGCAGCCCGGAGAGGAAGCGGCTCTTGGAGAGGCGGTGGGGCATCAGGGTGAGGGGCTCCGCCGGTGAACGTATCACGGGCGGCTGCTGGTGGTCCCACGACGGGCGGCTCCGCGACCGGCTCCCTTTGCACGGGGTTCAACGGACCGAGACCTGTCCGGTGCCGTACCCCCCGTCGCTACCCGTTTTGCGAAACGGATCCCCGGTCCGCCGACTGCCGCAGCTCGCGCAGCTTGATCAGCACGCCCAGCACCCGCTCCAGCTTGCGGTCCAGGTGGGTCTCGTAGCGGGCGAGGGCTTCCAGCTTCGGCGCACTGAACGCCTCCCCGCAGGCCTGCCGCTGGACCAGGGGACGGTTCGCCAGCTCGGCGCGGCGCCGCGCGTACCAGGGCAGGAGCTCGTCCTCCAGGAACTCGCGGAGCCCCGCCGCGTCGGCCTTGAACGGCCCTGGCTCGCGGTCCGGGTGGCAACCGTCTCCCGCCGCCTCCAGCGCGTCTTGCCAGGCCTCTCGGGCGTCCTCCCCCAGCACCGCGCTCGCCCGCGCGTACGCCGCGGCCCTGGCGCCCCGCAAGACCTCGAGTGCCTCGTTGACCCGGGTCTGCTCCTCGTCCAGCTCGCGGAGCTCGGCCGCGGTGTCCTGGTCGCTCGCCCGCACCGCCTCGATCAGGCCCTCCCGCGACAGCACGTCCCCCGGCCGGTGCGCCAGGGCGTTGCGGACCGTCTGCTCCGCTCTCCAGCCGCCGCAGGCGTCCTGCAGCCCCGCGCGGTGCACCGCGGCCTCCGCGAGCCGCAGCCGTTGCTTGCGCCACATGACGCCCGCCAGCTCCTCCACCAGGTGTTCTTCCGTGACCCCCACCGGCTGGTGCTCCTTGACCAGCGCTGCGAGGAGATCGACGTACTCGTCGGCGGACTCCCAGGGCAGGACCGTGAACCGGGACAGGATCCCGTGCTGCACGGCGTTGAGGCGGCTCGCGAGGTAGCCCGTTGGCCCGGCGTCGCTGGATGCCTCGGTCGGAACGGTCTTGCTCATGATTGATCTCCCGGGTTCGTCGACGTCCGGCTGGCGAGTCGGCTCGGTGGCTGCGCGTCGGCGCCCGCAGCAGGCGCGGATCCGTGGAGAACGCCCAGCAGGCCCACGGGGTCGTACCGGTCCGCCGGGATCAGCAGCA
>CALMKJ010000048.1 GCA_937867305.1 uncultured Ectothiorhodospiraceae bacterium | reverse complement strand
CGTCCCCACGTTCACGTGCGGCTTCGTACGCTCGAATTTACCCTTGGCCATGGCGTCGCTATCCTCGAACTGCAGTTTGTCTCGTTGCTGCCTTTGCGAATTCTGTTCCGCCCGCCCGCGCCGTGGCGCGCGCGGCCGGCGTCAAGCCTTTCTCTTCTTGATGACGGCCTCGGCGATGCTCGCCGGCGCCTCGCCGTAGCGCGAGAACTCCATCGAATAGGTCGCCCGGCCCTGGCTCATGGAGCGCAGGTCGGTGGCATACCCGAACATCTCGGCGAGCGGCACCTCGGCACGGACGATCTTGCCGGCCGGCGCGTCCTCCATGCCCTGCACCAGTCCCCGCCGCCGGTTGAGGTCACCCATCACGTCGCCCATGTACTCCTCGGGCGTCACGGACTCGACCTTCATCAGGGGCTCCAGCAGGACCGGGCTGGCCTTCAGCGCCCCTTCCTTGAAACCGAGCGCGCCAGCCAGCTTGAAGGCCATTTCGCTCGAGTCGACCTCGTGGTAGGAGCCGTCGAACAGCGTAACCTTCACGTCCACCACCGGGAAGCCCGCGAGCACTCCGTTGTGCAGCTGCTCGCGCACACCCTTGTCCACCGCCGGGATGTACTCCTTGGGCACCACGCCGCCCACGATCCCGTTCACGAATGTGTAGCCGCCGCCGGACTCCTGCGGCTCGATGCGCAACCACACGTGCCCGTACTGACCGCGGCCGCCGCTCTGGCGCACGAACTTGCCTTCCTGCTCCACCTGCCTGCGGATGGTCTCGCGATACGCCACCTGGGGCGCACCGACGTTCGCCTCGACCTTGAACTCGCGCCGCATGCGGTCGACGATGATCTCCAGATGGAGCTCACCCATGCCGGAGATGATGGTCTGGCCCGACTCCTCGTCCGTGCGCACCCGGAAGGAAGGGTCCTCCTGGGCGAGCCTGGACAGGGCCATGCCCATCCGCTCCTGGTCGGCCTTCGTCTTCGGCTCGACCGCCACCGAGATCACCGGCTCGGGAAACTCGATCCGCTCCAGGGTGATCACCTTCTCGGGGTCGGAGAGCGTGTCGCCGGTGCTGACGTCCTTCAGGCCGACCGCCGCGGCGATGTCACCCGCCCGAACCTCCTTGATCTCCTCCCGGTTGTTGGCGTGCATCTGCAGGATGCGGCCGATGCGCTCCTTGCGGCTCTTCACCGGGTTGTAGACCGTGTCGCCGGAGCGCAGCACGCCCGAGTAGACCCGGAAGAACGTGAGCGTTCCCACGTAGGGGTCCGTCATGATCTTGAACGCCAGGGCCGCGAACGGGTCCTCGTCGGACGACCGGCGCTCCGCCTCGGTGCCCGCGGCGTCGTCGAGGACCCCCTTGATCGCGGGACGCTCCATCGGCGACGGCAGGTACCACAGCACAGCGTCCAGCATCGCCTGGACGCCCTTGTTCTTGAAGGCACTGCCGCACAGGGTGGGCACGATCTCGTTGGCGAGGGTGCGCGCCCGAAGCCCCTTGCGGACCTCCTCGTCGGTGAGGGGCTGGCCTTCGAGGTACTTCTCCATCAGCTCCTCGGAGGACTCCGCCGCCGCCTCGACCATCTTCTCGCGCCACTCGGCGATGGCGCCGATCATATCGGCCGGCGGGTCCCGCAGCTCGTAGGACATGCCCTGGGTCTTGTCGTCCCAGTAGATGGCCTTGCCGCTCAGCAGGTCCACGACGCCCTTGAAATGCTCCTCGGCGCCGATGGGCAGCTGCAGCGGGACGGGCCGCGAGCCGAGGCGGGTCTTGATCTGCTCGACCACGCGCAGGAAGTTCGCGCCCGGGCGATCCATCTTGTTCACGAAGGCGAGGCGCGGCACACCGTACTTGGTCGCCTGGCGCCATACCGTCTCGGACTGCGGCTCTACCCCGCCGACGGCGCAGAACACCGCGCAGGCGCCGTCCAGCACGCGCAGAGAGCGCTCCACCTCGATGGTGAAGTCCACGTGCCCGGGCGTGTCGATGATGTTGATGCGGTGCTCGGGGAACTGCTGCCCCATCCCGCTCCAGAAGCAGGTGGTCGCGGCCGACGTGATGGTGATCCCGCGCTCGCGCTCCTGCTCCATCCAGTCCATGGTCGCGGCGCCATCGTGCACCTCGCCGAGGCGGTGCGAGACACCCGTATAGAACAGGATCCGCTCCGTCGTCGTCGTCTTACCGGCATCGATGTGGGCCATGATGCCGATATTGCGGTAGCGCTCAATGGGCGTTTCGCGTGCCACGGTCCCGTTCCCTTACCACCGATAGTGCGAGAAGGCCTTGTTGGCCTCCGCCATGCGGTGGGTGTCCTCCCGCTTCTTCACCGCCGTGCCCCGGTTCTCCGCGGCGTCCATGAACTCGCCCGCCAACCGCAGCCCCATGCTCTTCTCGCCGCGCTTGCGGGAGGCATCCACCAGCCACCGCATGGCGAGTGCCGACTGGCGGCTCGCGCGCACCTCGACCGGCACCTGGTAGGTCGCGCCGCCCACCCGACGGGACTTCACCTCGACCACCGGGCGCACGTTGCCGAGCGCGCGAATGAAGATCTCGAGGGCGTCGCCCTTCGTCCGCTCGGCGACCCGATCGAGGGCGCCGTAGACGATGGCCTCGGCAATCGACTTCTTGCCGCTCTTCATGATCACGTTGATGAACTTCGCGACCGTCTCGTTCCCGTACTTGGGGTCGGGAAGGATGCTGCGCCGCGCGATGACTCGTCTTCTGGACATGGCCTGCTACCTGTTCCTCAGCTCTTGGGCCGCTTTGCGCCGTACTTCGACCGGGCCTGCCGGCGATCGTTGACGCCGGAGGCGTCCAGGCTCCCGCGCACGGTGTGGTAGCGGACACCCGGCAGGTCCTTCACGCGGCCGCCGCGGATCAGGACCACCGAGTGCTCCTGAAGGTTGTGCCCCTCGCCGCCGATATAGGAGGTCACCTCCATTCCGTTGGTCAGGCGCACGCGCGCGACCTTGCGCAACGCCGAGTTCGGCTTCTTCGGGGTGGTGGTGTACACGCGAGTGCACACACCCCGCTTCTGGGGGCTGCCTTCCAGGGCCGGCACGGAGCTCTTCTGAGACTTGCTCGTGCGCGGCTTGCGGACCAGCTGGTTGATCGTCGCCATGCCTGGTGCTCCAACCTCTGATGCGATGGCCAAAGACCCCCGGGCAGCATAAGCGTCGGTGTGCTTACACCGCCGGGGGCCATTGCGAGGAAACCGGGATGCGGCTTGCCGCAAAACCCCCACGGGCCTGACCGGCCCGTGGAGAATGCGGGAGTTTAGGGAGGGCGCCGCCCGCTGTCAAGCAACGGCAGGGCCGGAAACCGCATTCCCTGCCTTGTGCGCGGGGCTCAGTCCCCCGCGTCCGAGAACGGGGCGAGCTCCTCCGGGACCGACTCGCTCGGCAGGGGCTCGAAGGCCCGGGCGGCGTTGGCCGCCAGGTCGAGGCCCAGCATCTCCCGGCGCTTGCGCCGGCGCTCGTCATGGTAGGCAAGCCCCGTCCCTGCGGGCACCAGCCGGCCCACGATGACGTTCTCCTTCAGACCCCGGAGCTCGTCCACCCGTCCGCTCACGGATGCCTCCGTGAGCACCCGGGTGGTCTCCTGGAAGGAGGCCGCCGAGATGAAGGACTCGGTCGACAGGGACGCCTTGGTGATCCCGAGCAGCAGGGGCTCCCACTTGGCCGGCAGCCCGTTGTCCTTGGTCCGGACCCGCTCGTTCTCTTCCAGGATCCGCACCCGGTCGAGCTGCTCGCCCCGCAGGAGCATCGTGTCGCCGGCCTCGGTGACCTCGGCCTTGCGCAGCATCTGGCGGACGATCACCTCGATGTGCTTGTCGTTGATCTTGACGCCCTGGAGCCGGTAGACGTCCTGCACCTCGTTGGCGATGTAGGACGCCACGGCGTGCACGCCGCGCAGGCGCAGGATGTCGTGGGGGCTCAGGGCGCCGTCCACGATGACCTCGCCCCGCTCCACCTGCTCGCCCTCGAACACCGTCACCTGGCGCCACTTCGGGATCAGCACCTCGTGCTGGACCCCCTCGCGGTCGGTGATGATCAGGCGCTGCTTGCCCTTGGTGTCCTTGCCGAAGCTGACGGTGCCCGAGTGCTCGGCCAGGACCGCAGGCTCCTTGGGCTTGCGGGCCTCGAAGAGGTCGGCGACACGCGGCAGACCGCCCGTGATGTCGCGGGTCTTCGAGGACTCCTGGGGGAGACGGGCGATGACGTCGCCCACCCCCACCTGGGAGCCGTCCTCGATGTTGATGATCGCCCCTGCGGGCAGCGCGTACTGCGCCGGGATCTCGGTGCCCGCCAGGTTGACCGACTTGCCCGCCGCGTCCAGCAGCAGGACCTTCGGCGTCATGTCCTTGGAGGTCGACGGGCGCTCCTTCGGGTCCATGACCACCAGGTCGGTGAGCCCCGTGGTCTCGTCGCGCTCCTCGCGCACCGTCTGTCCCTCGACGATGTCCGTGAAGCGCACCCGGCCGCCCACCTCGGTGATGATGGGGTGGGTGTGCGGGTCCCAGCTCGCCACCACCTGGCCGGCCTCGACCGCGTCGCCCTCCGCCACCGTGATCACCGCCCCGTAGGGCACCTTGTAGCGCTCGCGCTCGCGCCCGTGGGCGTCCTGGATGGCCACCTCGCCCGAGCGGGAGACCGCCACGTACTTGCCCGAGCTGTTGGGCACGAGCTTGATGTTCTGCAGGCGCACCGTGCCCTCGGACTTCACCTGCACGTTGCTCACCGCCGCCGCCCGGGAGGCCGCGCCGCCGATGTGGAAGGTCCGCATCGTCAGCTGGGTGCCGGGCTCGCCGATGGACTGGGCGGCGACCACGCCGACCGCCTCGCCGATGTTGACCCGGTGCCCACGGCCGAGGTCGCGCCCGTAGCAGTTGGCGCACACCCCGTGGCGGGTCAGGCAGGTGATCACCGAGCGGACCAGCACCTGGTCGATACCCGCCTCCTCCAGACGCTCCACCCAGACCTCGTCCAGCAGGGTGGCCCGGGGCACCACGACCTCCGCGGTCCCGGGGCGCAGGATGTCCACCGCCGTCACCCGGCCGAGGACCCGCTCGCGCAGGGGCTCCACCACGTCGCCGCCCTCGATGAGCGGGGTGATCATGAGCCCGTCGCTCGTGCCGCAATCCTCCTCGGTCACCACCAGGTCCTGGGCCACGTCCACCAGACGGCGGGTCAGGTAGCCCGAGTTGGCGGTCTTGAGGGCGGTGTCGGCCAGACCCTTGCGGGCGCCGTGGGTGGAGATGAAGTACTGCAGGACGTCCAGCCCCTCACGGAAGTTCGCGGTAATGGGGGTCTCGATGATGGACCCGTCCGGCTTCGCCATCAGGCCGCGCATGCCGGCGAGCTGCCGGATCTGGGCGGCGGAGCCGCGCGCCCCGGAGTCGGCCATCATGTAGATCGAGTTGAAGGACTGCTGGCGCCCCGCGCCGTCCGGCGCGCCCACCACCACCTCGGTGCCCAGGCGCTCCATCATCGCCTTGGCCACCCTCTCGTTGGTGGAAGACCACACGTCCACCACCTTGTTGTAGCGCTCGCCGTTGGTGACGAGACCCGAGGCGTACTGGTCCTCGATCTCCTTCACCAGCGCCTCGGCCTCGGCCAGGATGTCGGCCTTCTCCGGCGGCACCTCCATGTCGTCCACGCCGATGGAGATCCCGGCGCGGGTCGCCCAGGCGAAGCCCGTGTACATCAGCTGGTCGGCGAACACCACCGTCTCTTTCAGCCCGACCCGGCGGTAGGCCGAGTCGATGAGCCGGGAGATGGCCTTCTTGTCCATGGTCTGGTTGACCAGGTCGAAGGACATCCCCGGGGGCAGGATCTCCGAGAGCAGCGCCCGGCCGACGGTCGTCTTCACCAGCCGGCGCTGGGGGCGGATCTCGCCGTTCTCCCCGAAGACCCGCTCGTCGATGCGCACGCGCACCCGCGCCTGCAGCTCGACGGCCCCCGCGGCGTGGGCCCGCTCGACCTCCTTCACGTCCGCGAAGACCATGTCCTCGCCCTGGGCGTGCACCCGCTCGCGGGTCATGTAGTAGAGCCCGAGCACGACGTCCTGGGTCGGCACGATGATGGGCTCGCCGTGGGCCGGCGAGAGGACGTTGTTCGAGGACAGCATCAGGGTCCGCGCTTCGAGCTGCGCCTCGATGGAGAGCGGCACGTGCACGGCCATCTGGTCGCCGTCGAAGTCGGCGTTGAACGCCGTGCAGACGAGCGGGTGCAGCTGGATCGCCTTGCCCTCGATCAGCACCGGCTCGAACGCCTGGATGCCCAGGCGGTGCAGGGTCGGGGCGCGGTTCAGCATCACCGGGTGCTCGCGAATCACCTCCTCGAGGAGATCCCAGACCTCCGCCCCCTCCAGCTCCACCTTCTTCTTCGCCGCCTTGATGGTGGTCGCCAGCCCGCGGAACTCGAGCTTGGAGAACACGAAGGGCTTGAAGAGCTCGAGCGCCATCTTCTTCGGCAGGCCGCACTGGTGCAGCTTCAGCGTGGGGCCCACCACGATCACGGAGCGGCCCGAGTAGTCCACGCGCTTGCCGAGCAGGTTCTGGCGGAACCGCCCCTGCTTGCCCTTGATCATGTCGGCCAGGCTCTTCAGCGGCCGCTTGTTGGTGCCGGTGATGGCCCGGCCCCGCCGGCCGTTGTCGAGCAGCGCGTCCACCGCCTCCTGGAGCATGCGCTTCTCGTTGCGCACGATGATGTCGGGCGCGTTGAGGTCGAGCAGCCGCTTCAG
>CALMKJ010000047.1 GCA_937867305.1 uncultured Ectothiorhodospiraceae bacterium | reverse complement strand
GCGAACACGAACTGCTTGCTGACGACGTCCAGCGTACCGCCCTGATGGGCGAGCCAGCTGAGCGCGGGCACCGTGCCCATCAGATTGTCGCTGGAAAACGCCTGCTGGCTGCCCTCGCGATTGAAGCGATCGATCGCGGCGTCGAACTGGCCGCGCAGCTCCTGAAAATCGTAGCGCATGCGGGTGGCTTGGCTCGGGTCGAGGCCAAAAGCCCGCACCGCAGCCTCGCAGGGCGGCTTCCCCTGCAAGGCCACCTCAGGCGTTTCCAGGAGACGACCCAGACCGGCCGCGACGACACCCTGGTGCAACGCCAGCGCCAGCGGCTGCAGTATGGCGCGGGCCTGTTCCAGGCTCACCGCGCCCTCCTCCAGGGTCCAGCTGATCGACACGCTGGCGAGGTGGTGCTCGTAGGCCCAACTCCAACCCAGACTCGCCGGTGTCGGCATCGCCGCACCCATCAGCGGCTTGCCATCGACCACGTCCAGCACCGCCTCCCTGCCCCTGGCGTCGTCGTGGGGAGACCAGGATTCCCGCAGGGCGCCACCCCAGGGTGCCGGGGCCACCGCACCACCCTGCCGGAGCAGTTCCTCCGTGCCGCTGTACAGGGGACCGGACAGGCCGGCCATCGAGACCCGTTCGACGAAGCTGGTACCCTTGCTGGCATGGGCGTAGTCGACCAGCGCACGCTTGCCTTCGGCGCCCAGGGCAGAGTGCTTGCCGGACTGGACGGTTGCGCCGATGAGGCGTGCCGCCGCACCCACGGCCCGCAGCTCCGCGTCTCCCGCCGGCGCCAGTGGCGCGGCGCCCAGCAGGGTCAGCAGGATCAGCGCCGCGCCTGCACTCCGCGCCCTCGATGGGATCATTTTCCATGTCCTCCCGGTGCCCGGCCTCGCCTTCGTCGGTCCCCTCGGCCAGCGCCAGCACCAGGCCAAGGCCCTCGAGCAGAAGGATAAGCGATGGCGGCCCTCGTCAAGACCCGGAACAGGGGTCCCCGGGGCACGCCCACGCGTGGGGTGCCCCTCAGCCCCACCGCCAACAGGACTTGGCGGGGTTAGCATGGGCGCCGGGCGGCACCTGCCGTCCGGACCCGCACACAGGGTTTGAACGGCACGAAGACGAGGGCAGACGGATGACGGAGTTGTGGCGCAGGGTGGTGCTCGCCGGGGCAGTCGCGACCGGGGTCTGGCTCTGGCTCCTCGCGGACCTGGCACCGCTGGTCAGGCTGGAGGCGGTGGACTTCGCGAGACGCCAGGGGCGCCACGGCGGGGCGGCGGGGGCGCTGGTGGAGGAATCCCGCCGGATGCGGGCCCTGACGCCCGAGTCCTTCGTGCGGGAGCTCACCCGGGACCGGACCCTCGAGGTGACGGGACCGGCCTGGAGCGCCTTCTTCCCCGCCGTGCTGGACGCCTCCGCGCGCGGGACCGTGCCTCCCGAGTGGCGGCACCGCGTGCTGGAGCACGAGCGCGGGCGCGATCACGGACCGGTAAGCCTCTTCTTCCGCCTGGACGAGTCTCCCCTGGACGAGCTCTCGGGGCGCATGACGCCCTCCGAAGAGAGGTTCCTCACCCTCGCCGGCGAGACCCCGCCGCGGTTCCTCGCCGCCTGGCCCCGCTCCCTGTCCGACGACGACTTCCATCTCGGCAGTGGCCTCAGCGCATACGACGCGCCCGCCGAGATGGTGTTCCGCCTGCGCCCGTGGGTGCCCTGGGTGCTCGGCGCGGGCCTCGCCCTCTATGTCCTCCTCCCCTGGCCCCGGCACCCGTCCGGTGCCATCGTCTTCTCCCGCTGGCGGGTCGTCCTCGGGGACGTTGTGGGCATCCTCCTGTTCGGGATGTTCTTCGCCCTCCCGTTCTTCATCGTCGGCGGGGCCCTCCAGGCGCTGCGCGATTACTGGGGATTCGCCCTGGTGCTCTGGCCCCTGGCGGCGCTCGGGCTGCTCGCCCTCTGGTTCGGGGCCCGCTACTCGGCCTATGCCATCGAGGTCCTCCCGGACGGCCTCCGGGTCTCCGGCATCGGCCCGACCCTGGACCTCCCGTTCACCGGCGTCCAATCCTTCCGGCCGGCGACCCTGCGCGCGCCCCGCTGGCTCGTGCGCGCGCTCTGGGTGGCGGCGATCTTCGGCAAGGGTCGCGGGGCGGGCCAAGCCCTGATCCTGGGCAGCTCCGAGACCGGTGGTCTCGCCCTGGAACTGCGCGACGGGCGCCGGGTCTTCCTGTGGGCCACCGA
>CALMKJ010000046.1 GCA_937867305.1 uncultured Ectothiorhodospiraceae bacterium | reverse complement strand
TCACTTACTGAACTCTTGGCTGTCCCACTGAACCTCTGGCTGTCACTGGTCAGTCAGTCGGGTGTCCGAACGCGGGGTCGTGCCGCCTCAGATCATCTGGCCGATGGACAGGTACGGCAGGTAGATGGCGATGACGATGACCGAGATCATGGCGCCCAGAATGACTAGGAACAGAGGTTCGATAAGCGCCGAAAGGTTGTCGGTGATGGTGTCTACGTCCCGGTCGAAGATGTCGGACGCCTTGCCGAGCATCTCCCCAGTACGACCCGAGCGCTCACCCACCTCGACCATCTGAATGACCATCGACGGGAACAACGGCTCCGCTTTCAACGGGTCGACGAGCGCCTGGCCCTGACGTTGTGCGTCACGCGCCGCGATGATGGCTCGTTCCATCGAGATGTTCCCGACCGTCTCCGCAGTGATCTCCAGCGCTTCGAGGCGTTCCACGCCGGCACCGAGCAGACCGGACAGGTTGCGGGTGAACCGGGCCAACGCGATCTTGTGGAACAGGTTCCCGAAGATGGGCAGCTTCAACTTGAACGGGTCCATGAACTCGCGGACCTTCTCGTCGTTCTTGTGCGCCTTGTACCAGAGGACCATGGGCACGACCACGACGACCGAGATGGGCATGGCGAACTTCAAGATGCCGGACGCGGCCACGACACCACGGGTCAGCATCGGCAGCTCGGCCCCTTCGCCGCCGATGTCCTTGAACGACTCAGCGAACTGAGGCACCAGGTACAGCATCATGAACGCGAAGATGATCGCCGAGATGATCGTGACGACCATCGGGTACATCATCGCCTTCTTCACCTTCGACCGGAGCCGGTCCTCGGCGTCGTACTGGTCGGCGATGCGCAGGAACGCACCCTTGATGTCACCGCCGGTCTCGCCGGCCTTCAGGAAGTTGATGACGGTGGGCGGGAACGCCGGCTGGGACGCCATCGCCGCGGACATCGGGATGCCCTGCTGCACTTTCAGCCGGGTCTCGATGAGCGCGTTCTTCAACACCAGGTCGTCGTCGGCACCGTCGATCGCGACGTCGAGGGACTCCAACGGGGACAGGCCGGCGTCGAACATGGCGGCCAGCATCCGGGTCGTGATGACCAGGGACCGATGCTTCGCGGTCTTACGCATCGCGATCTCGGTCTGCAACCCGGCACCGGGCCCGCCCTTGATCTTCAACGGGGTCAGGCCGCGGCGCGACAGCTCTTTGGCGATGTCGGCTTCGCACTGCGCCTTCGCCTTCCCGCGGATGAGCTTGTCGTCGGGGCCACGGGCCGTGTACGTGTAGTCGTACACCTCATCGGGCAGGCCGTCGGTGGTGATCACTGCGGTCTTGGCCATTACTTGTTCTCCCGATTCGTGCCGAACATCTGGTCGAACGCCCTCGGCGAGGTCGCCTTCTTGTGTGCTTCCTTCTTCGTGATGAGCCCTTGCCGGACCAGCTCGACCAGGTGCGCGTCGAGGCTGATGTTCCCGGCGGAACGGTCCACGAGCGCGCCTTCGATGGCTTTGATGTCGTTGTCGCGGATGTTGGCGGAGATGGCGCCGTTGACGAGCATGATCTCGGTGGCGCACACCCGGCCCCAAGCAGTCTTCGGGGACGGCACGAGGGTCTGACAGATGATCGCTTTCAGCGTCGAGGACAGCGTGGTGCGGATCTGTGCCTGCTGGCCGGCCGGGAACGAGTTGATGATGCGCGAGATCGTCTCGGGGGCGCTGTTCGTGTGTAGCGTCGCGATGACGAGGTGACCGGTGTCGGCTGCTTCGATGGCGGCCGCGATGGTCGTGTAGTCACGCATCTCACCGACGAGGATGACGTCGGGGTCTTGGCGTCGGACCCGGCGGAGCCCTTCCTCGAAGCTGGGGGTGTCTTTGCCGATCTCCCGGTGGGAGATGAGGCATTTCTTCGAGGTGTGCACGAACTCGACGGGGTCTTCGAGGGTGACGATCCGGTCGGTGCGGGTCTCGTTGATGAGGTCGACGAGACCGGCCATGGATGTCGAGTTGGACGTGACGACGTACCCGTCACCGCACAGGTACGTGTGGTCGGGGGAGTCGACGGTGATGCACCGGGCCGGGCCGTAGTCGGGGTCATCGGCCGGCACCGGCTCGATGTCGGTGATGTAGAGCCACCCCTGGGTCTCCCGGACGGCTTCGGGGAGCCGGGCCAGCTTGCGGGGGAGCCGGAACACGGGCTGGTTCGTGGTGAAGTGGATGCTGCGCTGGTCCGACGAGACGGACGCTTTGATGCCGAGGGACCGGATGAGGTTGAGCGCGTCGCTGACGATCCTTGGGTCGGACATCGACAGCTCGCACGACCCGCCGGGGCCGACGTCGCCTTCGGTGTCCATGAGCCCTTGGAGGAGCGCGAGTCGCTGCTCTGCGGACGCACGGAGGTAGTTGAGGGGGATGTGCGTGTGCTGTCCGTTGGACCGGTCGCCGAGGAGGGCGCCCATGCTGTACGGGTCCACGGGCAGGTCGGCGTGGGGAAGGTCGAGTGCGGCAGCCAGCGGCGCGGCGAAGTTGGCGTGCCCGGTGTTGAGTCGCAGACCGGCTGCGAGCATCTCACCGGTCGTCATCCGCGACAGGGACGCTTCCTCGTTGGGGGCGTTGGCGAACCGTTCCCGGAGCCGTACCGCCATCGACTTCAACGCCACAGCGGTCGGGTAGGCGACCACCTGGACGTCACGGGTCTCCGGGAAGCCGACACAGTCGGTCATCCGCATCGCGTTGTACACCGAGACCGGCGACGGGTACTCCCGTCCGGCACCGCCACGGTCCGCGATCTCGAACAGCTCGTCGACCGTGGCGGTCGGAGCCCCGTCCCACGACCCGGCGAGCCGGTCCAACAGGTTCGCGTCCTCGTGCGCGCACAGGAACCGGTCCAGCGCGGCCTGACGCTTTCCGGTTCGCGGCACGCTGCGGTGGTGGTGGCTCGCGACCAGCCACTGGTGGTCGTAGTCGGCCAGGACGGTCTGCCCGTCCGAGAACGTCACCCGGTACAGGTTCGGGGTCTCGACGATGGGGGACAGGCCAGTGACCTGGCACGGCTTCCCGTCGCGTCCCAGGACCCAGTCGCCGTGCCGCAGCTCGCCCATCGTCGTGTTTCCGGAGGGCGTCGGAATAGTAGTTGAAAGCGAAACCATCTTGCCCGAGCCAGTGGGCCCGGTGAAGAGCACCATTCCGCGGGGCAGCCCGGCCAGTCCTTTGATCTGCGGGAGCAGTCCGAGTTCGTCGAGGGTGACGATCTTGGACGGGATGACTCGGATGACGATGCCGGCGGCACCCATGGACCGCATCGTGTTGACACGGAACCGGGACGTGATCGCGGCGCCTTCGGTGACGTCCATCGAGTACGACGTGTCGAGGTCGTTGGTGCGCTGGTACTCGTCCCAGGCGGCTTCGGACACGATGCCTTTGATGAGGCGTTCGATGTCGTTGGAGTAGACGGGCGGTTCGCCTGCGACGGCGAGCAGTTCGCCGGCTTGCCGGAACCTGGGCGCTTGCCCGTGGACGAGGTGCAGGTCGGAGCCGCCGTTGGTGACGAGGCCGGCGAGGAGCCGTTCCAGTTCGGGGCGGCCTTCTTTGACGACGAGGGGTGCTTTGAGCTGGTGGGCGTCGTTGCTGGTCTCTTGCTCGAGGACGGGCTGCTGGAACGACAAGGTCGGGACGTCGTACTCGCGGGCCTGCACGGGCGCGGGGGCCTGCACCTGGTGCGGTGCGGGAACCGGTGGCGCGACGGTCGGGGGTGGTGCTTCGGGGGTGGCGTACGGGGAGCCGGCGACCGGGGACGGGGTGGGCGGCACCGG
>CALMKJ010000045.1 GCA_937867305.1 uncultured Ectothiorhodospiraceae bacterium | reverse complement strand
CGATTCGGGAGGGTGGCCGCACGGTGGGTGCGGGCGTCGTCTCCAAGGTGATCGAATAGGAAGGGTCCGAAGGCCAGTAGCTCAATTGGCAGAGCGGCGGTCTCCAAAACCGCAGGTTGGGGGTTCGAGACCCTCCTGGCCTGCCATATACGTTTCGATGCAGACGGGGCGCCGGGGAGGCAGCGGACGGATGGTCCGCCGCGCTCCCCTGCGCCGATTTCAGGTGCACGACTTTGATCGAATCCTGCCGGCATGACGACTAGCGTGGAAAGCGTGGAAAGCCGCCTGGACGGCCTGAAGTGGGCCGGGGCGCTGCTGCTCGTGGCGGTGGGCATCGGCGGGTTCTACTACTTCGCCGGCCACTCCCTGCTGCTCCGGGTGCTGGTCCTCCTGCTCCTGGGTGGCGGCGCGGTCGCGGTGCTGCTGCGCACGACCCAGGGCCGGTCCGCCTGGGACTTCTTCGGGGACGCGCGGACCGAGGTCCGCAAGGTCGTGTGGCCGAGCCGCAAGGAGACGGTCCAGACGACCTCCATCGTGATCGCGATGGTCGCTGCGGTGGCGGTGTTCCTGTGGCTGCTCGACATGGTTCTCGCCTGGGCCATCAAGGCGCTGATCGGGCACGGAGGCTGAGCCGTGGCCAAACGCTGGTACGTCGTGCACGCGTACTCGGGCTTCGAGAACCAGGTTGTGCGCATGCTGGGCGAGCGCATCCAGAGGAGCGGCCTGCAGGACAGCTTCGGCGAGGTCCTGGTGCCGACCGAGGAGGTCGTCGAGATGCGCGACGGCCAGAAGCGGCGCAGCGACCGCAAGTTCTTCCCCGGCTACGTGCTGGTCCAGATGGAGATGAACGACGACACCTGGCACCTGGTGAAGAGCGTGCCGAAGGTGATGGGGTTCATCGGCGGGACCAGCGACCGGCCGGCGCCGATCTCGGACCGGGAGGCGAACGCGATCCTGCAGCGGGTGCAGGAGGGCGCCGAGAAGCCGCGTCCGAAGGTGCTCTTCGAGCCGGGCGAGATGGTGCGGGTCATCGACGGGCCGTTCAACGACTTCAACGGCGTCGTCGAGGAAGTGAACTACGACAAGAGCAAGTTGAAGGTTTCCGTGCTGATTTTCGGACGCCCCACGCCTGTCGAGCTGGATTTCGGCCAGGTCGAGAAGGAGTAGGGCCCAGAGTCGGGGAGCCGTGAGGCGCTTGCACCCGAAGGAGAGTCATCGTGGCAAAGAAGGTAGAAGCCTACGTCAAGCTGCAGATCCCCGCGGGGAAGGCCAACCCGAGCCCGCCCGTGGGCCCCGCGCTCGGCCAGCGCGGCGTCAACATCATGGAGTTCTGCAAGCAGTTCAACGCCCAGACCCAGGCCATGGAGGCGGGGCTGCCGACCCCGGTGGTGATCACGGTCTACAGCGACCGCAGCTTCACCTTCGTGCTGAAGACGCCCCCGGCCTCGGTGCTCCTGCGCAAGGCGGCGGGTATCCCCAAGGGCAGCAGCAATCCCCATACGGACCAGGTCGGTACGGTGACGCGCGCCCAGGTCGAGGACATCGTGCGCCTGAAGCAGCGTGACCTCACGGCGGCCGACCTCGATGCAGGGGTGCGGACGGTGTCCGGCAGTGCCCGCAGTATGGGCATCGTGGTGGAGGGCTGAGCCATGGCGAGGGAATCCAAGCGTCTGCGGGAGATCCGCGAGAAGATCGAGCCCGGCAAGGCCTATCCGATCGACGAGGCGTTCGCTCTCCTGAAGCAGTTCGCCACCGCGAAGTTCGACGAGTCCGTGGAGGTTGCGGTCAACCTCGGCGTGGACACGCGCAAGAGCGATCAGGTGGTGCGCGGGGCGACCGTGCTGCCGCGCGGTACCGGCAAGCAGGTGCGGGTCGCGGTCTTCGCCCAGGGCGCCAACGCCGAGAACGCCCGCGCTGCGGGTGCCGAAGTCGTCGGCTTCGACGACCTCGCGGCCGAGGTGAAGGGTGGGCGGATGGACTTCGACGTGGTCATCGCCTCGCCCGACGCGATGCGTGTGGTGGGCCAGTTGGGTCCCGTGCTCGGTCCCCGCGGGCTGATGCCGAACCCCAAGGTGGGCACCGTGACGCAGGACGTCGCCGGTGCGGTACGCAACGCCAAGGCGGGTCAGGTGCGCTACCGCACCGACAAGGCCGGCATCATCCACTGCCGTATCGGCAAGGCGTCGTTCGCCGTGGAGGCACTGCGCGAGAATCTCGACGCGCTCCTGCACGACCTCAACCGCGCCAAGCCGTCGGCGGCCAAGGGCATCTATTTCAAGAAGGTCGCGCTCTCCACGACGATGGGTCCCGGACTCGTCGTCGACCGGGGGACGCTCGCGATTTGACGGGCTTTGGGCCGGCGGGCCGGCGCTTGCCGGCGCGCAGGCCGTCAAAGACCGCAGGTGTGCCGGGAGGGCATCTGAGTCGGCGCGGAGTGCGCTGGGCCTGCGTAGACGGCAAGGTCCGGAACGGGTTTCGAGACCCGTGGCCGCCTGCCGTAACGGGTCGAGGGGTCCCGTGGGGATTTCCTCGGTAGGTGTGGCAGGCGGTGCGCGCGAGCGCTCGCCGTCCAGGAGAAAGTAAAGGTGGGCCTCAACCTGGATCAGAAGAAGGCGGTCGTCGCGGAGGTGAGCGAAGTGGCCGCCGGCGCCCTGTCGGCCATCGGCGCGGAGTACCGCGGCCTGAAGGTCGACGACATGACGCGCCTGCGCAGGGAAGCGCGCAAGAACGGCGTCTACCTGCGAGTCGTGCGCAACACGCTGGCGCGCCGGGCGGTTACCGGCACCGACCTGGAGTGCATGGCGAACAGCCTCTCCGGTCCTCTGCTGCTCGCGTTCGCGCGCGAGGACCCGGGGGCCGCGGCGCGGGTCTTGTCGGAGTTCGCCCGGACGAACGACAAGCTGGTGATCAAGGTGGTGGCGGTCAAGGGAAAGCTCCTGACCGCGGCCGACGTGAGCCGGCTTGCCACGATGCCGACGAAGGAACAGGCGATCAGCCAGCTCATGTCCGTGATGAAGGCGCCGGTGGAGAAGCTGGTGCGCACGCTTGCCGAGCCGCACGCGCGGCTGGCGCGCACGCTTGCCGCCGTCCGCGACCAGAAACAGGCCGCTTGAGGGGCCCTGCGGGCCGCTCGCACAACATAACATCGGGAGTACGAAAATGGCCGTCAGCAAAGAAGAGATCCTCGACACCATCGCCAACATGAGCGTCCTCGACGTGGTCGACCTGATCAAGGCCATGGAGGACAAGTTCGGCGTCTCCGCCGCCGCGCCCGTCGCGATGGCTGCCGCTGCCGCTGCGCCCGCTGCCGCCGCGGTCGAGGAGCAGACCGAGTTCAACGTCATCATGACCAGCTTTGGCGCGAACAAGGTCAACGTCATCAAGGTCGTGCGCGCTCTGACCGGCCTCGGGCTGAAGGAGGCCAAGGACCTGGTCGAGGGCATTCCCGCGACCATCAAGGAGGCGGTCTCCAAGCAGGAGGCAGCGGACGTCAAGAAGCAGTTGGAGGAAGCCGGCGCAACCGTCGAGGTGAAGTGAGACGGATTTGCCGGCCGCACCCGTTGTCGACGCCAGGGAGGTCGGTGGCCCCCGCCACCGGCCTCTTGGCGTTTTCGCGCCCGTGCCGGGGCGCCCCCGCGCCGGGCGCTGACGGCCGCGATCCCAGTGCCGGGGGCGAATCCCCGGCGTAGCGTTCCGAGGAAGACTCATGGGCTACTCCTTCACCGAGAAGAAGCGAATCCGCAAGAACTTCGGGAAGCGCTCGAGCATCCTGGAGGTTCCGTACCTCCTGGCGATCCAGACGGATTCGTACCGGGGCTTCCTGCAGGCGGACGCACCGGCCGACGAGAGGCGTGACGAGGGGCTGCAGGCGGCCTTCAAGTCCGTGTTCCCGATCGAGAGCTACTCGGGCGGCGCGGCGCTGGAGTACGTGAGCTACAACCTCGGTCAGCCGGTCTTCGACGTCAAGGAGTGCCAGATCCGCGGGCAGACCTACGCGGCCTCGCTGCGCGTCAAGCTGCGGCTGGTGATCTACGACAAGGAGGCGGGGGGCGACCAGAAGGTCGTCAAGAGCATCAAGGAGCAGGAAGTCTACATGGGCGAGATCCCGCTCATGACGGACAACGGCACGTTCATCGTGAACGGCACGGAGCGCGTGATCGTCTCGCAGCTGCACCGCTCTCCGGGCGTGTTCTTCGAGCACGACAAGGGCAAGACCCACTCTTCGGGGAAGCTGCTGTTCTCGGCGCGGGTGATCCCCTATCGCGGGTCCTGGCTCGATTTCGAGTTCGACCCCAAGGACGCGATCTTCGTGCGCATCGACCGGCGGCGGAAGCTGCCGGCGACGGTCCTCCTGCGGGCGCTCGGCTTCAGCACCGAGACGGTCCTGGCCACGTTCTTCGACGCCAACAGCTACGAGGTCGCGGAGGCCGGCGTGCGCTGGCGGCTGGTCCCCGAGCGCCTGCGCGGCGAGACCTTCGGCTTCGACATCAAGGCGCCGGACGGCAAGGTGGTGGTCGAGGCGGGCCGCCGGGTGACCGCCCGGCACATCAAGACCATGCAGCAGGTCGGGGTCGACGTGCTCGACCTGCCCGACAGCTATCTCGTGGGGCGCGTGGTCGCCCGGGACGTCATCGACCGCAAGACCGGTGAGGTGATCGTCAACGCGAACGACGAGATCACCGAGAAGACGCTCGAGACCCTGCGGCGCCTCGGCGTGGAGGCGGTGGAGACGATCTACACGAACGACTTCGACCGCGGTCCGTACATGTCGGACACGCTGCGGATCGACTCGACCCGCAGCGAGATCGAGGCCCTGGTCGAGATCTATCGGATGATGCGCCCGGGCGAGCCGCCCACGAAGGACGCGGCGCAGAGCCTGTTCAACAACCTGTTCTTCGCCGCGGACCGCTACGACCTGTCGGCGGTCGGCCGGATGAAGTTCAACCGCCGGGTGGGCCGTGAGGAGATCGAGGGCCCGGGGACGCTTTCGCGCGCCGACATCATCGACGTGCTGAAGGTGCTCATCGACATCAAGGACGGCAAGGGCACGATCGACGACATCGACCACCTGGGCAACCGGCGCATCCGCAGCGTCGGCGAGATGGCGGAGAACCAGTTCCGGGTCGGGCTGGTGCGCGTGGAGCGAGCGGTGAAGGAGCGCCTGAGCCTCGCGGACGCCGACACCCTGATGCCCCAGGAGCTGATCAACGCGAAGCCCGTCTCCGCCGTGATCAAGGAGTTCTTCGGCTCGAGCCAGCTCTCCCAGTTCATGGACCAGAACAACCCGCTCTCCGAGGTCACGCACAAGCGGCGCGTCTCGGCGCTCGGCCCGGGTGGCCTCACCCGCGAGCGGGCGGGATTCGAGGTGCGCGACGTGCACCCGACGCACTACGGGCGGGTCTGCCCCATCGAGACCCCGGAAGGCCCGAACATCGGCCTCATCAACTCGCTCGCGGTCTACGCGCGCACCAACCGCTACGGGTTCCTCGAGACCCCGTATCGCAAGCTGGAGAACGGCCGGGTCACCGACCGCATCGACTACCTCTCGGCGATCGAGGAGGGGCGCTACGTCATCGCCCAGGCAAACGCCACCCTCGACGAGGACGGGCGCCTCAGCGACGACCTGATCTCCTGCCGGTTCGAGAACGAGTTCACGCTGAAGGGCCCGGCCGAGGTCGAGTACATGGACGTGTCGCCGATGCAGATCGTGTCGGTGGCCGCCTCGCTCATCCCGTTCCTCGAGCACGACGACGCGAACCGCGCCCTGATGGGCTCGAACATGCAGCGCCAGGCGGTTCCGACGCTGAAGACCGAGCGCCCCCTCGTGGGCACCGGCATGGAGCGCACGGTGGCGATCGACTCGGGCGTCACCGTGGTGGCGCGCCGGGGTGGGGTCGTGGACTCGGTCGACGCGGCGCGCATCGTGGTGCGGGTGAACGATGACGAGACGGTGCCGGGCGAGCCGGGCGTCGACATCTACAACCTGACCAAGTACTCGCGCTCGAACCAGAACACCTGTATCAACCAGAAGCCCCTGGTGCGTCCGGGCGACATGATCGCGCGCGGCGACGCGTTGGCCGACGGCCCGTCGACCGACCTCGGGGAGCTCGCCCTCGGGCAGAACCTGCTGGTCGCGTTCATGCCCTGGAACGGCTACAACTTCGAGGACTCGATCCTCATCTCCGAGCGGGTGGTGCAGGAGGACCGCTACACCACCATCCACATCGAGGAGCTGATCGCGGTCGCCCGGGACACCAAGCTCGGGCCCGAGGAGATCACGGCGGACATCCCGAACGTGAGCGAGGCGGCGCTTGCCAAGCTCGACGAGTCCGGGATCGTCTACATCGGGGCCGAGGTGAGCTCGGGCGACATCCTGGTGGGCAAGGTCACCCCGAAGGGCGAGACCCAGCTCACTCCGGAAGAGAAGCTGCTGCGGGCCATTTTCGGCGAGAAGGCCTCGGACGTGAAGGACACGTCCCTGCGCGTGCCTTCGGGGATGAACGGCACGGTCATCGACGTCCAGGTCTTCACCCGCGACGGGGTGGAGAAGGACGCGCGGGCCAAGCAGATCGAGGAGATGGAGCTCGCGAGCGTCAAGAAGGACCTGCGCGACCAGTACCGCATCCTCGCGGACGACGTCTACGACCGCCTGGAGAAGATCCTGGTGGGCAAGGCGGCGGTCGGCGGGCCGAAGGACCTGCAGGCGGACGCCCGGGTCACGAAGGCCTACCTCGCGGAGCTGCCGCGGGAGGAGTGGTTCCAGATCCGGATGAAGAGCGAGCAGGCGAACACCCAGCTCGAGACGGCGCGCGAGCAGCTCGCCCAGCACCGGACCTCGCTCGACGAGCAGTTCGAGGCCAAGCGGGTCAAGCTCACCTCGGGCGACGACCTCGCCCCCGGCGTGCTGAAGATGGTGAAGGTGTACCTGGCGGTGAAGCGCCGGGTGCAGCCGGGCGACAAGATGGCGGGGCGGCACGGCAACAAGGGCGTGGTCTCCACCATCGTGCCGGTGGAGGACATGCCGTACATGGCCGACGGCACCCCGGTGGACATGGTGCTGAATCCCCTCGGCGTGCCCTCGCGCATGAACGTGGGGCAGGTGCTGGAGACCCACCTCGGGTGGGCCTCGAAGGAGCTGGGTCGCCAGGTCGGCCGGTTGCTCGACGCGCACGCGAAGGCGGGCGAGGTGCGGCGCCTGCTGACCCGCGTGTACAACGAGACGGGCGGCGTGAAGGAGGACCTCGCCTCGCTCACCGACCCGGAGGTGTTGGAGCTCGCCCGCAACGTGCGTGAGGGCGTTCCCATCGCGACACCGGTCTTCGACGGCGCGACCGAGGGCGAGATCAAGGAGCTGCTCGCACTCGCCGGCCTGCCGCGCAGCGGGCAGACCACGCTCTACGACGGGCGCACGGGCGATTCCTTCGCCCGCCCGGTGACGGTCGGCTACATGTACATGCTGAAGCTGAACCACCTGGTCGACGACAAGATGCACGCGCGCTCGACCGGGCCCTACAGCCTGGTCACCCAGCAGCCGCTCGGCGGCAAGGCGCAGTTCGGCGGGCAGCGCTTCGGGGAGATGGAGGTGTGGGCGCTCGAGGCGTACGGAGCGGCCTACACGCTGCAGGAGATGCTCACCGTCAAGTCCGACGACGTGAACGGAAGGACCAAGATGTACAAGAACATCGTGGACGCCGATCACCGGATGGAAGCGGGGATGCCGGAGTCCTTCAACGTGCTGGTGAAGGAGATCCGCTCGCTCGGCATCGACATCGAGCTCGAGCAGTACTGACGGACACCGGCGGTTTGGCGGGGGATACGCAGTGAAAGACCTACTGAATCTGTTGCGGCAGCAGAGCCAGGTTGAGGAGTTCGACGCCATCCGCATCGGGCTGGCGTCGCCCGACAAGATCCGGTCGTGGTCCTACGGTGAGGTGAAGAAGCCGGAGACCATCAATTACCGTACCTTCAAACCGGAGCGGGACGGACTGTTCTGCGCGAAGATCTTCGGGCCGGTGAAGGACTACGAGTGCCTGTGCGGCAAGTACAAGCGCCTGAAGCACCGCGGAGTCATCTGCGAGAAGTGCGGCGTCGAGGTGACGCTCGCCAAGGTGCGGCGCGAGCGCATGGGCCACATCGAGCTCGCGAGCCCGGTCGCGCACATCTGGTACCTGAAGTCCTTGCCCTCGCGCATGGGGCTGCTGCTCGACATGACGCTGCGCGAGATCGAGCGGATCCTCTACTTCGAGGCCTTCGTGGTCATCGACCCGGGGATGACGCCGCTCGAGCGTGGGCAGCTGCTCTCGGACGAGTCCTATCTCGAGGCCATCGAGCAGCACGGAGACGAGTTCGACGCGCGCATGGGCGCCGAGGCGATCCACGAGCTGATGCGCACGATGGACCTCAAGGTCGAGGCGACCCGCCTGCGCGAGGAGATGCAGGGCACGAGCTCGGAGACCAAGCTGAAGAAGCTGGCCAAGCGCCTGAAGCTGGTCGAGGCCTTCCTCGTCTCGGGCAACCGCCCCGAGTGGATGGTGCTCACCGTGCTGCCGGTGCTGCCGCCGGACCTGCGGCCCCTGGTGCCGCTCGACGGGGGACGCTTCGCGACCTCCGACCTGAACGACCTCTACCGCCGGGTCATCAACCGCAACAACCGTCTGAAGCGGCTGCTCGACCTCAACGCGCCCGACATCATCGTGCGCAACGAGAAGC
>CALMKJ010000044.1 GCA_937867305.1 uncultured Ectothiorhodospiraceae bacterium | reverse complement strand
GTGGACCTGGACCGGTCCCGGGTTCACTTCCTCGGGCTCGTGCCCTACGAGCGATATCTGAAGGTCCTGCAGGTCTCCCGGGCCCACGTGTACCTGACCTACCCCTTCGTCCTCTCCTGGTCGATGCTCGAGGCCATGGCCGCGGGCTGCCTGGTCGTGGGGTCGCGCACGGCTCCCGTGGAGGAGGTCATCGAGGACGGGCGCAATGGCTTCCTCGCGGATTTCTTCTCTCCGGAGGAGATCGCGGGACGCGTCGCCGAGGCACTCGACCTTCGCGACGGGCGAGACGCCCTGTGCGAGCGGGCGCGGCAGACCGTCGAGGAGAATTACTCCCTCGCCGGCTGCCTGCCCCGGCACGTCGACCTGGTCCGGGCGCTGGCCAGCGGCGCCCCCACCCCTGCCGGGGCGCTCGGGCCTGCGGCGGGGCGCAAGGCAACGCCCCGGTAGTCCCCTCCGGGAAGACGGCCGCTCCAGAGACAGTGCGTCAGCCGGCCCGGGGGCGGCGGCTCAATGCCAGGAGTGCAGCGAGGGCCCCAGCGAGGGACACCCCGGCGGGCGGTAGCGGCGCATGCACGGAGGCCCGGGCCCCACCCGTGACCTCAGCGACCCCGTAGTCCAGGTTATCCACCACCAGCACTGCCGGCGCCACACCCCACCCGAGAAACCATCGGAGCGCCATCCCGTCGATCTGGACGGCGAGCCGGGAGACCGGAGCCCCGGAGTACTCGAAACGCCCCGCCACGGCCCAGGCCCCGGGCACCGGTTCCACGGCGGTGACCGCGGTCCAACTCTGCGCGAGGTCGGGACCGAAGAGCTCGAACCCGCGCACCTCGCTCACGATCCGGTACGTGCTCACTGCGAGGTCGAAGCCCAGGCGGTCCACGGGACGTGCGAAGTCCAGGGTCAGCACGCCCCGGGCGTCGGCGTAGAGGACGCCGCCCGAGAACACCGAGGGCTCGAAGCCGGAGGGCCAGGGCACCCCGAACCGGGCGTCGACGTCTGACCCCCAGACCGAATCCTGGTAGCCGAAGGTGACCCCACCGACGGTCAGTCCGTCCAGGGAAAAGGGATTCGGCACATCGAACGAGATGGTGTCCGCGCGGGCGGGCAAAGACGCCGCGAGCGAGCCCTGGAAAAGGGCCCCGAGCAGGAGCAGACCTGGCAGCCTCATGGCACGGACCCACCGTTTTGCAGCCGGCCGTTTGCACGGCAAGACCGGTCAAGGCAAGAACCGTGCCTATACTTATTTTTCAGTGGCTTACGAGCGAAAGGCCCAGCACGGCGGGTTCCAACCCCGCGCCCTGTAAAGGCCGTCGACAGGCCAGAGCGTGACCCGGTCGACAGTCCCGCCAGACCGGCGGGAGGGCCGGGGCAACCCTCCTCAGTGATGCGTCCTCGCCGGCTTCGGCGCCCGCACGGGCTCGTCGACCACGAGCCCCCTGCGGACCCGCTTGCCGAGCAGCACGCAGGCGCGGGAGAAGGCCTCCTCCGCCTGGACGGCGCACCACTCCCAGTCCGACGGGCTCGCGTCCTCTTCGGCCCGCCAGTGGGCCGTGATGTAAACCTCTCCGAGGCGCAACTCCACCGCCCAGTCGTGCCAGCTGACGTCGGGCTGCTCATCCTCGGTGTAAGCCTGCTCCACCAGCCGGCAGTAATTGCCGCCGGCGTGCTCGGCCACGGTCATGTCGGATACCACGAGGGCAGGGTCCACGCAGGAGTCCCAGCCGGTGTGCACCTGGTCGGCGGTCGCGAAGACCGCGTCCATGATCGCGGAAGGGGTGGTGGTCACCGTGACCACGCTGTCGTGGTCGGGGTCCGAGATGGTCTCGACGTCGGTGGAGCTCATGCCAGTCCCTCACAGCTCGAGGAAGCTCAAGCACTGTGGCTTCGTCAGCCCTTCGAAAGAAAGCGGCCCGGGCACGTTCCTGCCTGCCCCGGGGCCGCGCGTGGGGGGCGAAAGATAGCACATTGCAGGCCCCGGGATTTCCCGCCCACCTGCAACACGCCATCCCGGGGCTCCACCACCGCCAGGCGCACTCCGGACGGGCCGCTTGAAGCGCGCGTCCGTCACGCCTATGGTTCTGCCTGACCAGCGGCACACTGCTCTGCAGGTAACGGCCATGCGCGGTACTTCGCTCGCCTCCCTCGCTGCCTGCCTGGGCCTGACCC
>CALMKJ010000043.1 GCA_937867305.1 uncultured Ectothiorhodospiraceae bacterium | reverse complement strand
GTGCGGGTGTCCACCACCAACTTCCAGACCTTCTCCGAGCTGGCGTTCCGCTTCGCCTTCACCCCCGGGGTGGCCGGCCAGGCCCTGGCCTTCGCGCTGGTCATGGGACTCCTCGGCGGCCTGCTCCCGGCGCTGCGCGCCGCCCGGATGCCTCTGGTGGAGGCCCTGCGCGGGGCGTGACGGGGGGCGTGACGGGGGCCGCGCCAAGGAATGCGGCTGGGGAACGCCGCCGGGCGGGGCCGACCGGTGAGTGCCGGGGGTCCGTGAGGCCAGGGCGCGGTATCTCCGGAGACCTAGTGAACGCCGGTGACCGGCCTCATCTCCAGGTCGCAGGTGCCGCCCACCTTCGCGTTGCGCACCGTGCCCCGATCCCTGCACTGCTCGCCCGTGTCCCGGATCCGGCAGGTGACCGCGACGGGGCGGCCGGAGGTTAACCAGGGTGGTGTCTTGCGGTAGCGCCCCACCTCCTCCAGCGGGCACCCGTCGGGGATACCGTAGGGTGCGCAGCGGGATGCGGCGGCGAGCGTCACCCGCTGCTCGTCCAGGACGAAGCCGGGGTAGCGGTCCAGGACCTCCACCACGTCGCGCCCGCCCTCTTCGCGCACCACCGCCTCGCGGAAGCGATACCCACCCTCGACGCGCTCGTCCACGTGGACCCGGGTATTGGCGATGAGTGCGAAGGCATCTCCCCTGGCCGCCACGGCGCCGGTCACGTACTCGACCCGGGGGTGGCCGGGGAAGCACTTGCCCATGGCCGGCGCGTGGTAGTAGTGGCGTAGCCCCTTCAGGTCGCCGAGCGCGACGCCCGGGAAGACCTCCTGCAGGTCGTCGTCCCCGCCGAGGAGGATGCGGACCACGTCCCCGAAGCTCTGCTCGTGCATGCGCCGGAGGCGATCCCGCAGGGGCGGGCCGTTCTCCTCCCTGGCCTGTGCTCCCTCGGCCCGGGGAGCGGGGTCCGGGCGCAGATAGCAGGAAGTGAGGCCGGAGACCTGGGCCAGGAGCTCGTCCCAGATGTTGTACTGGGAAGGGGCGGTCGCGACACCCTGGAAGTCACCGGGGAAGCGGCAGCCCTGGCGCGCGTAGCAGGACTCCACCGCGCGGTTGCGGATGGAGAGCGCGATGACGTTGCGCTCGCAGGCGCCGTACGCGCTGCAGCCCCGGTCCAGGTGCCCCTCGAAGAGCGCGGTCCGCATGACGTGGTCGAGCTGCTCCGCGCGCTGGAGCGTCGCGCCCGGCCAGCGCTGCCCCTCGTCGGCCGCGAACCGCTCCCAGGCCCGGGCCAGCGCCTCACGCCGGCCCAGCAGGGCGCGGTTCGCCTCCTCACAGCGGGGCGAATCGTGGAACGCGCGGATGACCTGATCGAGCTTCCGGCGCTCCACCTCCCACTGCTCGCAGCCCCGGCCCTGGCAGGCCCCCGTCCCGCCCTGCGGCGCCGAGCCGTCTCGGCCCCCGCCCTTCCAGCCGGGCGAGGGGGTGTCGAAGAGGGGTGCCTTGCCCATGGGGTAGAGATTGCGGACGTCGAGCACGTGGCGTACCCCGGCGTCGCAGTGATGGTGGGGCACGGTCATGGCGCGCCGCTCCGCCGCGACCCGGCGGAACGTCTCCGTCGCCTCGGGGGTGGCGGTGCGGGAGTCGACGACCACCCGGAACCCGACGTAGGGGATCCCCCGGCGGTCGGTCAGAGGGTGCCCGTCGCGGACCACGAGGCAGGGGACCACGGAGGTCCCCTGGGCCAGTGTGCCGGCCGCAGAGGAGGGCTCCCCCTTGCGGAAGCCGTCCACGTCGAAGAAGGGTACGTCCACCGGGGCGTTGAACCGGTAGAGCGTCATCAGGGGAGTCGCGGGGATCCCCGCCGCGAGGGGGCTCGAAAGCCAGAACGCAAGCCCGAGGGCGAGGGCGGCCCTTCTCATCCCCCGTGCGCCCGCAGCCAGCGCACGATGTCCGCGGCGCCGAGCGCCCCCGCCTGCCGGGCGACTTCCCGGCCGTCCCGGAAGAGCGCGAGGGTCGGGATGCTGCGAATGCCGAACTCCATGGCGAGGGACTGCTCGGCCTCCGTGTCGACCTTGGCGAGCCGCACGCGCGGCTCGAGCTGCTGGGCGGCCTGCACGAAGGCCGGCGCCATCGCCCGGCACGGAGCGCACCACGGAGCCCAGAAGTCCACGAGCACCGGGATGTCGTTGCGGGTGACGTGCTTGCGGAAGGTGGCGGCAGTGAGGTCCACGGGAAGCCCCGTGAAGAGCGGCCGGTGGCACTGGCCGCAGGCGGGCTGCTCGGCAAGCCGCGCCGTGGGGAGCCGGTTCACCGCCTGGCAGTGGGCACAAACGATGTGCACGGTGGAGGTCATCTTCGGGGCCCCCCCCTCAGCGAACGATCAGCGAGATGGCGCGTGCCAGCCACCAGGAGGGCTTCGAGAGGTACGCGCGCTCCGGAATCGCCGGGTCCGCCGTGAAGTCCCCGTCGACGACGCGGTACATCCGGCCGTCGTCGGCCAGGCAGGACCAGTTCTTGCGGTCCCAGACGACGCAGGACTGGAAGCGGTCGCTCGGGCTCAGGGGTGAGCCGGCCGGGCGGCGCACCACGAACTGGCCGGCCAGGGAAACCCGGAAGTCGTCATGGCCGAAGTGTCCCTCGCAGGCCGGCTCGGCAAAGCTCGGCGGCGGTGGTGGCAGGCCCTGGTGGACCTCGCCGGGACACCCGGCGTAGTAGGCGGTGTACCGGTCGGACAGCGGTGTTCCCCAGTCGAACAGCCAGCCGAGCGCGGCGAGCGCCAGCAACGAGGAGATGACGGACTTCCTCACCACCCACCCCCGGACAAAGGACCGGCGAACGCCCTCCCGCGACGGGTCAGAGCTCGTCCCCGGGACGCGGGGGCTCGCGGCCGAGGCGCTCGAGCACCTCGAGGAAGCGTGCCTTGTCCGCACGGCTCCCGCGCTCCGTGAAGACCTCCTCTGCCCCCAGCGCGGCGACCTTCTCGGCGAGCGCCGTGTTGATGAACTGATTCAGGCTGAC
>CALMKJ010000042.1 GCA_937867305.1 uncultured Ectothiorhodospiraceae bacterium | reverse complement strand
ACGTCGAGATCTACAACGTCACGAACGGCGAGCGCTTCACCACCTACGTGATCCGGGCCGAGGACGGCTCGGGGATCATCTCCGTGAACGGCGCCGCGGCGCACAAGGCGTCCGCGGGCGACCTGGTCATCATCTGCGCCTATGCAGGCGTGGAAGAGTCCGAGCTGGCCGGCTTCAAGCCCCGGCTCGTCTACGTGGACGAGCGCAACCGCATCGCGCGCGTCGGCCAGGGGATCCCGACCCAGGCGGCGTGAGGCCGCCCACGGCCCGGCAGGTGCAACGTGCTCTCGGAACGCCTGCTCAGTGCAGTGCTTCGCCGCGCCGGGGACCGCTCCCTCAGGCTGCAGCCCTACGAGGAGCGCCGGCTGCCGGCGCCGGTGAAGGGGCGCGAGTATCTGCTCTACGCGCACATCCCCTTCTGCACGCGCCTCTGCCCCTACTGTTCCTTCAACCGCTTCCTGTTCCGGGAAAACTGCACCGTCGCGTACTTCAAGCGGCTGCGGGAGGAGATGCGCCTCGTCGCCGACCAGGGCTTCGATTGCACCGCGATGTACGTCGGCGGGGGCACGCCGACCGTGATGGTGGACGAGCTGTGCGAGACGATCGACCTCGCAAAGCAGTTGTTCCGGATCCGCAACGTCTCGACGGAGACCAACCCCGATCACCTGGTCCCGGGCATCGTGGATCCCCTCGTGGAGCGGGTCGACCGCTTCAGCGTCGGTGTGCAGTCGTTCGACGACACGCTCCTCAAGCAAATGGACCGGCACGACAAGTACGGTTCCGGCGAGGAGATCTTCGAGCGCCTGCAGTCCGTCCAGGGGCGCTTCCGCTCGCTCAACGTGGACATGATCTTCAACTTCCCCTCGCAGACCGAGGAGATGCTGCGGCGGGACGTGGAGCTCGTGCTGGCGAGTGGGGCCCAGCAGGCGACGTTCTATCCGCTGATGGCGTCTCCGGTCGTGGAGGACGCGCTCCGGCGCACCGTGGGGCGTGTCTCCTACGGGCGTGAGCACAGGTACTACCGCATCATCGCCGACGCTCTCGCGGGGACCTTCGAGCCGGCGAGCGCGTGGACCTTCTCCCGCGTCGGCGGCGGGATGATCGACGAGTACATCGTCGACTACGAGGACTACGTGGGTATCGGGTCCGGAGCCTTCTCGTTCCTCGACGGCGGGCTCTACGTCAACACGTTCTCGCTCGGCGAGTACGGGCGGCGCATCGGCGCGGGTCTCTCCGGCGTCACCTCGTGGCGGGCGTTCGGCCGCGGCGAGCGCATGCGCTACCGCTTCCTGATGTCGCTGTTCAAGACGTCGCTCGACAAGGCAGCCTTCCGGCGGGACTTCGGGGTGAGCATCGAGCGCGGCCTGCCGCTGGAGATGGCCTTCATGCGGGTGAACGGTGCGTTCGAGGTAGACGACGCCGAGCGCCTCACGCTGAGCCGCCGCGGCCGTTACCTGCTGGTCGCGATGATGCGGCAGTTCTTCATCGGCGTGAACCATCTGCGCGACCAGGCGAGATCCGCGCTGCCGCCCGACGAGCTGAAGATGTTCTACGGGGAAGGGGTCTGCACCGCCCCCACCTGATCGGCACCCTGACCGGCACCGCACCCGCCTGAGCGAAATCCGGGACCCCGCGTGCGGTCAGCGCCGGGGCTTGCTGAGGAGCCCCTTCAGCGAGTGGGCCTCCGCGACGACGATGTCGTGGTCCACGGTGGCGATCCAGCCCTGGCGCCGGAAGCTCGCCACCACGCGGCAGAGGGTCTCGGTCGTGAGGCCCAGGATCGACGCGAGCTCGGAGCGTCGCTCGGGGATCCGGGCGACCGGCTTCGTGGTGTCCTCCGGGTCGTAATTCTCCAGCAGGTAGCCCGCGACCCGTTGCTCGGCGTTGCGCAGCGACACGCTGCGGATCTGCTCCACCAGGAAGTGCAGGCGGCGGCTCATCACCGCCAGCATCCGCCAGGCGAGGTCGGGGCGCTGGAGGAGGAGGCGCGTCAGGGAAAAGGCGTCGATGGCGACGACGCGCGTGTCTTCCAGCGCCATGGCGTTCACCGGGTAACCCTGGCCGGAGAACATCGCCGCCTCGGCAAAGGTCCGGCCCGGCTCCACGAATTCCAGGGCCTTCTCGTGCTCGTTGGGGCCCAGGACGAAGAGCTTCACCAGCCCGCTGACGAGGCAGTACACGGCGCTGCAGGCCTCGCCCTCGCGGAAGAGGATCTCCTCCGGCTCGAGCACCCTGACCTGGCAGAAGCGCGTGACCGCCTCGATGTCCGCTTCCGGGAACGCAGAGAAGAGGCTGGTGGCCCGGAGCGCGTCGGCGATGACCGCGGGGTTGTTCTCCAGGGCTCCGGTGGGCGGTTTCCCGTTCATGAGGAGACATATACCGCACGCCAGGACGTCATGTCACCCCCGAGGCTCCTCTCCCCGGGCCGCGCCCGCCGCGCAGAGGGTGCGGCGCCCGGCGCCGGCGCCGCCCACCGAGCCTGCGGGTCGCGTCCCGCGTGATCCGGGGCCTGCGGGGCGTTAGGATGGCGGCAACACGAACGGTGTGTCGGCGCGATCGTCGACCGCGACTCACAGGGGGACGCATGAAGGACACGGTGACCATCGTAACGGGGGGCGCGCAGGGGATCGGGCGCAGCATCGCTGAATTCCTGGCGTCCAGGGGCGGCGACATCGCCATCTTCGACATCACCGACGGGAGCGAGGCGGTGGGCGCGGTCCAGGCGATGGGGCGCCGGGCGTCCTTCTACCCCGTGGACGTCACGAGCCAGCAGGCCGTGACGGAGGCGGTGGAGCGGGTCGTCCAGGACTTCGGCGGGGTCCACAACCTGGTCAACAACGCGGGCATCACGATCGACCGCCTGCTGCTGCGGATGAAGGAGGAGGACTGGGACCGGGTGCTGCAGGTGAACCTGAAGAGTGCCTTCCTCTGCACGCGGGCCGTGGTGCGTCACCTGATGAAGACCGGGGGCTCGATCGTGAACATCTCCTCCGTGGTGGGGGTGATGGGGAACGCCGGCCAGGCCAACTACGCGGCGAGCAAGGCCGGGCTCATCGGCCTCACCAAGAGCGTGGCCAAAGAGTACGGGGAGCGGGGGGTCCGGGTGAACGCGGTGGCCCCGGGGTTCATCCGCACGCGCATGACCGACGCGCTGGACGAGAAGACCCGCCAGGAGCTGCTCCGCGCCGTCCCCATGAAAAAGCTCGGCGAGCCCCTGGACGTCGCCCACGCCGTGTACTTCCTGCTCTCGGAGTACGGCAGCTACATCACCGGCGCGGTCATCAACGTCAACGGTGGCTTGCACATGTAGTCCACCCGGCGCCGCGTCACCCGGATAGGGAGATTCGGCCGGAGGGAAAAGTGGAGAGGAGATCGATGTCCAGATTCTTCGCAGGCGTGCTCACTGCGCTCGTCGCGGTGGTGATGACCCTCGGTGCCGTCCAGGACGCGGAGGCGAAGCGGCTGGGGGGCGGAAAGTCCTTCGGCAGCCGTCCCGGCTACAGTCAGCCGTACCAGCGCTCGACGCCGCCCTCCGCGGCGAGCCCGGCGGCCGGTGCGGCCACGAGCCGGGCGGCGGCTCAGAACGCCACCCAGCGCCAGGCCCTCTCGAATCGGGGCGGGCTGATGGGGATGCTGGGGGGGCTTGCCCTCGGCGGTCTGCTCGGCGCCCTGTTCTTCGGGGGGGCCTTCGAGAACCTGAACCTCTTCGACATCGCGGTGTTCGTCGGCCTGGCGGCGCTCGCGTACTTCCTCTTCGCCCACTTCCGGCGCAGAGCGTCTGCTGCCGCCCCCTCCGGGCGGGGCTTCGGTCGACTGACCCCGGGGGCCACCGGAGCCGACGAGCCGGTCGTGCGGCGCCAGTCCGGGGCCGAGGGGCTGCGCTCGGGGGGCTGGGGCGCCGCGGCCGAGGGTCCCGAGGAAGCGCCCGTCGCGGTCCCCGAGGGCTTCGATACCGCGGCCTTCCTGAACGGGGCGAAGCGGGCCTACCGCCTGTTGCAGGAGGCCTGGGACCGGGGGGACCTCAGCGAGCTTCGCGGGCTCACCACGGACGACGTGTTCGCGGAGCTGCAGGACCAGCTGCGCATCCGCCACGGTGAGAACCGCACGGAGGTGCTGAGCCTCGAGGCGCACCTGCTGGAGGCGCGCCAGGCGGGGAACGAGATGGAGGCATCCGTGATGTTCGATGCGTTCCTGCGGGAGGTGGACGACGGGAACGCCCCGGAGCAGCGGGGCCAGCAGGTACGGGAGGTCTGGCACTTCATCCGCCCCACGGCGAGCCGGCAACCCACCTGGTTCCTCGACGGTATCCAGCAGATCACCTGACCGCGCCGCCCATGCCCCGCGTTCCGTTCGTCCTTCCCCTGCTTCTCGCCCTGGCCCTCGCCGGCTGCAGCGCGAGCCCCTCCCGAACCGCTGCCGACGGCCCGTCGCCGGTCTCGCGGGCCCATTCGTCGCAGAAGGGGGAGACCCGTGCCGGCGACTACGCCGACTACCCGGCCGCCCGGGCGATGGTCGACCGGCTCGTCCGCCGGGAGGGATTCCAGCGGGACGAGTTGAGCCGGATCCTCGCCCGGCTCGAGCGTCAGCAGCGGATCCTCGATTTCGTCAACCGCCCCTCGCCGGAGCCCACCGGCAAGCCCACGGGCAGCTGGACACGCTACCGGGGGAAGTTCCTGACCGAGGACCGCGTCGGGGCCGGCGTGCAGTTCTGGCGCGAGCACGAGGACGCCCTCGAGCTCGCGCGCCTGCGCTACGGGGTCGGTCCGGAGTACGTCGTCGCGATCATCGGCGTGGAGACCCGCTACGGCAGCAACATGGGCCGGCACCGGGTGATCGACGCGCTGGCGACCCTGGCCTTCGATTTTCCCCGGCGATCGGAGTTCTTCACCGGGGAGCTCGAGTCCTATCTGGTGATGACCCGCACCGAGGGGCTCGACCCCTTCACACCGGTCGGCTCCTACGCGGGGGCGATGGGTCTCGGCCAGTTCATGCCCTCGAGCTTCCAGCGCTTCGCGGTGGATTTCGACGGTGACGGCCGGCGTGACCTCTGGGGGCCGGCCGATGCGATCGGCAGCGTCGCCCACTACTTCCGGGAGCACGGCTGGCGCATGGGGGAGGCCGTCGCGGTCCCGGCGCTGGCGCGCCGGCCCGAGGCGGCGCAGCTGAAGGCCGACTACACGACCCGCTACCCCCTGGGCGAACTCTCCTTCCGGGGGGTGACCCCGGCCAGCCCCCTCGCGGGGGTGGAGGAGGCCAGCCTGCTGCGGCTCGACGCCGCCGGCGGGTACGAGTACTGGCTCGGCCTGCCGAACTTCTACGTCATCACCCGTTACAACCACAGCACCTACTACGCCATGGCCGTCCACCAGCTCGCCGAGGCCCTGCGCGAGCGCCACGACCGTCTCTTCGGTCCGGTGCGCTCGGCGCGCGGCGAGGGCCCCCCGGGGCCGGCGATGTAGGCCGGGTCCCCCTCCCGCGCGGCGGGCCCGGTGTCTCCCCTGTGGCTGAGGAATGCATTGTAAACGGCTGATAAGTCAGCTAAGCTAACGGTCGCTCACCCTGAGGAGAGAGAGGCGGATGCCCTGGAGGGTCCTGAGTGTGCTGGCGGTCTTGCCGCTGCTCGGCGCGCTGTCGGGCTGCGGACTCCATCTGTCGCACGCCGGGGACGAGGCGTACGGCGACCCCACCGGCGTTCGCGACGCGCCCCTCGCCCTCGCGGTGTACAAGGAGCGGCGCGAGCTCGTGCTGCTGCACCACGGCGTCCCCGGGGAGAGCTTCCCTGTCCGTCTGGGACGCAACCCCGTGGGGCACAAGGTCCGGCAGGGTGACAAGCGCACGCCCGAGGGTGTCTACCGCGTCTGCAACGTCAAGCCGAGCCAGTACCGGTCCTTTCTGGGGCTGAGCTATCCGAACAACGAGGACGCCCATCGCGCCCTCGCCGAGAACCGGCTCTCCGCCGGGGAGTACGGCCGCATCGTGGCGGCGCTCGAGACAGGGCGTTGTCCGCCGGCCGACACGGCCCTCGGCGGTTTCGTGGGGATCCACGGGGACCGGGAGGACCCACCCCGGCGCTACGACTGGACCGACGGCTGCATCGCCCTCACCAGCAACGAGGACGTGCTCCGCCTCTCCGCCCTCGTGGCACCCGGCACGCCGGTCGTCATCTACCCCTGAGCGTCATCGACCCCGGGGGCGGAGGCGTGGCTCTGCCACACCGAGGCTCGGGGCAGGTCTCCCGGCGAGCACCGCATCGCAGGCCCCAGGCATCGCCGCGGCCGCGCGGGGCGGGGAGGGCCGCTGCGGCTTCGGGTTGAGGGCCGCCGTGCGGATCTCCTCCACCCACCGCTCGAGGCCCTCGTCGCAACCGTCCCCCTCGGGCACCGGGTCCTGCGCCACGCAGCGGGGGCTGTCCCCGGGGCAGGCGAGCCGCACGTGGAAATGCGCGTCGTGACCCCAGTACGGGCGGACCTTTCCCAGCCATTCCCGCTCACCCCGGGCGTTCTGACACAGGGTCCGCTTCACGATGGGGTGAACGAAGATGCGCTCCACCTCGGGGCGCTCCGCGGCAAGCCGAAGCAGTTCCCCGTAGCGCGGAGACCAGCGCTGCGGGTCGACGGAGCCGGAGGGCTCGTCGACGACGGAAACCATCGAGGCCTCGTCCGCCTGTTCCCTGGAGAGGGGGGGCGAGCCCTGGGGGAGCAGGCGGAACCAGAAGTCCACGTCCAGTCCGCTCTGGTGGCTGCGGTGACCGTACTCCATGGGACCGCCACGCGGCTGGGCCATGTCGCCCACCAGCACCCGGCCCCACCCGTGCCGGCTTGCCTCCGCCCCCATCCGCTCCACGAAGTGGACCAGGCGGGGATGGCCGAAGTGACGATTGCGGCTCGGGCGCATGAGTTGGTACCCCTCGCCCACCTCGGGCACGCTCGCGGCGCCGGCGAGACAGCCGGCCGCGTAGCCGCCGATGACTTCGGGGATCCCGGGGTGGGCGTCGCGGACGCGGCCCCAGGGGTTGTCGGCGATGGCCGGGGCCGAGACGAGCAACAGGAGCGATGCGAGGATCCGATGCATGCGCGGCGACTCCTGCGGCAGAGGGACGGCTCGGGCCGCCGGTCCTTTGCAGGATAGCGGCTGGGGACTGCGACGGCTAGAGCGGGCGGGACGTCCGTGTCCCGCCCTGGGGGTGTGTAACGGAGGTCCGCTCAGGAGAGGCTCGGGCTGTCGTTCACCTGGCCGGCGTCGGACGATTCCTCGGCGGCGTCGCTGTTGCTCAGGCGGTGGGCCGCCGCGAGCAATGCCAGAACGACGGCGATTGCGGCGGTCCAGACGAGGACGACGGCAGCGAACGTGTTCATGACCGCCCCTCCCCCAGGGGTCAGGTCCGCGGTCCGGGCGGGTCGACGTTGCTCGGCCGGGATGATGTTATTGATATCCGCTACGTTAGAGTAGCACTACGACAAGACTTTGCAACAATACGCTTCATCTTTCTGATAAACCTTGTTTTCTGCCCTTCGAGGGGCGCGGCGTCCCGGGCATTCCTGCGGTGCTGAGCCGCCGTCCGTAGTACAATCGCGGCCCTCGAGCCCGTGCGCCGCGGCGCTTTCCGCGGCGCGTCGCGGGCAGCTGGGGATGGGGGTAGAGGGGATGAGCGACCGCGGGCGGTCATTCGGCCGGAGATGGGCTGTGGGCTGCGGTCAGGCGGGCAAGGGGGAGCTGTGGGTCCTGGCAGCCCTGGCGGCGGCCGCCCTGCTCGGCTGGTACTTCCTGTCTGCCTCGGAACCGCCCGCTGCCGGTGCGCCTTCGGCCAGCCCCCGGGCCGTGGCCGCGTCGGAGACGGAACCGGCGGTCGTCGCGGGGGACGTCTCTCGGGGCGAGCCGGCGGCGGGGGAGAACGACCGGGGCGACCTAGCCCGCGCCATCATCGAGGAGCTGCGTGGGGAAGGGAAGGTCGACCCGGAGCAGGTGTTCGAGCGCGCGGAGCGTTTCCAGGCCGTGGGCATGCTCGCGGACGCCTACCTGCTGCACTTCTATGCGGCCCGCCAGGGTCACGCCCGGGCGGCCCTGGCGCTGGCGCGCATGTACGACCCCAACACCTTTGCCCGGGAGAGCAGCATCCTCGAGGCGCCCGACGTGGCGCAGGCCCACAAGTGGTATCACCTGGCAGCCCGGGCCGGCGACCCTGGCGCCAAGCGGGAACTGGCCGACCTGCGGGGCCGGGTCGAGCGGGCCGCGGCCCGGGGCGACGAGGAGTCCCGCCGCCTGATGATGCAGTGGCGGTAGCTCGCGGAGAGCGGAGACCCATGCCAAGCACGCGTGCATTCCTGATCCCCGTCCTCGGCCTCCTGCTGGCGATCTCGGCCAGCGCGCCCGCCGCGCCGGCGCTGCGCAAGCCGCTGCTCATGGCAGGCAAGCAGACGCTCTACCAGCGCGCGCTTGCCCGCCCCGGGGCAGGCCTGCACGCGAGCCCGGACGCCGCGTCCGCGGCCCGCGAGGTGGTGCCCTTCAGCGCCTTCTACGTCTATGCCCGCCGGCAGGTGAACGGAGGCGATTGGGTGGAGGTCGGCAGCGACAGCCACGGCAAGGTCCGGGGCTGGATCCCGGCGAGCGACCTGATCGACTGGAAGCAGGCCCTCACGGTCGCGTTCCGTGACCCGGTCGGCCACGACCGGGTGCTCCTGTTCCGGGACCGGGACTCGCTCAGGTCGCTGGTCTCCGGGCGCGACCTCGGTGCCTACGAGCGCCTCTATCGCCAGGCGGACAGTGGGGACCTCGCCCAGGATTCGCCCATCATCGGTATTCAGCCCCGGGGGCACCTGGACCTGCGGGAGGACTTCTACCTGGTGCCGATCCAGGAGCACGCGGAGGTCTTCCTCGCCGGCGAGAAGGCCCTGATGCTGCAGGTCACCACGGTCCCACTGCGGGAGACCCCCAGGGCCGAGACGCGGGTGGCCGCCGCCCCGGAGCCTGCCGCAAAGGAGCCAGCTCCGGTTCCAGCCCCAGCCCCAGCCCCAGCCCCAGCCCTGGCCCCGACCCCGGCTGCGAGCGCCCCGGCGGCTCAGGCTGCGGGGCCCGGTCCGGTCGCTGCCGCGGCCTCCGCCGTGCCCCCGCCGCCGGCCAGCCCGGCGCCCAAGGCGGACGCCTACCGCGCGGGGCTCGTCTTCGTCATCGACGCCACCCTCTCCATGGGGCCGTACATCGACCGCACCCGCGAGGTCGTGCGCAAGGTCTACGACGCCCTGAAGGCGGCCGGGCTGACCCAGCGGGTCAGCCTCGGGCTGGTCGCCTACCGCGACGACCCGGCTGCCGTGCCGGGGGTGGAATACCTCTCCAGGACCTTCGTCAACCTGGACCAGGGGACGACCGCCGAGAGCTTCTTCGCCCACGTGGACAGCCTGAAGCCCTCCAGCGTGTCGACCCGCGCCTTCCGCGAGGACTCCTTCGCCGGGATCAAGCGGGCGCTGGAGGAGATGAAGTGGGACGGGTTCCAGGGCCGCTACGTCGTCCTCATCACGGACGCCGGCCCCCGGCCGGGCAGGGACCCGCTCGGCTCGACTCACCTGGAGACCGACGCCCTGCGCCAGCTCGCCCTGGACAAGGGCGTGTCGCTCTGGGTCCTGCACCTGCTCACGCCCGAGGGCGAGAAGCTGAAGGACCACGCGAGCGCTGCCGCGCAGTACCGCCGGCTCTCCGATTACCCCGGCATCGGTGACTTCTACTACGGCGTGAAGATGGGCGACGTCGTGGACTACGGGCGCGTCCTCGAGACCCTGACCACGCAGATCAGCCATCAGGTCGCCGCCGCCGAGCGTGTGCCGGAGCCGCCCACCCCCGTGCAGGCGGCCGCCGCCCCGGCCCCGGCCCAGCCGGCCCCCGCGCCGTCCCCCGCCGCTCCCCGGCCCCCCCAGGCACCCGCGCCCGCTCAGGCGGCCCCGGCCGCGACGGCCCCGGCGCCGGCGGACCCCCAGCTCGCGGCCCTGCAGGAGAAGGTGGAGAAGCTCGGCTACGCGCTGCGCATGCGATACCTGCAGCGCGACACGGGAGGCCAGGTTCCCGCCGTCTTCAATGCCTGGCTCCTCGATAGGGACTTCCGCAACCCCGAGCGGGCCACCCTGGACGTGCGCGTGCTGCTGACGCGTGACCAGCTCTCGGACCTGCACCAGGTCCTGAAGCAGGTGCTCGAGCGGGCGGAGGAGGGGCTGCTCTCGCCCCGGGGCTTCATCGACGACCTGCAGAGCCTCGCCGCGACCCTGAGCCGCGACCCGGCACGGGTGGGGGGCTCGACCCAGGCGGCGGGCGCGGACAACCTGGCGGACCTCGGCTACATGCGGGAGTACATCGAGGACCTGCCCTACACCGGCGAGGTCATGGACCTCTCGCTCGAGGGCTGGGAGGACTGGCCGGCGAAACGCCAGCTCGAATTCCTCCACCGTCTCGAAAACAAGATCGCGTACTACCAGGCCCTGCACGACCACACCGACCTGTGGATCTCGCTCGGCGGCGGTCCGGTGACCGGCGACTCGGTCTTCCCCGTGCCCCTCGAGATGTTGCCCTAGGATCGTGGCTGCCAGAGCCCAGCCTGCCCCGAGCCGCCCGCAGGACCGGGTGCTGATCTACCACCTGCGCGAGGTCGTGAAGACTCGCGAGTCGGCGGGGACGGCCTTCCGGCTGGTGGTGCCCAGCCTGCAGATCGCGCTCGGCGAGAAGATCGCGCTCATCGGGCAGAGCGGTTGCGGCAAGAGCACGCTCCTCGACCTGCTGGCGATGATCCTGCGCCCCACCGACATCGGTGCCTTCCGCTTCCGCCCGGAGCCGGGCGCGCCGCCGATCGACATCGCCGAAATCTGGCGCAAGCGCCAGCTGAACGAGCTCGGGGACCTGCGCAAGCACCGCATGGGCTATGTGATGCAGACGGGCGGCCTGCTGTCCTATCTCTCGGTGCGCGAGAACATCGGGCTCTCGCGCCGGCTGCTGGGGCTGCCGGAGGACGACACCGTCGAGTCCATCGCCGAGGCCCTCGGCATCCGCCGCCACCTGGACAAGCTCCCGGCCAAGCTCTCGGTCGGGGAGCGCCAGCGGGTGGCGATTGCGCGGGCGCTGGCCCACCGTCCCTCGATCGTGATCGCCGACGAGCCCACGGCGCCGCTCGACCCGATCGCGGCGCGCAAGATCATGGCGCTGTTCATGGAGCTCGTGGAGGAGATGCACATCACGGTCATCGTCGCGAGCCACGATTGGAACCACGTGGACAAGCTCGGCCTGCGGCGGCTCTCGCACCGCACCCGGCAGAAGGAGGGCGGCTCGGTCACCGAGACCGTCGTGACGGGGTGAGCGTGAAGCGCCTGCGCGACGTCCTGTGGCTCGCCCTGAAGGACTACGGCCACGAGTGGGTCATGTCCGGCAACTTCGTGCTTGCGCTCGCCGCCGTGCTGGCGCCGATGATGGTGCTCTACGGGCTGAAGGCGGGGATCGTGGGGAGCATGGTCGACCGGCTCGTCGGCGACCCGCGCAACCGGGAGATCCAGGCCGTCGGCAGCGGGCGCTACGGGCCGGAGTGGTTCCAGGACCTGCGGGGGCGGCCGGAGGTGGCCTTCCTCGTCCCGCGCACCCGCAGCATCGCCGCGAGCATCGACCTGCAGGCGGAGAAGGGGGGCCGGATCCTGGCGGTGGAGCTGGTCCCCACCGGCCCCGGCGACCCGCTCCTCGGCCCGGAGAGCCACCTTCCCCAGGGAGTCGGCCAGGTCCTGCTCTCGGACTCCGCCGCCCGCAAGCTCGGTGTGGGGGCCGGGGAGCGGCTCGATGGCAGCCTGGCCCGCACCTTCCAGGGCAAGACCGAGCGGGTGCACCTGCCGCTCACGGTGACCGCGGTCGCGCGCCCGGCCGCGTTTTCCCGGGACGGGGGATTCGTGCCGCTCGAGCTGATGGTGGCGATCGAGGACTTCCGTGACGGCCGCTCCGTGGCGGGGCTCGGCTGGGAGGGCGACGCCCCCGACGAGGGGCCCCGCAGCTTCCCTGGCTTCCGGCTCTACGCGCGTGACGTCTACGGGGTGGCGGGGCTGCGCGACGCGCTCGCGGCGCAGGGCGTGGAGGTCAGGACCCGGGCCGAGGACATCGATCTGGTGCAGTCCATGGACCGCAACCTGACGGCGGTCTTCTGGCTCATCGCCGCGGTCGGCCTGGTCGGTTTCGCGCTCTCGCTCGGCGCGAGCCTCTGGGCCAACGTGGAGCGCAAGCGCCGGGAGTTGAGCGTACTGCGCCTGGTGGGCTTCCGGACCTCGGACATCGTCTGGTTCCCCGTGCTCCAGTCGCTGTTCACGGCGGTGCTCGGGTGGGCGCTGGCGAGCGGGGTCTACCGCGGGGTGGAGGAGAGCATCAACCGCATGCTGTCCCATCGGGTCGAGGCCGGCGAGGCGGTCTGCCGGTTGCTGCCGGAGCACTATGCCGCGGCGCTGGTGCTCACCCTGGTTGCGGCGGTGTCGGCGGCCGCGCTGGCCGGCTGGCGAGCGGCGCGCATCGAGCCCTCCGAGGGCCTGCGGCAGACCTGAAGCTAGAACTTCACTCCGACGCCATCCCAGGAGAGCCGGGCGACCATCCCGGAGACCCGGTGCAGCTTGGTGACTCCCCCCAGGTCGAGGGCGAAGACGACCTGGATCGGCGCCCCCGTCCGCAGACCCAGGGGGTCGACCTCGATGAAGGCGCCCCCTCGGCTCAGGTCCCGCGCGATGCAGCGGCGCATGCGGTCGCCGCCCCGGGTCATGTAGACGCGCGCCCGCACCGGACTGCGGGGCTCCCGGCGGCGATTCAGGACCTGACCGAACAAGCTGCTCATGCCGAATGATAACGCCTCGTGGGGTCGGACTTCCGAGCGAGACGTCGCCGTCTCGCTCTCCGCCGGGGGTCTTCGGACGCCCGGCCAGTGGGCCGCCATGTCCCGGTTGCCCGGGCGCCCCCGGGGCGCCTGCCCCGGGGGCGTCTGCCGAGCCCGCCGGTCGGGGTCTCCTCGAGGAGGTTCCCCGGGGCGGCAGGGCCAGCCTGTCAGGCTGGCTCGACGCAGGCCACTCGATGGGCCTGACCAGCCTTTAGCAAGCCCTGGGCCAGGGCACGCTCATCCATTTTGATCAGTCGGTTAGACGCGCTCCAGCGGGCTTCCCCGGGGTGCCTGTCAATGGCCCCGACAGACCTGGGAAATCCGTCACACTTGTCCCCGCCTAGGGCGTTCCGGCATGCGCACGCGCCGTGTCTCCGTCGCTGCATCCCGGCGCCATCCCGATGCTAACCTTGTCCTGAGTCCTTCTCGTGGAGGCTTCGCCGTGGGTGTCGTCGGGGCGGTGCTGTTCCTCGTGTGGATCAATTTCGCGCCGTTCCTGGCCCGTCTGGCGCTGGGGGAGCGGTTCGGGCGGCCCCTCGACGGCGGTGCCACGGCGTGGGACGGGCAGCCGATCCTCGGACCCCACAAGACCTGGCGAGGCATCGCCGTTGGCGTCGCGGCGGGCGCCCTGGCCGGACCCCTGCTGGGCGTTGGCGCCGCCGCTGGCGCGGCCGCCGGCCTGGCGGCGATGGCCGGGGACCTGGCAACCAGTTTCCTCAAGCGCCGCCTGAAGTACCCCAGCGGCCTGCCCAGGGCCGGCCTCGACCAGTTCCTCGAGGGGGTGCTGCCCCTCGCCGTCCTCTACCCCTCGCTCGAGCTGGGCCCCTGGCAGGCCCTGCTCGCCCTCTCCCTCTTCTTTCCCCTGTCCTTCGCGGGGTCCGCCTTCTGGCACTACGTGCTGTACCGTCCGTCCGGCGGGGGCTATCCCCGCATCGTCCGGGCGACGACCCGCCTGAGGGAATGGCGCGCCTGCCACGCGCCGCTCGCCCGCTGGCAGACCTGGCTCAATTTCGAGAGCTACGTCTACTACCGGGTCGTCATGGCCAGGGTCTTCCGCCTGCTCGGCTGGTACGAGCGTGGGGTCGCGAACGTCCTCGCCGTGCGCGTCCGGCCGGTGGAACTGGAGTTTCCCGACCTGCCGGGGGCGTTCGAGGGCTACCGCGTCCTGCTGCTCACCGATCTGCATCTGGACGGCGTGCCGGCGCTCACTGAGACCCTGGTCGAGCAGGTCCAGGGGTGCGAAGTGGACCTCTGCCTGGTGGGCGGGGACGTGCGCATGGAGATGTACGGGCCGATGGCACCGGCGCTGCGCCACCTGCGCCGACTGCTCGGCCACGTGCGCGCTCGGGACGGGGTCTTCGGAGTGCTGGGGAACCACGACTGCATCGAGATGCTGCCCGAGTTCGAGGCCGCCGGCGTCACGATGCTCGTGAACGAGGCGCGGGAGCTCCGGCGCGGCGGCGACGCAGTCTGGCTGGTGGGGGTCGACGACCCGCACTACTATCGCTGCCATGACCTGCCACTGGCGTTTCGCAAGGTGCCCGGGAACGCCTTCACCCTGTTCCTCGCCCACTCCCCGGAGGTCTACCGGGAGGCCGCCGGCCACGGGGCGCGCGTCTATCTCTGCGGGCACACCCACGGGGGGCAGATCTGCCTGCCGCGGATCGGGCCCCTGTTCACCCACAGCCACGCGCCCCGGTTCACCGCTGCGGGTCCGTGGGAGTACCGCGGCATGGTGGGCTACACGAGCCGGGGCGCAGGGGCGTCGGGGGTGCCGGTGCGCTTCCACTGCCCGGGCGAGATCCCCCTGATCACGCTGCGCAGGGTTTCCGCGCCCGGCGCGTACAAGGGATGAGGGCGGGATTTCCCCGCCTTGCCCATCGGAGGCAACCCATGCGCAAACTCACACTCACCGCCACTGCCACCACCGTCGCCGCTGTGCTGGGCGCACTGACGCCGCTTCCCGCCGCCGCGTGGGGTGGCCCCGGACTGCAGCGGGCCGACCTGAACCGGGACGGGGTCATCGATCGGACGGAGGTCGAGCAGCTGCGCGCGGAGCGCTTCGCTCGGCTCGATGCGAACGGTGACGGCTTCGTCGACCCCTCGGAGCGGGTGCGCCCGCGGCAGCGCGGGCCGCAGTCTGCCGGACCCCAGGCGCCGTGGGCCGGGCCCCAGGCGCCGTGGGCCGGGCCGCAGGCGCCATGGGCCGGGCCGCAGGCGCCAGGGGCCGGGCCGCAGGCGATGCCCTACCCCCAGGGGGCTTGGGGCGGCCGTCACAAGGGGCCCGGGGGGCATGGCAACTTCTTCTCCCGGATGGACCGTGACGGCGACGGGCGGGTCTCGCGCGAGGAGTTCATGGGCCGCCCGCACCGCATGTTCGAGCGGGTGGACGTGAACCGCGACGGGCGGATCACGGGCGAGGAGCTCGCCGCGAAGCGGCACCCGCCCTGCTTCGTCCGCTGATCCGCCCGCTCCCGTGGCGGCGGACTTCCCCGACGACGAACTCGTCGCCCGCACGGTTGCGGGGGAGTCCGCCGCCTTCGAGGAGCTGGTGCGGCGCCACCTGGGCTCGACCTTCGGCCTCGCCCGCCGGCTCACGGGCACGGAGAGCGAGGCCGAAGACGTGACGCAGGAGGTGTTCACGCGTCTCTGGCTGAAGGCCCCCGCCTGGCGGCCCGGCGCGGCCAGGCTGACCACCTGGCTGTATCGGGTGACGGCCAATCTGGCCGTGGACGCTTGGCGGCGCCGCGGTCCTGCAGCGGTCGAGCTCGACCCCGAGGACCCCGCCGTGGGCACTGTCGCCGCTGCCGAGGAGGCGCTGGAGGCCGACCAGGAGCAGGCTCGGCTCGGCGCGGCGGTGGCCGCGCTGCCGGAGCGTCAGCGGACCGCCGTTACCCTCACGTACACGAGCGGCCTCTCCAACGCGGAGGCCGCAGCGGTGATGGAGGTGTCGGTGAAGGCGTTCGAGGCCCTGCTGGTCCGGGCAAAACGTGAGCTGCGCCGGCGGCTGGCGGACGGCGGCGCCCCGGAGGTGTCCCGCACGGGAGGGGCCGGCGCAGGAGGGGACAGCGCATGAACGTGGAAGATTTCCAGGACCTGCTCGACGCGTACGGCCCTGACCTGAACGCCTGGCAGGACGGCGAGCGGGAGGTGGCCGAGCGGTTGCTCGAGGACTCGCCGGAGGCGAGGCGCCGGCTCGCCAGCGCCTGGGAGCTGGAGGCCAGGCTGCACGTGGCCCTGCTGCCGGCTCCGGTGCCCCCGGGGTTGCGCGAGGCGGTGCTGCAGGTGCCGCGGCGCCACCCCCGCGCCTCCCGGCCCCCGGCGTGGGGATGGGGGATGCGCCTCGCCTGGGGCGGGAGCTTCGGGGCCGTGCTGGCTTCGGGGGTCCTGGGGTTCGTGTTGGGGGCCGGGCTCCTGTCCCCCGGTGACGACCCCCTGGAGTCGGTGGACGTCGTGGCGCTGGTGTACGGCGCCGAGGAGGACCTGCCGTGAGCATTGGAGGTCGCTGGGCCGTCGCGCTGCTCGCCGCGCTCGCCGTGTCGCTCTCCGCCAACCTGTTCCTCGGGGGTTGGGTGGCGGGCCGTGCCTTTCACGAGCGGCCGTCGGTGTCATGGTCCGGCGGGCCCGGGGACCCCCGGGGGCGCCCCGAGCGGGGCGTGGGCCGTTTCCTCGAGGGCGTGCCGCCACCGGCGCGTCCCGTGGTGCGGGTGGCGTTCCAGGAGCGGCGGGCCGAGCTCGGGGAGCGCATGCGGGCGGTCCGCGGCGCCCGGCAGGCGCTCTCGGAGGCCATCGCCCGCGCGGACGCTACGCCGGCCCAGATCGAGGCCGCGCTGTCCGAGCTGCGGGCCCGGGAGGGCGAGCTCCAGGCCGCGGCCCACGGGGCGCTGGCCGCCGCGATCACCGCGCTGCCCCCCGAGGTGCGGGCGCAGTGGCGGGCGAACGGCAGAAACGGCCCTTGAGGATGGATACCGGAACGCCCCCCGGCGAAGCGGCCGCACCACCCCCCCTGACGGGGCTGCGCATCGACCGCCGCTCGCCAGGGGTGGGGCGGCGGCGAAGGCGGGGTGCGGCGCTCGCCCTGGTCCTGGCGCTGGCGCTTGCCGGCGTCGGGCTCGTTTACGGGCCGGAGTTCCTGCGCCCGGCGGTCGAGGTCCGGCTGGCGCGGGTGAGCGCCGTGTGGCCGACCCAGACGTTCACGGTGCTGACCGCCAGCGGCTACGTGGTCCCCCAGCGCAAGGCGGCACTCGGTGCCAAGATCACGAGCCGGCTCGTGGAGTTGACGGTGGAGGAGGGCAGCCGCGTGAGTGCGGGGCAGCTGGTGGCCAGACTCGAGCACGCCGACCTCGCCGCCGCGCGGGACCGCGCCCGCACGGGCGTGGACGTGGCCCGGGCGGACCTCGCCCAGGCCGAGGCCGAGCGTGAGGAGGCGAGCCTCGCGTTCCAGCGCATCCGCGAGCTCCTGGAGCGCAAGTTCGTGTCGCGCTCCGAGTTCGACGTCGCCGAG
>CALMKJ010000041.1 GCA_937867305.1 uncultured Ectothiorhodospiraceae bacterium | reverse complement strand
TGGGCCGCTGGCGGTGCTGCGGGAGCGGCTCGCCGAGCTGGGCACGTGGTCCGCCGCGGCCATTCACATGGCGGTGGTCGATGCGGCCGAGACTCTCGGGGTCAAGCTCGGCAAGCTGGCCCAGCCGGTGCGGGTGGCGGTCTGCGGGACCGCGGTCTCCCCGCCGATCGACGTCACCCTGGAGCTGCTCGGTCGCGAGCGGAGCCTGGCGCGCCTCGAGCGGGCCATCGTGTGGGCCGGGAAGCGGGCGGAGGCGTGAGGGCGCTCGTGCCTGCCCTCGCGGGTCTGCCTTGACACGGTCGCAGCCCTTGCCTTAGATTTCCCGCCCTCACCAATGGGGCTATAGCTCAGCTGGGAGAGCGCTTGCATGGCATGCAAGAGGTCGACGGTTCGATCCCGTCTAGCTCCACCATAAAAACAGCCGAAGCGGATCCCACGAATTGCCAGAGCCCGCGGAGACGCGGGTTTTTTGCTGTCTGACTGGCCCAGGCCGAATGTCGTCGGGGCCCACCGCCGCCGCCCAGAGGAGACCCACGTGGCCTACGTCAGCCTGCCCACCCTGGACCAGATGGCCCCGCCCGTGCGGGAACAGCTGGAAGCCGCCCGCGCGAAGACCGGGGACCCCGGGGAAATCGCATATCTCGTGGCCATCCGGCCGGACATCTTCAACATGACCATGGTCATGGTACGCACGCTTCTGCTCACCCAGACGCAGCTGCCCTTCCACGTCAAGGAGAGCATCGCCCTCCTGGTGTCCGTGCAGAACCGCTGCGACATGTGCATCGGCGAGCACGTCCGGATCGCCAGGCTCCTGGGGATGAGCGAGGAGCAGGTCGAGGCGGCCATCGCCGGCCTGGACGCCATGGACGTGCCTGACAACGAGCGTGCCCTCTTGAGCTTCTGCGTGAAGGCGGCGAGCAAGGAAAGCTATCGCATCGCTCCGTCGGACATCGCCGGATTGAAGGCAGCTGGCTACAGCGACGGCGAGATCCTCGAGGCCGTTGCCGTGGTCGGGTACTTCAACTACATCAACACCATCTCGAACGCGTTGGGCGCGGGCAAGTGAGGCAAGGGGACGGGCGCACGCTCGCATTCATGCCTGTGCCTGCGTTCCCTGTGAGTGATCACTAACCCTGGGCTAGGGCATCCTTCCCGTTCCGGAAGACCGCATCGGCGCTACTGGCGCCGTTCGACCTCTCCCGTCCCCATCGTCTAGACGGCCTAGGACACCACCCTTTCAAGGTGGCGACACGGGTTCGAATCCCGTTGGGGACGCCAACTAAGCCGCTGAGCTAAAAGGAAAAGCCGAAAGGCTCACGGGCAAAATGGCGCCAGTTAGTCGCCAGTTGGTCGCCGGCCCCGTCTGCACACAGCGGAGCAGGTTGTGTGCAACGGCGCGGCGATCCAGCGGGCGCAGCGCGATGGGAGCAAGCGCGCGAAGGCCCTCGGCATCCCCTCGGAGACGGACCTCGACCGGGGGCTCGATGACAAGCCCTCCTCCCGGTAGTCTGCGGGTCGTCCTCGACACCAACGTCATCATCTCCGCGCTGCACTTTCCGGACAGGGGCGCTCGCCGGCCTGTGGCCCGCGCTCCACGAGCGAACGTGGACTCCCCGACGGGCTGCTTGGGGTCCGGCGGCCATTTCCCTTAGCCTGTGCGCATGAACGCTTCCGCAGACGAGCCTCGCGCCATCCTGGTGCGCCCTCGGATCTATATCGGCGGGCAGATCGCCATTGGCCCGGGCAAGGTCGACCTGCTGCGCAAGATCGGCGAGACCCGTTCCATCGCGGCGGCGGCGCGCTCGCTCGGCCTGCCTTACAAGCGTGCCTGGTTGCTTGTTGACACCCTCAACCGGGGCTTCGGCCGCCCGGTGGTTGTCACGGTCACCGGCGGTAAGCGCGGCGGGGGTGCGACCCTGACGCCGCTCGGCGAGGACCTCATCGCCCGCTACGACGCGCTCGAGTGCCGCCTGAATGCCGAGGCGACGGCCGAGCTCGAAGCGGTCCGCGCACTGGTGGACTGAGCCTCCACGGTGCCTGCCCTTCTCTGGTCATCAGCCTTGCGCTTCGGACCTCGTTATGTCATTTATGATATTACGAGCACGTGTGGGATCGGCCGTACAGGACTGGCACGGCCCCCGTCCCGGATCGCTGTCCAACCCAAAAGGAGTTCCCCGTGAGCCTCGCAAAGCTCCTCATGCCCTTCGCCGCCGTGATCTTTTCTTTCACCGCTTCCGCTGCCGATCGCCTGCTCGTCTACGCCGGCGCGGCCTCCAAGCCGCCGACCGAGGAGGCGGCAGCGCTCTACGAGCAGAGGACCGGGGTAAAGGTCGACGTGGTGTTCGGGGGCTCCGGCTATGTGCTCTCCCAGATGAAGCTCGCGAGGCAGGGCGATCTCTACTTCCCCGGCTCCTCCGACTACATGGAGAAGGCCAAGCGGGACGGCGACGTCTTCCCCGAAACCGAGAAGGTGCTCGTCTACCTGGTCCCCGCCATCAACGTCTACAAGGGCAACCCCCACGGCATCCGCACGCTGAAGGACCTGACCCGCCCGGGCCTAAAGGTCGCCATCGCCAACCCCGAGGGGGTGTGCATCGGCGCCTACGCGGTGGAGATCCTGGAGCACGAGCTCAGCCCCGACGAGAAGGCGGCGTTCCGGAACAATCTCGCCAACTACACCGAGTCCTGCGAGAAGACCGCCACCGCCATCTCGCTGAAGATGGCCGATGCCGTGATCGGCTGGGGGGTGTTCCAGCACTGGGACCCGGACCGCATCGAGAGCATTCCCCTGCCGAAAGCGCAGATCCCGCGGGTCGGCTACCTGCCCATCGCTGTCTCCCGCTTCACCCGGGACCGCGCGTCGGCGCAGCGCTTCATCGACTTCCTCACCGGCCCCGACGGCCAGGCGGTGTTCGCGAAGTACAGGTACTTCGCCACGCCGGAGGACGCCTTCGCCTGGGTCGGCGAGAAGAAGCCGGTGGGCGGCGAGTACGTGGTGCCGGCCGACTGGCTGAAGAAGTAGGCGCGAGGCGCCGCGATGAGCCTGCGCAGGGGGACCGTCGCCGCCGCCCTCGTGGTGCTGGCCCTCTATGGTGGACTCATCGCCTCGCTCGCCTGGTTTCTCGACCCGGAGGCCCTGGCGAGGGCGCTGACCTCGGAGCGCGTCCTCTTCTCCATCCGGCTCTCGCTCTTCGCCGCCACCGTGGCGACGCTGCTGGCCCTGCTGCTGGCTACCCCCGCGGCCTACGCGCTCTCGCGCTACTCCTTCCCGGGCAAGGAGGCGGCGGAGACAGTGCTGGAATTTCCGATCATCGTCTCCCCCGCGGCCCTGGGGGCAATCCTGCTGATCTTCTTCAACAACCCGCTGGGGGAGTGGGTTCAGGAGAGCGTCGCCCGCTTCGTCTTCACCTTCGCCGGGATCGTGCTCGCCCAGTTCGTCACCATTCTCGGCGTCGCCGTGCGCATGCTGAAGGCGGCCTTCGACGAGGTGCCCGCTGAGCTCGAGACCGTGGCCCGCACCCTCGGCGCCAGCCCGGCGCACGCCTTCCGCACGGTGACCCTGCCCCTGGCCAAGCGGGGCCTGGTGGCGGCATTCATCCTCGCCTGGGCCAAGGCGATGGGCGAGTTCGGGGCCACGCTGATGGTCGCAGGCACCATGGCGATGCGCACCGAGACCCTGCCCATCGCCATCTTCATGCGCCTGGCCAGCGCCGACATCGAGGGCACGGTGGCGTTGATCGTGGTGCTGGTCACCATCGGTCTCACGGCGCTGCACACCGCTCGCCGGCTCCTGCAGGGCCGCGTCGATGCTTGAGATCGAGGGGCTGGAGGTCCACGCCGGCGACTTCGTGCTGCGCGACATCGATCTCGCCGTGGCCGAGGGCGAGTGCCATGCGGTGCTGGGGCCGTCCGGCTCCGGCAAGAGCACCTTGCTTGCTGCCGTGCTCGGGATCCGGACGCCAGTCCGGGGCCAGATCCGGCTGGCGGGGCAGGAGATCGGCCGACTCCCGACCGAGCAGCGCGGCCTTGGCTACGTGCCGCAGGGGCTCGGACTGTTCCCGCACCTGAGCGTCGCCGAGAATCTCGCCTACAGCGCGCGGGCGCGCCGGCTTGCCCCGCCGACCTACCGGCCGTTGCTCGACCGGCTGGTCGAGATCACGGGCATCGGGGCCCTGCTCGGACGCCGGCCGGCGACTCTCTCCGGCGGCGAGCGCCAGCGGGTGGCCCTGGTCCGGGCCCTGGCAACCCGCCCGCGCCTGGTGCTGCTGGATGAGCCCTTCGCGGCCCTCAACGAGAGCCTGCGCCGGGACCTCTGGTGGCTGCTGCGGTCCCTGGGGCGCGACCAGGGGCTTACCGTGCTGCTGGTGACCCACGATCTGACGGAGGCCTTCTTTCTCGCCGAGCGGATCGGCGTGCTCGTCGATGGACGGCTGGAGCAGTGCGGAGCCCGCGAGGAGGTCTTCCGGCGCCCGGCAACGCTCGCCGTGGCCCGCTTTCTCGGCATCAAGAACCTGCTCCCGGGGGTCGTTCGAGATGGCGAAGGCCAGCAGCTGCGGGTGGACTGCCCGCTCCTGGGCGGCGTAGTGTCCCTGCCTGCGGGGGACAGCAGGGCCGTGCCTGGTTCCCGGGTGATGCTCGGCATCCGGCCGGAGGCGATCGCCCTGCGCGATGCCACGCACCCGCCCCACGACGGTGAGGTGGTGCTCACGGGTCGGTTCGATGTCAACGACTTGGGCGCAGAGGCCCTGGTGCATTTCCACCACGAGGCCTCGCCGCTGGTCCTGGAGCTGCGGGTGTCGGGCCGCGTGGCCCAGCGCTTCGGCCTGTTCGAGGGAGGCGCGGGGACCGCAGTGGGCCTTCCGGTGGAGGCGCTCTTCTGGGTGCCGGAGACAAGGACCCTGAGGACCGCCGGGACATGACGGGACATCCTCGCATCGGCGCTCTTCTACGCGGTCGTCGTTCTCTCGGCGCTGGTGGCCCACGCGCCGGCCCCGCTGCGCCACTGGCGGCTCCTCGGCCGCAGGCGCAGACCCTTCCTCTCCTCCCGAGCCAAACATTCAACTTCGTGAGCCCTGCTGCCCCTCCGGAGCACCTGCCGACGTGACGTGCCACTTTCCCGTCTCCGGCGTTCAGGTGGCGCTCTGGCTGCCGCCGACCGCCGCCTTTGCGGTGTCATTCTTCACCTCGATGGTGGGTGTTTCCGGGGCGTTCCTGCTGTTGCCGTTCCAGATGAGCGTCCTGCATTACGTCGCGCCCTCGGTCAGCGCGACCAACCTGGTCTACAACCTGTACGGCATCGGTGGTGGCGCGCTCATTGCGCCCGTGCTGGTCAGCGACTTCCATCTGCCGGTGCAGCGACATGTGCCGGCGCGGCTCCTTGAGGGAGGACTCGCCCTGGTGCTCCTGGCGCTCGGCACGCAGTACCTGTTCGGCGCGCTCGTGGGCTGAGCTGGCCTCTTGGAGGCGACGGGCATCGGCGCGCCGCACGACGGTGGCCCTCAGCGCCCGCGTGCGGGGTCGAGCGCGTGGCCGTCTGGCCAGGCCCGGAGACCGGCGCCTATACTTCTACCGCATCACGGAGATGGCATTCCTCCCTTAACCGCCCCTCGGGCTGATGATGCCTACCGAGCCCTCACGAGCGGGGGCGGTACGGCACTGGCCCAGCCCGACCGTGCCGCGATCCTCGCGGAGGCCTACACAGGTTACGGCAGAGGAGGTGGGACGGTGACGGACGTCTGGCTACTCGCGGCGCTCTGGCTCGGTCTAGCGCTCGCCGCCACCCTCGTTTCCGTCCGGCTGCGCATCGCCACCGCGCTCTCCGAGATCGTGGTCGGGATCGTGGCCCAACTCGCCATTGGCGCGCTCGTCGGCAGCGCAGCGCTGGGAGCCGACGAGTCCTGGATCAAGTTCCTATCGGGCACGGGGGCCATCGTGCTCACCTTCCTCGCCGGCGCCGAGCTCGACCCGGTGGTCTTTCGGGCCCGCTGGCGCGAGGCCAGCGCGGTCGGGCTCATCAGCTTCGCCATGCCTTTCCTCGGCTGCGCGGCGGCGGCCTATTTCCTGCTGGACTGGAGCCGAGAGGCGAGCTGGCTGGCCGGTGTCGCCCTCTCCACCACCTCGGTCGCCGTGGTGTACGCGGTGATGCTCGAGTTCGGGCTGAACCAGACTGATTACGGCAAGACCGTCCTGGCCGCCTGCTTCGTCACCGACCTCGGCACCGTGGTGGCGTTGGGTCTCCTGTTCGCGCCCTTTACCTACCGCACGCTGGTGTTCGTGGGCACCGCGGTCGTGGCGTTTACGGTCCTGCCCTGGCTCACGCCGCGGTTCTTCCGCCGTTACGGCGGACGGCCCTCGGAGCTCGAGGCCAAGTTCCTGCTGCTGGTCCTGTTCGGGCTGGGCGGGCTCGCGACCTGGGCCGACAGCGAGGCGGTGCTGCCCGCCTATCTGACGGGGATGGTGCTGGCCGGGACGGTTGGTAAGGACCACGCGCTGATCCGCCGCCTGCGCACACTCACCTTCGGCCTCCTGACCCCCTTCTACTTCATCCGCGCCGGCTCGCTCGTGTCGGTCCGAGCGCTGGTGGCGGCCCCCGGCGCCTTGCTGGTGCTGCTCGGCTCGAAGATCGCGACCAAGATGCTCGGCGTCTACCCGGTTGCGCGCCGCTACGGATCGCCGCGGCGGGAGTCGATGTACACCACCCTGCTGATGTCCACCGGGCTCACCTTCGGCAGCATCTCGGCGCTCTTCGGGCTGTCCCACGGACTGATCGACCAGGCCCAGTACTCGCTGCTGATCCTGGCGGTCATCGGCAGCGCAGTGGTCCCGACGCTCGTCGCCAACGCCTTCTTCCTACCCCACCATCTGCTGCCGGCCGCACCGACCGAGCGCGACCGGCCGCACGGTGATCCACGCGCACCCGCGCAGGAGGTACAGTGATGTTTCAGCGGATCCTGGTCGCCGTGGACGGCTCCGACTCCGCCCGCAAGGCCTACGATGTAGCCCTCGACCTGGCCCGGAAGTATTCCTCCACGCTCGCGGTCCTGGCCGTGGTCTGGCCGCCGGAGTTTGCCGAGGACGTGGAGACCGAGGCGATCCTCGAGCACTCCCAGGGCTACTACGAGGGGGTGCTCGATCGCATGCGGGCGGAGAGCGACACCGCGGGCTTAGTGATCCGGTATGAGGTTGCCATCGGTCACCCGGCGGAGAAGATCCTGGCCTGCGCCGAGAAGGACCGCATCGACCTGGTGGTGATGGGCCACCGCGGCAAGTCGCTGCTGCAGCGCTGGCTCGTCGGCTCGGTGACCAAGCACGTGATCAATCACGCCCACTGCGCCGTGCTGATGGTGCGGTAGCCCAGAGGAGAAAGGCCATGCGTATCCAGTCCGTCCGAGCCCTCGAGGTCCTCGATTCCCGGGGCACCCCGACGCTGAGGGTCACCGTCGCGCTCGACAACGGGGTCAGCGGGAACTCGTCAGTGCCCTCCGGGGCCTCCACCGGCGAGAACGAGGCCGTCGAGCTGCGCGACGGGGACGCGGGGCGCTACGGCGGCAAGGGTGTCCTGCGGGCCATCGCGAACGTCAACGAGCGGCTCGGACCGGCGGTCGCGGGCATGGACCCGCGCCAGCAGGCCCGCATCGACCGGGCGATGATCGAGCTCGACGCCACCCCCACCAAGGCCCGCCTGGGGGCGAACGCGATCCTCGGTGTGTCCCAGGCCGTGGCCCGGGCCGCGGCCAGCGCCTGCGGCCTGCCGCTCTACGCCTACCTCGGGGGCACCGGCGCCGTCCGTCTGCCCGTGCCGATGGTGAACGTGTTGAACGGCGGCAAGCACGCCGATAGCAGCCTGGACCTTCAGGAATTCATGCTGGTGCCGCGGGGCGCGCCGAGCTTCTCGGAGGCGATGCGCTACGCGGTCGAGACCTTCAACGCGCTCAAGGCCATCCTGAAGGGCAAGGGTTACGCCACCAGCGTCGGCGACGAGGGTGGCTTCGCGCCGCAGGTCCAGAGCAACGAGGAGGCGTGTGAGCTGTTGGTGAAGGCGATCCGCCAGGCAGGCTTCGAGCCCGGGCGCGAGGTCGCGATCGCGATCGATGCCGCGGCGAGCTCGTTCTACGAGGATGGCCGCTATCGGCTCACCCGCAGCGGCCAGGGCGACAAGACCAGCGCCGAGATGACCGCGCTCTACCGGGAGTGGCTCGACCGCTATCCCATCGTGTCGATCGAGGACGGGCTGGCGGAAAACGACTGGGAGGGATTCCGCGAGCACACCTCGGCGCTCGGCGACCGGGTCCAGATCGTTGGCGACGACATCCTGGTCACCAACACGCGCTTTATCGCCCGGGCCATCGAGGAGAAGACCTGTAATGCCGTGCTGATCAAGCTCAACCAGATCGGCACCGTCACCGAGACCATCGAGGCGATCGAGCTCTGCCGTAAGGCCGGCTGGGGCTACGTCATCTCGCACCGCTCCGGGGAGACCGAGGACCCATTCATGGCCGATTTCGCGGTGGCCATGGGCGGTGGGCAGATCAAGACCGGCTCGGTGTGCCGCAGCGAGCGCATGGCCAAGTACAACCGGCTGCTCGAGATCGAGGCCGAGCTCGGCGAGGCCGCGCGCTTCGGGCTCTGAGCCTTGGAGGTCGAGATACCGTCGAGAGCGCGTGTCGCCGTCGCCAGGGCCATGGCGTACCTGCGTGGTCGGCAATGCAAGAATGGCGGCTTCTGCTTCTACCGTTCCGAATACCTCGAAGAGCCGAGCCTGCACGACACCTACCACGCGGTGGCTGCCCTTACGGGGCTGGCCACCGCCGTTCCGCGCGCCGATGCCCTGGCCGAGTTCGTCGCGGGAGTCAACGCCTCCGGCCTGGCGGCAGTCTATTTCCAGGCGAGCACGCTGGCGCTGCTCCGGCTGCGCTCGCGCGTGCGCGCCGCGCCGATCCTGCGCATTCGCTCCAGAACCCTGCCCGCTCCGCCACGCAGTGACGCGATCTCAGCAAGCGGGTGGCTGGAGAGCGCCCTGCGGCTCGTGCGCCTCGTCCGCCGCTTCGGCGATGTGGCCGAGCTCCGGGAGATCGCACGCCACGTCCGCGGCCTGTGGCGTGAGGGGGGCTGCGGGACGACGCCGAATCTCTGGGACACCTATCTCGGCCTGCGTATCCTGGCCCTGCTAGGCGAGCCGCCGGATGGGCCTCCAACGCGGCGCTTCGTCGACGCCCTGCAGGTGCCGTCGATCGGCTTCGCCCTCACCCCCGACTCCCGGCGCGGCAACCTGGAGGTCATCTACGCTGGGGTCATGTGCTGCGCGCTGCTGGACCTGCCGGTCCGCTATGCCGCCGATGTGCTGGCGTTCGTCCTGGCTTGCCAGGACGCCCGCGGGGGCAGAGCGCACTGCCCCGTGATCCGGAGTCCGACCGACAGGCGCCCGGGACTGCCCAGCCTGCCGAGCACGGTCTGGCTGATCGGTCTGATCAGCCTGGTGGACGACAGTGGGAGTGAGCTTCTCTATCCGCTCCTGCCTCTGTACCTGTCGTCGGTGCTGATGGCCGGACCGCGGGCGCTCGGGGCATCGAGGGCGTCGCCGAGGCGACCACGAGCCCGCTGAAGCTCTTCTCCGGCGTGATCGTGGGCCACACGCGCCGGGCGAAACCCTGGGTCGTGTCCGGCTACGGGCTGGCCGGATTGACGCGGCCACTCATTCCTCACCAAGCCGGACATGCCGGTGGTGGCGACGACGGACATGCCGCTGATCGGCGAGGAGGTGGTCGAGGCCCACCACGGCAACTTCACCCAGGACGGCACGCTGTTCCTGGCCCTGAACCGGGGGCCGGGCAAGGATACCCGGGGGCGCGAGGTGGCGTTCTTCGATGCCGTCACCCAGCAGCTCGTGCACCGGCTGACCACGGCAACGGCGTCGGCCACACCTACAACACCCCGGACGGAAATCACGCGGTGGTCACGAACTACGGCAACAACGTCATCACCGTGATCGACATCGCCAACCGCAAGACCGTCAAGGACCTGAAGATTGGCGCCGGACGGATGGGCCACATCGCCTTCACCGGGGAGGGCAAGTTCGGCCACGTGTCGAACGACAAGGACGGCAACGTCTACAAGCTCGACATGACCAGGCTGGCGGTCGAGAAGAAGATCGAGACGGCGGGCGAGTTGAGGACGCCAGTTGCCGCGCCTGAATCCACCCGCCAGTCGGGCTTCGAAGTCGCTTGGTCCCTCGGCGCGGGGGCTGTTGCAGCGGCAACGCCGTGGCTGCAACAAGTTGTCACAGCTGGGAAATCTTTGCGGAACATCTCTCTGGCCTAATGGCGTCATTGAAAACTGGCAATGGGGAGATGAAGACCATGACATACCTTCTCACAGGACTGGTGGCGGCAACCCTGCTCGGCGTCGGGTCCGTGGTGGTGCTCGGTCCGGGCAGTCAGATGGAGCACACCTGGATCGAGCCGCTCTTCTGGGCGTTCATCGGCGCCGGTGCGCTG
>CALMKJ010000040.1 GCA_937867305.1 uncultured Ectothiorhodospiraceae bacterium | reverse complement strand
GTGCGGGTGTCCACCACCAACTTCCAGACCTTCTCCGAGCTGGCGTTCCGCTTCGTCTTCACCCCCGGGGTGGCCGGTCAGGCCCTGGCCTTCGCGCTGGTCATGGGACTCCTCGGCGGCCTCCTGCCGGCGCTGCGCGCCGCCCGCATGCCGCTGGTGGAGGCCCTGCGGGGGGGCTGACGGGGGGGCCGCGCTGCAGCCCTAGTGAACGCCGGTGACCGGCCTCATCTCCAGGTCGCAGGTGCCGCCCACCTTCGCGTTGCGCACCGTGCCCCGATCCCTGCACTGCTCGCCCGTGTCCCGGATCCGGCAGGTGACCGCGACGGGGCGGCCGGAGGTTAACCAGGGTGGTGTCTTGCGGTAGCGCCCCACCTCCTCCAGCGGGCACCCGTCGGGGATACCGTAGGGTGCGCAGCGGGATGCGGCGGCGAGCGTCACCCGCTGCTCGTCCAGGACGAAGCCGGGGTAGCGGTCCAGGACCTCCACCACGTCGCGCCCGCCCTCTTCGCGCACCACCGCCTCGCGGAAGCGATACCCACCCTCGACGCGCTCGTCCACGTGGACCCGGGTATTGGCGATGAGTGCGAAGGCATCTCCCCTGGCCGCCACGGCGCCGGTCACGTACTCGACCCGGGGGTGGCCGGGGAAGCACTTGCCCATGGCCGGCGCGTGGTAGTAGTGGCGTAGCCCCTTCAGGTCGCCGAGCGCGACGCCCGGGAAGACCTCCTGCAGGTCGTCGTCCCCGCCGAGGAGGATGCGGACCACGTCCCCGAAGCTCTGCTCGTGCATGCGCCGGAGGCGATCCCGCAGGGGCGGGCCGTTCTCCTCCCTGGCCTGTGCTCCCTCGGCCCGGGGAGCGGGGTCCGGGCGCAGATAGCAGGAAGTGAGGCCGGAGACCTGGGCCAGGAGCTCGTCCCAGATGTTGTACTGGGAAGGGGCGGTCGCGACACCCTGGAAGTCACCGGGGAAGCGGCAGCCCTGGCGCGCGTAGCAGGACTCCACCGCGCGGTTGCGGATGGAGAGCGCGATGACGTTTCGCTCGCAGGCGCCGTACGCGCTGCAGCCGCGGTCCAGGTGGCCCTCGAAGAGCGCGGTCCGCATGACGTGGTCGAGCTGCTCCGCACGCTCGAGCGTCGCCCGCGGCCAGCGCTGCCCCTGGTCGGCCGCGAACCGGCCCCACGCCCGGCCCAGCGCCTCGCCCCGGCCCAGCAGGGCGCGGTTCGCCTCCTCGCAGCGGGGCGAATCGTGGAACGCGCGGATGATCTGGTCGAGCTCTCGGCGCTCCCCCTCCCACCGCTCGCAGCCCCGGCCCTGGCAGGCCCCCGCCCCGGCCTGGGGCGCCGAGCCGTCCCGGCCCCCGCCCTTCCAGCCGGGTGGCGGGGTGTCGAAGAGGGGCGCCTTGCCCATGGGATAGAGATTGCGCACGTCGAGCACGTGGCGTACCCCGGCGTCGCAGTGATGGTGGGGCACGGTCATGGCGCGCCGCTCGGCCGCGACCCGGCGGAACGTCTCCGTGGCCTCGGGCGTGGCGGTGCGGGAGTCGACGACCACGCGAAAACCCACGTAGGGGACCCCCCGGCGGTCGGTCAGGGGACGCCCGTCGCGGACCACGAGGCAGGGGACCACGGAGGTCCCCTGGGCCAGCGTGCCGGCCGGAGAAGAGGGCTCCCCCTTGCGGAAGCCGTCCACGTCGTAGAAGGGCACGTCGACCGGCGCGTTGAACCGGTAGAGCGTCATCAGGGGCGTCGCGGGGATCCCCGCCGCGAGGGGGCTCGAGAGCCAGAACGCGAGCCCGAGGGCGAGGGCGGCCCTTCTCATCCCCCGTTTGCCCGCAGCCAGCGCACGATGTCCGCCGCACCGAGTGCCCCCGCCTGCCGGGCGACCTCCCGGCCGTCCCGGAAGAGCGCCAGGGTGGGAATGCTGCGAATGCCGAACTCCATGGCGAGGGACTGCTCGGCCTCCGTGTCGACCT
>CALMKJ010000039.1 GCA_937867305.1 uncultured Ectothiorhodospiraceae bacterium | reverse complement strand
GGCCGTCACCGCCCACGACGACCGTGCCCCCCCGGCGGACCGAGAGGACCGTCGTACCGTGGAAGCTCGTCATGGAACCGTCCTGCGCCACACCGCCATTCTACCCCACCCCGCGCCGGCGCTTCGCCCGGGGGTGGGCCTGGTCGTAGACCCGGGCCAGGTGCTGGAAGTCCAGGTGGGTGTAGACCTGGGTCGTGGAGATGTCCGCGTGGCCGAGCAGCTCCTGCACCGCCCTCAGGTCCCCGCTCGACTCGAGGAGATGGCTCGCGAACGAGTGACGCAGGGTGTGCGGGTGGACCACCGCGCCGAGCCCCAGCTGGCGGGCCCACCGCTTCACCACGCACTCGACACCGCGCGCCCCGAGGCGCTGGCCCCCGCGCCCCACGAACACCGCCGTCTCGGCGGCGGGGACCAGGGCCCTGCGCGCTTCGAGCCACCGCGCCAGCGCCTCGCGGGCGAGGCGCCCCACGGGCACGATCCGCTGCTTGCGTCCCTTGCCCACCACGTCGACCGTCCCCTCCCGGAGGTCCAGCCGCTGCAGGTCGAGCCCCACCAGCTCGGCGAGACGCAGCCCCGAGGAATAGAACAGCTCGAGGATCGCCCGGTCCCGAACGGCCAGCGGGTCGCTGCCGGTGGGCGCCTCGACGAGGCCTGCCACCTGGTCGGGGTCGAGCGTCTGGGGCAGGCGGCGCGGGGACTTCGGGGCAGCCACCCCCACCGCGGGGTTGCGCCGTGCGGCGCCCTCGCGGATCAGGAACCGATAGAAGGCCCGGACCGCCGACAGGGCCCGCTGGATGCTCGGGCCGCTCGCCCCGTTCCGGTGCCGCCAGGCGGCGAACCCGCGCACGTGCTCGTCGTCCAGGGCGTCCCAGCCTGGGAGGCCCCGGTCCGCCCGGTACCGCGCCAGGTCCGCGAGGTCGCGCCGGTAGGACCCCGCGGTGCGGGCCGAGAGACCCCGCTCTTGCAGGAGGTGGCTTTCGAAGCGCGCCGCCCAGGGGTCACCCTCGGGCCCCGGCAACGGCGCGGTCCGATCCACCCTTTCCCGGGCGACCGGCACGCTCACGGCAGGGGGACGGCCGAGGCCTCCGGGCCCGTCCCCTCCTCCGCTTGCCCGGCCTCCCCGGCGGGGGCCTGGTCCGCCGGCAGGAGGAGAAAGCGCTGCATCACCTCGCGGGCCACGTCCGCGAGCTGGCGCAGGAAGGTCGTGGCCATGCCGGGCTGGTAGCGGGCCTCGTCCGAGCTGCCGATTGCCAGCACGCCGGTTCGGCCCGCACCCCCGAGCGGTAGCAGGGCCGCAGAGCGCACCCGGTCCCCCGCCTCGCCGAACAGCGCCCGCGCCTGCTCGGCCGGCACGCGCCCGCAAAGAGGGGTTCCCATTCCGAGGATGGGGGCAAGCAGTCGGCGGCTGCGCTCGTCGGGCCCCAGGACCTCGGGCAGCCCCGCGTCGGCGCCCTCCACGGGCGCGGCGAAGAGGCGCACCGCGGCGTGGTCGGCACCGAAGCTCGAGCGCAGGGCGCGGTACAGGGTCTGCAGGGCCTCCGGCAGCGTGCGGCAGGCGACGAGCTCCAGGGTCAGCTCGTGCACGCGCTCGCTCAGCTGTTCGTTCTCGCGGGCGGTGACCAGCAGGTCCTGGAGCCGGCGCCGGAGCTGGTGGCTCTGGTCGCGCAGGACCGTCACCTGGTACTCGATCAGGGAGACCGCCCGGCCGCAGGGGTGGAGTACCTCCATCTCCCCCACCAGGTCCCCGTGGCGCATGAAGAAATCCGGGTGCTGCCGCAGGTAGTCGGCCACGATCTGCTCGAGCCCCGACACCCCGGCACCGTCCGCGCTCGCCGCGCTCATAGCTCTATCTCTCCCTCGAAGACCGTCACCGCCGGACCCGTCATCCACACCGGCCCCCCCTTCCCGTCCCAACGGATCCGCAGCCGCCCCCCGGGCAGGTCCACGTCCACGCTCTCCTCGAGCAGCGACCAGCGCCGCCCCGCCGCGACCGCGGCGCACGCCCCGGTGCCGCAGGCGAGCGTCTCGCCGGCGCCCCGCTCCCAGACCCGCAGGCGGACGTGGCGTGGGTCGACGATCTGCAGGAACCCCGCGTTCACCCGGCGGGGGAAGCGCGGATGCGTTTCGATGCGGGGCCCCAGGGTGCGCACCGGGGCCTCGTCTACGTCCGCCACCCGCAGCACCGCATGGGGGTTGCCCATGGAAACGGCCCCCACCCGCAGCTCCTGCCCGTCCACGTCGAGGAGGTACTCGTCCGCCGTCTCCCCGGCGAGAAACGGAAGGGCCCCCGGCTCGAACCTCGGCGGCCCCATGTTCACCGTCACCTCACCGTCGGCCTCGACCCTCGGGACGATGATCCCGGCCCGGGTCTCCACCCGAATCTCGCTCTTGGAGGTGAGGCCCTTCTCCCGCACGTAACGGGCGAAGCACCGGGCACCGTTCCCGCACTGCTCCACCTCGCCCCCGTCCGCGTTGAAGATCCGGTAGCCGAAGTCCGCGTCGTCCCCCGAGGGGGGCGTCACGAGCAGGACCTGGTCGCAGCCGACCCCGAAGCGGCGATCGGCGAGCCACCGGATCTGCTCCGGAGTGAGATCCAGCGCACGACGTGTCGCGTCGAACACGACGAAGTCGTTGCCGAGGCCGTGCATCTTGGTAAAGGAAAGACGCATGCTGCCGTTAGGTTAGCCGTACGTGCCGGGAGTCGCAGCGCGCGGGGTCTCTGGCGCCCCCAGGCTGCAGCCCGGCCGAGGAAACCCGTTCCTCCTGGTTTTCAGTTAATTATCGAATACACTTACCACGTTGGTGGAGATGATGGCAAGGGCGTGCCGGCGCTGCCGGCCCAGGGCGCCCGGGACCGCCGGGGAGACGGGGACCGACCAGGACGCGATTGATGTCCCTGCGAGGAAAGCTGGAGATGGCCGGGGTCACCGACGTGGGCCGCAGGCGCGACCACAACGAGGACACGATCGTGACCGACGCGGGTCTCGGCCTGGCCGTCCTGGCGGATGGGATGGGCGGCTACAAGGGAGGCGAGGTCGCCAGCGCCCTGGCCGCGAACGTCCTGGTGGAGGAAGTCCGTCGCAAGCTGAGATGGCAGGAGGTCGCCGCGGTCGACGAGCAAACCGGCTATACGCGCGCCTCGCTCCTCATCCGCGACGCCATCAGCCGGGCCAACGACTCCATCTATCGGACCGCACACGAGCAGCCCCACTGCCAGGGCATGGGCACGACGCTGGTCTCCCTGCTCTTCTACGACAACCGCCTGAGCGTCGGCCACGTGGGAGACTCGCGGCTGTACCGGGTGCGCGGAGGGGAGATCGAGCAGCTCACCGTGGACCACTCCCTGATACAGGAGTTGGTCGACCGGGGGTTCTACACGCCCGAGCAGGCGCGCCGCCACGTACAGAAGAATCTCGTGACCCGGGCGGTCGGGGTCGACCCCACCGTGACCGCAGACCTGCAGGAAGAGCCGGTCCTTCCGGGGGACATCTACCTCGCCTGCTCCGACGGGCTGTCGGACCTCGTGGAAGACGGCGACATCCACTTAACCCTGACCCAGTACGGTGCTAACCTCTCCGAGGCCGCGCAACGTCTGGTCGAGCTGGCCAACGCCAGGGGCGGGACCGACAACGTGTCGGTCATCCTCATACGGGCACTGCGGCCATTCCCGGCCCACCACCGTAGCCCATGGCGTATGAAGGTACTCCACTGGTTCACCTGAGGCGTAAGGACGGACCGACCATGACCGCAAAGCTGGTTCTGAGTCTGAACGGTGCGGTACTGCGCGAGTACCCGTTGAACAGGGAGCGCACGACGATCGGCCGGCGCCCCGAGAACGACATCCACATCGACAACCTCGCCGTGAGCGGCCAGCACGCGCTCGTCATCACCATCCTGAACGACTCGTTCCTCGAAGACCTGGGCAGCACCAACGGAACGTACGTCAACGGGAGGCTGGTGAAGAAGCACGCCCTGCAGCACGGGGACACCATCGCCATCGGCAAGCACGAGCTGCGTTACATCAACGAGCAGGCCTCGACGCACGACTCGGACTTCGACAAGACCATGATCATCCGGCCGGGAATGGTGACCCAGCCCGCGGTGGCGGCGCGCCATGGCGGGGCGGCAGCAGCCCTGGCCGAGAGGCCGACGTCCACCATCCACCCCCAGCCCGCAGCGGCCCAGCGAACGGTCGCAGCGGTGCCCGCCGAGGCCCCCGCTCCGGCGGCTCCGCCTCCCGCGCCCCAGAGCGACGTGCAGCTGCCACTTGCCCGCGTCCAGGTCCTGAACGGGCCGGCAGTCGGCAAGGAGTTGGAGCTGAGGAAGGCGCTCACGACGCTCGGCAAGCCCGGGGTCCAGGTCGCCGTGATCACGCGCCGCGTGCACGGCTACTTCATCACACAGGTCGAGGGACCGGGGCCGCTCGTGAACGGACAGGCCATCGGCGCCCAGGCCCACCCACTGCTCGAGAACGACGTCATCGAGCTCGCCGGCGTCAAGATGGAGTTTTCCTTCATCGACTAGGGTTCCGAGGCCCCTGCGGGGGCCCCGAAGGCCCGCTCACGCCGTCCCCGGCTCCCCCGACGCCTTGCGGTGCTGGCAGAGGTCTGCGATCAGGCAGCCCGCGCACCTCGGGTTGCGGGCGGTGCACACGTAGCGCCCGTGCAGGATGAGCCAGTGGTGCGCGCGGCGCAGGTAACGGGTCGGCACCACGGCCAGCAGCCCCTGCTCGACCGCGAGCGGCGTCTTGCCCGGCGCGAGGCCGGTGCGGTTGGCGACCCGGAAGATGTGGGTGTCGACCGCGATGACGGGCTCGCCGAACGCAGTATTCAGGACAACGTTGGCGGTCTTGCGGCCCACCCCCGGCAGCGCCTCGAGGGCCGCGCGGTCCCGCGGCACCTCGCCGCCGTGGCGCTCCAGCAGCAGCCGGCAGGCCTCGAAGATGTTGGCGGCCTTGGTGTTGTAGAGGCCGATGGTCTTGACGTATTCCTTCAGGCCGTCGAGCCCGAGGGCGCGGATCGCGGCAGGGGTGTTCGCGACCCGGAACAGCCGCGCGGTCGCCTGGTTCACGCCCTTGTCGGTCGCCTGGGCGGAGAGCACCACCGCCACCAGCAGTTCGAAGGGCGTCGTGTGGTCGAGCTCACCCTTCGGCTCCGGGCTCGCCGCCTCGAAGCGGGCGAAGACCTCGGCCACCTGGCGAGGGTTCAGCACACCGCGTATCTCCGGGACTAGGGGGCGCCCGGCCGGCGTCCTCAGGCCGTCACGGGGTGGCCCGCCGCGGGGGCGGCAGCCGCCACGCGCGCTGCCCGCCGGCGGTCGATGGCGTTCTTCGCCGCGATCAGGAGACCGAGCCCGATGAAGGCCCCCGGCGGCAGGATGGCCGCGAGGAACCCGGGGTAGTCGGGGAACACGGTCACGGTCATCCAGTCGGCCCACCCGCCCAGCATGGCACCCGCCTGGGCCATCAGGGTCCCCTGCCCGGAGAGCTCCCGCATCGCCCCGAGCACGAAGAGCACCGCGGTGAAGCCCGCGCCCACGGCCACCCCGTCCACCAGCGAGGGCAGCGGGGGATTGCGCGAGGCGAACGACTCCGCGCGCCCGAGCACGTTGCAGTTCACCACGATGAGCGGGATGAAGATGCCCAGCACCGCGGCAAGCGCCGGGAAGTAGGCCTTCATCAGCAGGTCGATGACGGTGACGACCGCGGCGATGACCAGGACGTAGACGGGAATACGGACCTCGGGCCGAACGAGCGGGGCGATCAGGGAGATCACCACGTTCGTCGTGGCCAGCACCACGAGCGTGGCCACCCCGAGCCCCAGACCGTTCACCGCCGAGGACGTCACCGCCAGCGTGGGGCAGAGACCGAGCACGGCCACGAGGGCGGGGTTGTTGGTCCACAGCGCGTCGCGGACGATGGATGCGTACGTCGTGGAGCTCACCTCAGCACCTCCGTCGGGCTCCCTCGTTCCTCACCGTGCGGCGGGGCTGCCGCCCGAGGCCGGCGCGAACAACTCGTCGCGGTGCGAGCCGAAGTACTCGAGGGCGTTCTTCACGGCCTTCACCACCGCCCTGGGCGTGATGGTCGCCCCGGTGAACTGGTCGAAGGCGCCACCGTCCTTCTTCACCTTCCAGCGATCGGGCGCCGGGTCGGCGAGCGACCGCCCGGTGAAGCGCGTGACCCAACTGGAGCGCCGCTCCTCCACCAGGTCCCCGAGCCCCGGGGTCTCCC
>CALMKJ010000038.1 GCA_937867305.1 uncultured Ectothiorhodospiraceae bacterium | reverse complement strand
CGTAGTGGAGCCGACGGAACTGGTGCAGGCGCAGGAGCTCCCGCTCCACGTCCGCCCCATCCAACAGATACATCCGCCAGTCCTCCGCGTCGATTATCCGGCGGGCGCTCGGCTTCCCATGGGCCATCGCGTGCAGGAGGTACAGGAAGCTCTCCTCGGGCAGGTGGTAGGAGACGAACTCCTTCGCCTGCCTCCCGGCGACAAGACCAAAGTCGGCGGCCAGCCGCAGCAGGCCCGTGGCGACCCGCTCGGTAGTGGCCTCCGTCCAGGCTCCGGACCAAGTGATGCCGTTGCGGGTCGAAAGGCCCCGGAGATACGGGACCACGTCTGCGGAGTGCAGCCGGAAGACCCCTTCGCGATACCGCGGGTAGAGCCAGTGCAGGAGGAAGTCCCGGACCAGGAACTCGTCCCGAGTCATGTGCCACAGCAAGAGGGGGCGCCACGCGTCGAGCGCCAGGCCCGCCTTCGCCAGGTCCACGAGCGTGCGGTCCCGTCCGCCCGGGTCGAAGCGGCGGTTCAGCACCTTGGCAACGTTCAGCGCCCAGTTTGCGCTGGCGGCACCCACCAGATTCGTAGCCTTGACGCGATCCAGGTTCTCGCGCCGGGACAGGGCAAAGTCCCAGTCCCGGAACACTGCATACGTCTCGTCGACGAGGGCACCCTTCACGATCGTGAAGGAAGAGACCACCCGGGCCCGCGAGTCGCTCACGGTCAGGCCTCCAGCCGCGCGTAAGGGATGGCGGGGCTACCGGGCGAGCCGCGGGCGAAGCCGGCCGCCAGCAGAGTCACGACCTCGTCGTCCGGCCGATAGGCCCCTGGCAGGGGGACTGCCCGTCCCTCCGCGGACCGGCGCAGACTGCCGACGGCCTCCACGTGGGCCGGCGAGAGTAGGTCGAACTTGGCGAATGCCTGAAGCAGATCTGGCCCCTGGATCTCCGCAAGGCGCTGGAAGAAGGGCTCCCAGGCGTCCCTCTGGTCGAGCCAGCTATGCCAGTGCTCCTCGAACTGATCCTCGAGCTCAGCGGGCAGGTTCCAGAGGGTCATGCACCCCGGCGGGGCGAAAACCTCGTTGCAGCGCGCCCGCGCCACGGCAAAGACAACCCGGGTCTGAGCGAAATAGTGGGTTGCTGGGAATCCGCGCTTCAGGGCCATGGCGCCGTAGCGCCCCAGCATGCCGCGCGTGTTCCACCAGCGGGCCAGATCCATCTCCCCGACCCTCGCCACAACCAGGCGCAGGCGGAAGAGGTGGTCGAGGTTAAGCGATGCGTCGGTCAATGGGCTCCTCGCTCCTGCTTGCGCCGCACTTCTCTCCCGGGCGCAACTCCCCTGTGTATGGTAGCGGCCCAGCGGGAGCTGCGCTTGCCGCGGGTCATTGGAACAGCAAGGCTTTGAGAGAGCTTATGGCCGATGGCAACCATGACCAGGCCCCTCGTCCGTAGCCCTTCCTGCGCCGGCCTACGGCCGCGCGACCTGGCAGGGGTGCACGCGACGAGCGCCAAGCGTTCCGGAGGACACGCTACCGCCCGACCATCCAACCACCTGGAAGGGCCGAAATTACAGTGTTACGGAGCCAGTGGCGCACCAGGTGAGCCGGTGGCGCGCCTTCGGCCGCGGGCGCCCTGTGAGGGTTTTGAGGGGGAGGTCCAGCCGGGTCAGGCTGGGGTATGGTAGAACCCGGTGACGGGAGCGACGGGGAAGTGGGTGGGGGAGAGACAGCCGACGATGAGCGACTCCGAGACGCTCGCCTCTGTGTGCCGGCTACTCAGCCAGGGCAGCGCGGATTCTGCCGGGGCCCTGCTCGGCCGAGAAATGCCCTTTCAGCCCGTCGCCCCGGTGACCCGGAAGTGCACACAGAGGCAGGCCCTCGGCGTCTTCCGCCGCGACGGGTTCCTGTGCCGCTACTCCGGCGAGCGGCTCATCTTCCCCGGCACGCTGAGGCTCCTCTCGGTGCTCTGGCCCGAGCAGTTTCCCTTCCACACGAACTGGAAGATGGGCGAGACGCACCTGGCGTACTGGCGGCTTTACCCGACAGTCGACCACGTCGTTCCGGTCGCGCGCGGTGGCCCGGACGATACGACGAACTGGGTCACCACCTCCCAGCTTCGGAACTCCGCCAAGTCGAACTGGCTTCTCGGGGAACTCGGCTGGACACTCCGGCCGGCGGGGGACCTTCGGGATTGGGATGGCCTCTCTGGCTGGTTCCTCGAATACGTCGAGGCACACCCCGATCTTCTCAAGATTCCGGCCATCAAGAGCTGGTACCACGCGCTGCGGCGCGCGAATCTCGAGTCGTCGGCGTAGAGGAAGCACCGCGCCGAGGGTGGCGAAGCGGGTTCTCATACACCGAACGAGCCCTGCTCCCGCTCCACCGCCGCTTTCGCGGCCGAGTTCCGCCGCCCGATGAGGTAGACGAGCGCCCCCCCGATTGGGCCCGGGCTCTCCCATGACTCTCTTACATTTCCGGCCGAGCTCGACATGTCCCCGTGCGTTTTCTCGCCCGAAGTCAGCGACGCGTGTCATCCGCGTTCTCCGACATCGCAGCCTCGGCCGCCCGCAGGCTGCCGTAGCGTGCGATCAACTCGAGGGCGTCCTTCAAGGAGTAGCGCTTCGGCTCCGGCATGGTGGCCTCCGACTCCGACTGCGGTGTGGACGACCCGGGGCCGGACCGCGGCAGTTCATCGGTGACTGGTGACGTTCGGCGCT
>CALMKJ010000037.1 GCA_937867305.1 uncultured Ectothiorhodospiraceae bacterium | reverse complement strand
AGGCCCAGAAGGCCGCAGAGGCGCAGGCGGCCGAGGCCCGGAAGGCCGCGGAGGCGCGGGCAGCCGAGGCCCAGAGGGCGGTCGAGGCCCAGAAGGCCGCAGAGGCGCAGGCGGCCGAGGCCCGGAAGGCCGCGGAGGCCAAGATCGCCGAGGCTCAGAAGGCGTGGGCGGACAGGTTGGCCGCCGCCGAGAAGGAGTCGGCCGCAAAGTACGCCGCCGCCGAGCAGCAGGCCAAGGACCTCAGCGCGCGGGCGGAGGCCACGGCGAAGGAGATGACCGAGAAGCTCGAGGCCATGCGAAAGGAGGCGGCCGAGAAGCTGAGCGCCGCCGACACCGAGGCGAAGGCCCAGCGTGAGCGTGCCGCGACCCTGGGCACGGAGCGCGACGCGGCCCAGGCCGCCCGCGAGGCGGCCGAGAAGGCGCTGGCGGGCGCGAAGGCCTCCGCGGCCGCGGCGGAGAGCTCGCTCACCCAGTCCCGGAGCCGCCTCTCGACCCTGGAGGCCTCGCTCGGCGAGCTGCGCGCCCGCGTGCCGGTGGAGGGCGGCGGGACGCTCGCCCTCGACAAGGCCCAGGGCATCAGCGCGGAGGCCGCGAAGGCTTATGTGGCCGCGGCCCGCGAGGCCAGGGAGAAACCCTCCGCCGCGACGCGCACCGCCGCCAAGGCCGCAAGTCAGAGCCTGCGCGCCGCGCAGTACGACGTCGCGCGCATCACCGGCGCCCGGGGCATCTACACCCTGCGCAAGGAAGATACGCTGGCCATCGTGGCCGCGCGCTTCTACGGCGACGGCAACCGCTGGCCCACGATCTTCGAGGCCAACAAGGGCGTTCTCGGCAACCCCGACCAGGTCCTGCCGGGGCTGACGGTCGTCGTGCCCTGAGGCCGCGCCTGTTCCGTTCGCGCCTGTTCCGTTGCTGATCCCGGCAGAGGCCCCTGCGAGGGGGCCTCTGCCCTACCGGGGACGCGTCCTCGCGGTCGGCGCCGCCCGCCAGGGGTCCTCGGGCCAGGGGTGTCTCGGGTACCTTCCGCGCAACTCCCGGCGCACCTCGGGGTAGGTCCGCTCCCAGAAGCCCCGCAGATCCCGCGTGACCTGCAGGGGCCGCCCGGCGGGTGAGAGCAGGTGCAGCGTGACCGGCACCTCGCCCCCGCAAACCCGCGGCGTCTCCCCCAGCCCGAACATCTCCTGGAGCTTCACCGCCAGCACCGGCGGCTCACCGGGCCCATAGGCCAACCGGCGCCGGGCGCCGCTCGGCACGGTGACGTGGGTCGGGGCGGCCTCGTCCAGGCGCCTTTGCCAATGGCCGCCCATGGCAACGTGCAGGGTCCCCCGCAGCGCGGCCACCAGGTCGAGCCGCCCCAGGTGCTCCAGCCGGGTCATGCCCCGCAGGTGAGGACCGAGCCACTCGCCCACCGTCGCGAGGAGGCTCCCCTCGGAGAGGTCCGGCCAGGACTCGGCCGGCCTCCAGCCCCGCAGGGAGAGCACCCTGGCCTGCAATTCCCGGGCAGCGTCGCTCCAGGGCAGGACCGCGAGCCCCCGGCGGCGCACCCCCTCGAGCAGGGCCGCAGCCACGCGGTCCGGGTCGGACTGGGCGAGCGGGCGGGTCGAGAGCAGGAGCGCACCCAAACGCTCCTCCGCCCGGGCGATGACCGCCCCCTCCCGGTCGTCCCACTCCACCACATCCCGGACCTCCCTCCGCCCGGCCGTCACCTCGGCGAGCGTCTCCGGCGCGAGGGCCGCGGCGAGGAAGATGCGGCCGTCCCCCGTTCCGGCCTCCAGGGAGGCCGCCACCAGATACTCCTCCCGGCCCAGGGGGTCGGCCTCCGGAAGCCGGGCACCCCTCCCGCTCGCGAGCCGGTACCGTGCCCCGTCAGTGCCCTGGCGCCTCGCGATCCGGTCGGGGTAGGCGAGCGCGAGGAGACGCCCCGCCGCGACGGACCGGGCCCCACCCACGTCCGGCACCACCTGGCGGGCAGCCCGGTCGACCCGGGCGCAGGCCGCCGGGTCCGCGCCGAGGGCGCGCGCGCCGGCCTCACCGTTCGACCGCCAGCGGTGGAGGGCCTCCAGCCGGTCCCCGAGGTCGCTCGTCCGCCCCGGGCCCGAGGCGCGCAGCACGTCACGCTCGGAGAGGAGTGCGGCGATGTCCGCGGCGAGCGGCCCCAGCCCCTCGCGCTCCGCATCGACCAGCATCCGGGCGAGCCGCGGCTGCAGGGGCAGGCCGGCCATGCGGCGCCCCGCGGCCGTGATGCGCCCGGCCGCGTCCAGCGCCCCCAGGCCCGCCAGGAGCTCCCGGGCCTGGGCGAAGGCCCCGGCCGGCGGCGGGTCGAGCCAGCGCAGGGCCCCGGGGTCGGCGACGCCCCACTGGGCGAGCTCGAGCGCCAGGGGCGCCAGGTCCGCCTCCAGGATCTCCGGCGGGTTGAACGCCAGCAGCCCCCGATGCACGGACTCGGTCCACAGGCGGTAGGCGATCCCGGGACCGAGTCGGCCCGCGCGGCCGGCCCGCTGGTCCGCCGAGGCCCGGGAGACGCGCACGGTCTCGAGCCGGGTCAGGCCGGTCGCCGGGTCGAAACGGGGCCGCCGGGCGAGACCCGAGTCCACCACCACGCGCACCCCTTCGATGGTGAGGCTCGTCTCGGCGATGGGGGTCGCCAGCACCACCCGCCGGCGGTGGGCGACGGGACGCAGCACCCGGTCCTGGGCCTCGGCCGGCAGGTCCCCGTAGAGGGGAAGGACGGCCACCTCACGCAGGTCCCCCAGGCGCTCCGCGGTGGCCCGGATCTCGCCGCCTCCGGGCAGGAACGCCAGGACGTCCCCCGGGTGTGCCGCCAGGACCCGGCGGACCGCATCGGCCACGAGGTCCGGGACCCCGCGGGACAGCTCGCGCGGCAGATGGGAGACCTCGACCGGGAACGCCCTTCCCCCGCCGGCGAGGACGGGCGCGCCGCCGAGGACCCCCGCCACGGCCCCCGCGTCCAGGGTCGCCGATGCCACCAGCAGCCGCAGGTCCTCGCGCAGACCCGCCCGGACGTCGAGGGCGAGGGTCAGGGCGAGGTCCAGGAGGAGGCTCCGCTCGTGGGCCTCGTCCAGCATCACCAGGCCCACGCCCTCGAGGGCGGGGTCGCCCTGCAGGCGCCGGAGCAGGACGCCCTCCGTGAGCACCTCCACGCGGGTCCGCGCCGAGACCCTCTGGTCGAAGCGCACCCGGTAGCCGACCGTCTCGCCGACCGGCTCGCCCAGGATCTCCGCCATACGGCCCGCCGCCGCCCGCGCGGCCAGGCGCCGGGGCTCGGAGACGAGGATCGTCCGGCCCGCGAGCCAGGGCTCGCCGAGCAGGGCGAGGGGCACGAGCGTGGTCTTGCCCGAGCCCGGCGGCGCCGTCAGCACCGCGCCGCGCCCGAGCGCCAGCGCCCGGGCGAGCTCGGACAGGACCTCGCGCACGGGCAGGTCCGGGAGGGTCGGGGCGCTCGCGGTGGGGTCCAGGGGCATGGGGCTCAAGGTTCGTGGGTCGGGGTCAGCGGACAGGGGCCCGGCGCTCGGGGCCCGGCACCCGGGGCCCGCCGAGACTCTGCACGAGTCGCCCGCCGGGCGAAAGCCCGGCGCCGGCTGGCGGCCCGCGACGGCGCTCTCTAGACTGGGCCCGACCCGTCCCCGACGAGCCCCCGCGCATGCCCGATCCCTCCGTCCCGACGAACCACGAGGCCCGCGAGCACCCCGGGCCGGACCCGCTGCGCGCGCTCGCCCGGTTCGCAGTGGAGGGGGAGCCGACGCGCTCGGAGCCCCTGCGGGTGGGCCTCATCCACGAGAGCCACGTGGTGACCTGCCGCACCCCGCGCGGCCCCCGCCGCTACCTCCTCCAGCGCCTGAACACCGTTGTCTTCGCCGCCCCCGGGCCAGTGATGGAGAACGTCCTGCGGGTGACCCGGCACCTCCAGGGGCGTCAGGCGGCGGCCGGGGTCCCCGACCCCGGCCGGCGCGTGCTCACCGTGGTACCGAGCCGGGAAGGCCCCCCCTGGCACGTGGACGACGCCGGCGGGTGGTGGCGGGCCTACGTCTTCATCGAGGGCGCCACGTCCTTCGACCGCCCGCCCACCCCCGCGGCCGCCGAGCGGGCGGCCGCCGCCTTCGGGCGCTTCGTGGCCGAGCTCGCCGACCTGCCCGGCCCCCGCCTGCACGAGACCCTGCCGGGCTTCCACGACACCCCCGCCCGCTACCGGGCGTTGCGGGCAGCGGCCGAAGCCGATCCCCTGGGGCGCGCCGCAGCCGTGCGCGCGGAACTGGCCGCCCTCGAGGCCCGGCGCGAGATGCTCGGCGCGCTGCACGAGGCCGCCGCCCGGGGCCTGGTGCCGGAGCGGGTCGTGCACAACGACACCAAGCTGAACAACGTCCTCTTCGACATCGGGACCGGGGAGGCGCTCTGCGTCGTCGACCTCGACACCGTGATGCCCGGCCTCGCCCTGCACGACTACGGCGACCTGGTCCGCTCGGCCGCGAGCGAGGCCCCGGAGGACGCCCGCGACCTCCGCGCCGTGCGCGTGAGTCCGGCGCTGCACCGGGCGGTGACGCGGGGCTGGCTCGCGCCGCTCGCACCGCTCCTGACCACGGCCGAGGCGGAGCTCCTGCCCCTCGCGCCTCGCGTGGTGACCCTGGAGCTGGCCGCGCGGTTCCTCACCGACCACCTGCTGGGCGACCGCTATTTCCGCACCGGATACCCCGGCCACAACCTGGACCGCTGCCGGGCGCAGCTCGCCCTCGCCGCCGACATGGAGCGGCAGGAGGGCACCCTCGCCGCAAGCGTGCGCGAGGCCCTGGGGGGCTGAGCCCTCCGCCCCCGGGGCGGCGCGCCCCACGACGCGCCCCCTCGCAATACCCCTCCGGGAGGCCCTCGTCACGGAGGCCTCCCACCTCCGATCCTGACCAGGATCAAATCCGGAGGATTTGCGCCGCGCTAGACTCTGGACCACAATATGTAGTGCCTGCAGAGACCAGAGCCCCAGCATCCTGTAGCCGCGAGAAAAATCCGCGACTTACAGCGAGGCGCCAGGGGCCGCCCCCCGGGAGGATGTCCATGAGTGCCGTCACCGCCCCGCGTCCCGCGACGCCGCCGTCCCGTATCGCCAAGCGCGACGGAACCCAGGTCCCCTTCGACGCCGAGCGCATCTACTCGGCGATCCTGCGCGCGGGCCAGGCGACCGGCGAGTTCGCGGAGGACGAAGCGCGGTTGCTGACGGCGCAGGTGGTGAAGTTCGTCAGCCACCGCTTCAGCGCCGAGGAGCCGCCCACCATCGAGCGCGTGCAGGACGTCGTGGAGCAGGTGCTCATCAGCGCCAATCACCTGCAGACCGCGCGCGCCTACATCGTCTACCGCGAGCAGCACAAGCGCCTGCGCGACGACCGCCGCACCCTGGTCGACGTAGAGAGCTCGATCCGCGAGTACCTGGACCGCTCGGACTGGCGCGTGTCGGCCAACGCCAACCAGGGCTACTCCCTCGGCGGGCTCATCCTAAACACTGCCGGCAAGGTCGTCGCCAACTACTGGCTCTCCCACGTCTACCCGCCCGAGATCGGCAACGCCCACCGGGAGGGCGACGTGCACATCCACGACCTGGACATGCTCGCGGGGTACTGCGCCGGCTGGTCGCTGCGCACGCTGCTCACCGAGGGCCTGAACGGCGTCCCCGGCAAGGTGGAAGCGGGCCCGCCGAAGCACATGTCGAGCGCGGTCGGCCAGATCGTCAACTTCCTCGGCACGCTGCAGAACGAGTGGGCGGGGGCGCAGGCCTTCAGCTCGTTCGACACCTACATGGCGGCGTTCGTGCGCAAGGACGGCCTCGGCTACCCCGAGGTGAAGCAGTACGTCCAGGAGCTCATCTACAACCTGAACGTGCCCTCGCGCTGGGGCACCCAGTGCGTCGACGCCGAGACCGAGTGCCTGACCGACAAGGGCTGGCGGCGCTATGACGAGATCGAGGCCGGCGACCGCATCCTGACGTTCAACTGCGAGCGGAACGCGTTCGAGTACCTGGCGCCGCTCGCGGTCACCGCCTACGACTTCGACGGCGAGATGTACGTTCTCGAGAATCGGACCCAGGAGCAGTGGATCACGCCGGGACACCGGGTCGTGCGCAAGCTCTTCAACACGGAGAGCCGTTGGGTGCTCGAGCCGATCGAGGACGTGCTCAAACTGAGATCGCCCTTCATCGTGCCCAATGCCGGCGAGACCCCGGCGACGGTGGAGATGGACGACCGGATGGTCGAGCTGCTCGCGTGGGCCGTGGCGGAGGGGAACTTCGACACCAGCGAGAGCCGCACTCGCGTCTCCCTCTTCCAGTCCACCGTGAACAGGGCGATTGCGGCGCATACGACGCGCAAGGTCGTGCCCCCCGTGGTACGCACGTTGTCGGCCCGGCAGATCCGGCTCTTCCTGGAGACCTACGCGAAGGGCGACGGCAGCACCGAGCCGAGCGGGCGCATCCGCCTCTACACGCGGGACCGCGAGAACCTCGATGCCCTGCAGGAGCTCTGCGTGCTCGCGGGCTGGGGCAGCACCGTCTACCGGCGTCAGGATTCCGGCGTCTTCGTGCTGAACATCGTCCGCAATCGCGAGACCTACATCCACAGCGTCACCCGTCGCCCCTACCAGGGCAAGGTGTGGTGCCCGACGACCCGCAACGGAACCTTCGTGGCCCGCCGTCGCGGCAAGACCTTCGTGACCGGGAATACCCCCTTCACCAATCTGACCTTCGACTGGGTCTGCCCGGAGGACCTGCGCCCGCAGGTGCCGATCATCGGCGGGCGGGAGATGCCGTTCACGTACGGTGAACTGCAGCCCGAGATGGACCTGATCAACCGGGCCTACATCGAGGTGATGACCGCAGGCGACGCAAAGGGCCGCGTGTTCACCTTCCCGATCCCGACCTACAACATCACGCCGGACTTCCCCTGGGAAAGCGAGAACGCGGACCGGCTCTTCGCCATGACGGCGAAGTACGGCCTGCCCTACTTCCAGAACTTCCTGAACTCCGAGCTGAAGCCGAACATGATCCGGTCCATGTGCTGCCGCCTGCAGCTCGATCTGCGCGAACTGCTCAAGCGCGGCAACGGGCTCTTCGGGTCGGCCGAGCAGACCGGGTCGGTGGGCGTCGTCACGATCAACTGCGCGCGCCTCGGGTATCTCTTCCCCGGCGACGAGGCCGGACTCTTCGCGCGCATGGATCAGCTCCTGGAGCTCGCCCGCAACAGCCTCGAGATCAAACGCAAGGTGATCCAGCGTCACATGGACGCGGGGCTCTTCCCCTACACCAAGCGCTACCTCGGCACGCTGCGCAACCACTTCTCGACCATCGGTGTGAACGGCATCAACGAGATGATCCGCAACTACACCGCGGGTGCCGAGGACATCACGACCCCCTGGGGCGAGGAGTTCGCGTCGCGCTTCCTCGACCACATCCGGGCGCGGATGGTGGAGTTCCAGGAGTCGACGGGCCACCTCTACAACCTCGAGGCGACACCCGCCGAAGGCACGACCTACCGGTTCGCGAAAGAGGACCGCAAACGCTTCCCGGGGATCCTGCAGGCCGGCAGCCCCGAGGCCCCGTACTACACCAACTCCTCGCAGCTCCCGGTCGGCTTCACCGACGACCCGTTCGAGGCCCTGGAGCGCCAGGAGAAGCTGCAGAAGAAATACACGGGCGGCACGGTGCTGCACCTCTACATGAGCGAGCGCATCTCCAGCGCCGATGCCTGCCGACAGCTCGTCAGACGGGCCCTGGAGCGCTTCCGCGTCCCGTACATCACGGTGACGCCCACGTTCTCCATCTGCCCCAAGCACGGGTACCTGCCCGGTGCCCACGAGTTCTGTCCGTACTGCGACGAGGAGGCCCTCGCCCGAAAGCAGGCCGGGGCACTGCATTGACAACAGCACTTCAGGAGGAGAGACCGATGCGTGAAGAGGGAATCGAACTGAGCGAAAACGAGCGCACGCGCTGCGAGGTGTGGACGCGCGTGATGGGCTACCACCGCCCGGTGACCGCGTTCAATCCCGGCAAGCAGTCCGAGCACCGGGAGCGCACGCCGTTCCTCGAGAGCCGCTGCGCGCCGCGCTGCTGATCGGGGCCGGGGGCTCTTCCCCTCAGGCGCTGCGCAGCCGGGCCAGGCGGATCACGGCCACGGCGGCGAGGGGCGCGAGCAGCCCGATCAGCATGGCGGTGAGCATCAGCTCGCCAAGGGCGCTGTAGTCCGCGGGCACCTGCACGGCCCCGGTTACAGCGTCCTTCACCTCTCGCGTCACCACGAACCACTCGTTCAGATACTTCGTGCCGAGCTGACTCGCCGAGAGGGCGAGGTTCGTGAACGAGGCCATCACCGCGAAGAACGTGGCCTTCAGGCCTGCCGGTGCGGAATTCGCGATCCAGGCCAGCATCGGCACCATCGCCACCTGACCGAGCGGGGACTCGAGGGCGGTGTCCACCAGCGCGATGAAGCGCGCGTCCACCACCCCGCCGGTGAGCGCCGCCGTCCACTCGTGCAGCCCGTGGTACATGCCGATGATCGGCAGGTAGAGGGCGCTCGCCACGAGGGTCAGCACCACCACCACGACGGCGATCGAGCGCTCGGCCATGAAGCGCCGGAACAGGAACAGCCCGACGAGCGCGAGCGCGCTGCTGATGAGCGAGAGCACCGCGAGGAACTGCTGGTCGAAGCCGAGCCGGTCGATCATCCACCAGGTCTGCCCCGCGCCCGGGGTCGGCATCGCACGGTAGACGAAGATCACGATGGCCGTGCCCACGAGCACGCGCCGGGCCGGCGCGTCGAGCACGAGGACCAGCCGGTACATCAGGAACAGCACGATCGCCATGGACCCGGCAAAGACGATCTCCTGGTCGTAGGGCACGTCGCTCAGGCCGAGCACGACCGTGAAGACGACGAACACGATGCTGCCGCCCAGGATCCAGAGGTTCGGCTCGGTGCGCGTGACCTCCCCCTCGAGGAGCCGGCGCGCCGCCCGCGCCTCGATTCCGCCTTGCGTCAGGCGGCGGACCGCCCGCCGCTTGAGGTAGGCCGCGAGCACCACGCCGAGCACGGAGACGACCGGGATGAGGAGCGCCCACTCGTAGATCCGCACGTACGCGGCGAGCTTCGCCTCCACCGACATCTTCGCCACGCCGTCGAACACGTACACGTTCAGCAGCGAGACGAACACCCCTCCGCCGATGATGGCGATGCGCCCGAGGGTCTGCATGGTCGTGTGCATGAGCTTGCGGGCCGCGGGGTCGATGGGCTCGCCCGCCGCGTCCACGCGGGGCACCGCCTCCACCGTCATGGCGTCGGCGACCACGTCCTGCAGCACGTACCCGATCGGGGCGAGCAGCACGCTCGCCACGTACCAGGCGTCCACCGGCATGAACGCCTCCAGGGCGGCACGCTCGGTGAGCAAGCCGAGCATGATGGACAGGCTCGCGGTGATGAGTCCGGCGCCCACGAACACCAGAACGCCCTTGAAGCGCCAGAGGAGGTCCACGAGGTGCCCGAGGGGCATCTTGAGCGCCCAGGGGATCCCCGCCCAGAAGCCGAGGGCGGCAAGGAACGCCGCCGAGAGGCCGAGGTACTCCTTCACGAAGAACGTCCCGACGATGCCGGTCAGCCCCGACACCCCCGCGGCCACGTAGACCATGAGCGGCGGCAGGTACGACCAGCGCATCTGCCGGCCGAGGTCCATCACGTTGCGGTCGAGCCAGGCCCGGAGCCCGCTCGACGTGTCTTGCCCCTGCACGACGTCCCCCTCCTCTCCTGGCGCCCGCAGAAAGCGCCACGAGCACTCCTGCCCGCCGGAGCGCCCGCCCCCGGGCGCCGCCTCGCCGGCGACGCGCGAGTATACTGTCGCCATGCTGGAAATCGGCGGCCTCACGCCGCTCACCACCATCGACTTTCCCGGTCGCCTCGCCGCCGTGGTGTTCTGCCAGGGCTGTCCCTGGCGCTGCGGCTACTGCCAGAACGCGCACCTGATCCCGCCCTCGGCGGAGAAGAGGGTCCCGTGGGCCGACGTCCTCGCGTTTCTCGAGCGCCGCCGCGGCCTGCTCGAGGGCGTGGTGTTCAGCGGCGGCGAACCGACCCTGCAGGCGGGACTGCCCGAGGCCCTGCGCCAGGTCCGGGACCTGGGCTTCGCCACCGGACTGCACACGGCCGGCCCCTCTCCCGAGCGGCTCGCCGCGCTGCTGCCACTCCTCGACTGGGTCGGACTCGACGTGAAGGCGGAGGCCCCCGCCTACCCCGCCCTCACCGGCGGCGGGCCGGCGAGCGGCCAACGGGCCTGGGAGAGCCTGCGCCGGGTGCTCGCGAGCGGGGTCGCCTGCGAGGTGCGCACCACCGTCCACCCGGACCTGCTCTCCGAGGCCGACCTCCTCTCCCTCGCCGCCGCGCTCGCCGGGGCCGGGGTGACGGACTACGCGCTGCAGGAGTGCGTGACGGGGCGCTGCCTCGACCCCGCGCTCTCCCGCCCCTCCCGGCCCGCCAGGGTCCCGGAAGCAGTGTCTGCGGCCATCGGGCGGATGTTTCCGCGGTTCGCGGTGCGGCGGGAGTCCTGAAGCCCCCGCGGCGGACGTGGGCCGGGAGTCCGGAGGCCCGGCGGGCGCCCCCCGCGAATTGACTTAACCCACGTTATTATGTACGACGTGGGCACTCGTGTATTCTGGATTACTTTCGATTCAACGCCCTCGACGGGCAGGTGGACTCGGGATGGATAGCGATGCACCGATTCAGTCGGCCTTTCCGCGACTCAGGATTCGGGACTTCAGCCTCCTGCCGGTGGTGCAGGGGGGCATGGGGGTCGGGATCTCCGGGCATCGGCTGGCCGGGTCCGTGGCCCGGGAGGGGGCGGTCGGCACGATTGCCTCCGTGGAGTTGCGCCGGTTGCACCCCGACCTGATGGAACGGGCCGGAAAGTCGCGGGACCACAGCGCCATCGCAGCCACCAACCTCGAGGCGCTCGACCGTGAGGTGCAGGCCGCGCGGGAGATCGCCGGGCCCGGCGGCTTCATCGCCGTCAACGTCATGCGGGCGGTCAGGCACTACGCGGATCTCGTGCGCCAGGCCTGCCGCAGCGGCGCCAACGCCATCGTCATGGGGGCGGGTCTGCCCACGGACCTCCCCGAGCTCACCGAAGGCCACAAAGACGTGGCGCTCATCCCGATCCTCTCCGAGGAGCGTGGCGTGCGCGCCGTGCTCAAGAAGTGGATGCGCAAAGGCGTCCTGCCGGACGCGATCGTCCTGGAGCACCCTCGCTACGCCGGTGGCCACCTCGGCGCCACCCGGATCGAGGAGGTGAGCGATTCGCGCTTCGACTTCGTCCGGGTACTGGACGCCGTGCGCGACGTCTTCAAGACGCTCGGCCTGGCGACGGACCGGATCCCGCTCATCCCCGCCGGGGGCATCAACGCCTACGAGCGGGTCAAGGAGCTGTTCGCCTGGGGCGCCTCTGCGGTCCAGGTCGGCACCCCCTTCGCGGTGACCCGGGAATCCGACGCGCACATCAACTTCAAGCGGGTGCTCGCCGAGGCCGGCCCCGAGGACATCGTGACCTTCATGAGCGCGGCGGGGCTACCGGCCCGCGCGGTGCTCACCCCCTGGCTCAAGCGCTACCTCGGGCGGGAAGAGGGCCTGCGGGCGCGCGCCACCCCGGACAAGGCGCACTGCGGGCGCCAGGTGGAGTGCCTGACCTTCTGCGGGCTCAAGGACGGCAACGGCTCGGCCGGGCAGTTCTGCATCGAGACCCAGCTGGCGGCGGCGCAGCGCGGCGACGTCAACCTGGGGCTGTTCTTCCGCGGGTCGGAGAGCCTGCCCTTCGGGCGGGAGATCCGCTCGGTGCACGAGCTCCTCACCTATCTCCTGAGCGGGATCCGGCCCACGACTCCCGAGCCGGCCTGACCGGCCCGTCGGGCCAGCTCGCCCTCGATGGCGTTCAGCACGCGCCACTTCCAGGCGCACCACTCCGGGGCCAGGAGGACGGAGCGGGGCGCCGTACCCGTCAGGCGATGGAACTCCACCTCCGGCGGGGTGGCCTCCACGATGTCACAGGCCGTCTCCACGTACTCCTCGAGGGTGAGCGGCCGGTAGCCGCCCCGGCGCCACTCCACCGCGAGGCGCGTGCCCCGCACCACGTGCAACGGGTGCACCTTGAGACCGTCCACCCCCAACTCCAGCACCCGCTCGAGGCTGGTCCGGGCGTGCCAGGAAGACTCCCCGGGCAACCCGACAATCAGATGGGTGCAGAGCGCGAGCCCCCGGGAGTGGATCGCATGCGCCGCGGCCCGGTACTCGGCAAAACCGTGGCCCCGACGGACCCGGCGCAGGGTCTCGTCGAAGGCCGACTGCAGCCCCAGCTCGACCCAGATCTCGCGACCCTCGTCGCGGTAGCCGGCCAGCAGGTCGAGCACCGGGTCGTCGAGACAGTCGGGCCGCGTCCCCACCGCCAGCCCCACCACGTCCGGCTCGGCCAGCGCCTCCCGGTAGAGCCGGTCCAGGTGCTCCACCGCCCCGTAGGTATTGGTGTACGCCTGGAAATAGGCGATGTAGCGCTGCGCCCCGGTGCGCCGGCGGATGACCGCCCGGCCGGCGGCGATCTGGTCGGCCACGCTGCGGGGCTCCCGGGCGTGCGGGCTGAACGATGCGTTGTTGCAGAAGGTGCAGCCGCCCCTCCCGAGCGTCCCGTCCCGGTTCGGGCAGGTGAACCCCGCGTCGATCGCCACCTTGTGGACACGCTCGCCGTACCGGCGCAGGAGCGCCTGGCCGAACGTGTTGACGTGCTGGGCGAGGGTCATCGAGATGACGCAAAGACCCCGCACGGTTTCCCGGCGGGGTCCTTGCAGACTGCTTTGCGGTCGGGCGACTGCTTACTTCGCGATGACCGCGTCGACGTCCACCTCGGCCCGGCGGTTCTTCGCACGGCCGTCGGCGGTCTTGTTCGACGCGACCGGCTGCGACTCACCGAAGCTCTTGGTGGTGATCTTGGAGCCCGGGACGCCCTTGGAGACCAGGTAGTCCTTCACCACGTCGGCGCGGCGCTGGCCGAGCTTCACGTTGTACGCATCCGAGCCGACGCTGTCGGTGTGGCCGGAGACCGCCACGGCGGTGAGGTCCGCGCCCTTCATGCGGGCCAGGAGGTCGTCCAGGATCTGCTTGCCGGCGGGCTTCAGCTGGGACTTG
>CALMKJ010000036.1 GCA_937867305.1 uncultured Ectothiorhodospiraceae bacterium | reverse complement strand
GGCTTCTGCTCGGGCAGCGTGTCGCCGCTCACCACGAGCGCGAAGTACGGGGCGATGCCGAGCTTCTGCAGCAGGGGCTCGGTGAACTGGGCCGGCTTGTTGGTGACGCAGCCGAGCTTGTAGCCCCGCTCCCGGAGCAGGTCCAGGGTCTCGCGCACGCCCGGGTACAGCTGGCTGCGCTGGGTGGTGTTCTCCTGGTAGGCGGCGAGAAAGAGCGGCATGGCCCGCTCGAACAGCTCCGGCTCCGGCTCCTCCTCGAGGGTCCCGGTGAGGGCGCGCTTGACCAGGCGCTCCACGCCGTTGCCCACCCAGTCGCGCACGCGACTCTCGCCGCGCCCGGGCAGCCCGAGCTGCTCCATCATGCGGTCCACGGAAAACGCCAGGTCGGGAACGCTGTCCACCAGGGTGCCGTCGACGTCGATCAGCACCATGGCGGGGCGCCGGGGGATCCCGCGCAGGGTGGTTGCCGCGGACGCGGAAGGGGCGACGGGGCCGTCTTCGCTCATGGGGTTTGCGCTGCTCCTCAGTGGGGCTCAGGTCCGGGCGCGGGCGAGCTCCGCCCGCATCGCCCCGACCGTGGCCCGGTAGTCCGGCGTGCCGAAGATGGCCGAGCCGGCGACGAACGTGTCCGCGCCCGCCTCGGCGATCCGGCGGATGTTGTCGACCTTCACCCCGCCGTCGACCTCGAGGCGGATGGCCTGCCCGCTCTCCTCGATCATCCGCCGGGCCTCGCCGAGCTTCGCGAGCGTGGAGTCGATGAATTTCTGGCCGCCGAAGCCGGGGTTCACGGACATCAGGAGGATCATGTCCACCTTGTCCAGCACGTACTTCAGATGATCCAGCGGGGTCGCGGGGTTGAAGACCAGCCCGGACTTGCAGCCCGACTCGCGCACCAGGGCGAGGGAGCGGTCGATGTGCTCGGTCGCCTCCGGGTGGAAGGTGATGTAGGTCGCCCCGGCCGCCGCGAAGTCCGGGATGATGCGGTCGACCGGCTTCACCATCAGGTGCACGTCGATGGGGGCGGTGACCCCGTGCCTGCGCAGGGCCGCGCAGACGAGCGGCCCGATGGTCAGGTTCGGCACGTAGTGGTTGTCCATCACGTCGAAGTGGACGATGTCGGCGCCTGCCGCCAGCACGCGGTCGACCTCCTCCCCGAGCCTTGCGAAGTCCGCCGACAGGATGGAAGGCGCGATCCAGAAGTCCGTCATGCTCCCCGTCCCCTGGTCAGCCGGGCGGGTTCTCCACCGGAATCGCGTGCTCGGAGGGCCTGCCCACGTCGGCGCCCATCATCTGGTGGATCTTGCGTACGTAGTGCCGGGTGATGCGCGGGGCGTATTTCTCGACCCCGACCCAGCGGCTCGCGTCGCGGCCCGCGTTCTTCGCCTTGTCGTAGACCTGCCGGATGCGCCCCGGGCCGGCGTTGTAGCTTGCGAAGGTGAAGCGCAGCGCCTCCCCGTGGCCCACGCGGCCGTCCCAGTAGTCGTAGTTCTCGCGGTTGTAGGAGATCCCCGCGGCGATGTTCCAGCGGGCGTCGTGGATCGCCCCGAAGGAGGGGTTCTCGCGCTTGATCGAGGCGTACGTCCGCGGCAGGAGCTGCATGATCCCCGTGCCGCTCTTGCTGACCGCGCTTGGCTTCAGGCCCGACTCGACGACTCCTTGCGCCTTGAACCAGCGCCAGTCGAAGCCGGGCCCGAAGTAGCGCTTCGTCCACTTGCGGAACTCGTCGTCGTAGCGGTCGGTCCACTCGTCCACGCGCGTCTGCGGCTGCAACGCGGATGCTGCCAGCACCAGGGCCGGTATCAGCATCAGCGCCACTGCCCATGGCGCTCGCTGCAGCCATCGTCGCACCGTGTGCGGCCTCAGTTCAGGCCCATGCCGATGACGAGGCCGAGGCCCGTCCCGATGCCGATCATCACCCCCATGAGCCAGAGGCCCACCGCCTGGTTGCCCTTGGCGAGCTCGTCTCCGATGTCGAAGGTCACGAGGTGATTGAAGATCCTGCAGCCGAGCCACATGAAGAACAGGGTCAGCAGCCCCCCCATCAGGGCATAGAGGAAATTCAACAAGATGGGGTCGATCGTCGTGCTCATGTTGGTAGGGGTCCCGGGGATAGTCCGCCCAGCTAAGGTTAGGTGTTCGCGCGGCTCAGCTCAAGCCGCGGGCTTGCGCGTTGGCGCGACGGGTCTCATGGCCCATAATTCCGTTTATCGGCACGGGGCTCGGACTTATCGCCCTGCCAGTGGCGGTGGGGGATGGGCGACCGCAGACTTCAGGTGTTCCACACGGTGGCGCGGCTCCTGAGCTTCACCAAGGCGGCCGAGGCCCTGCACATGACGCAGCCCGCCGTGACCTTCCAGGTCCGGCAGCTCGAGGAGCATTTCGACACCCGCCTGTTCGACCGCACGCACAACCGCATCGGCCTGACCGAGGCGGGGCGGCGGGTGTACGAGTACGCGGAACGGATCTCCCGGCTCTACCAGGAGATGGACGGGGCGGTGCGGGAGCTCACCGGTGACGCCGGCGGGACCCTCCTGATCGGCGCGAGCAACACCATCGCCGAATACATGCTTCCGGCCCTGCTGGGCGACTTCAAGGCGGGCCACCCCGAGGTGGGCATCCGGCTGCGGGTCTCGAACACCGACGCGGTGGTCGCGATGGTCGAGGACAACGAGGTCGACCTCGGCGTGGTGGAGGCCCCCGTCCCGAACCGGGGCCTCGTGGTAGAGCTCTGCCGGGTCGACGAGCTGGTCGCGGTGACCGCGCCCGGGCACCCCCTCGCCGGCAAGGGGCGCGTCGCGGTGACCGAGCTGCTCGACTACCCCTACATCGCCCGGGAGGAGGGCTCGGGCACGCGCGAGGTGGTGCAGGAGTACCTGAGGGCCGCGGGGGTCGCCTCGAGCGGGGTCAACACGGTGATGGAGCTCGGGAGCCCCGAGGCCGTGAAAGGCGCCGTGGAGGCGGGAATGGGGGTCGCGGTCCTCTCGCGCACGACCATCCAGAAGGAGCTGCGGCTGGGGACCCTGGTGGCCATCCCCCTCGACCCGCCGCTCGAGCGGCCGTTCTCGTTCGTGCACCAGAAGCAGAAGTTCCGCCTCCGGGCGATGGCGGACCTGCTCAATTTCGCCAGCAACTACTGCAGCATGCACCAGCGGGCGGGCTGAAGCCGCCGCGCCGGCCTGCCCGCGCTTGACCTTTGTCAAGGCTGGCCCCGCGCGGGGGTGACTAGAGTCGCGTGCCGAAGCCGCCCCCCGGGTGGAGAATCCAGGACGCGCATGATCGTCGAGCCGGTCGAGGTGCAGGACTTCCTGCTCGCGGTGATCGCGGGCGCCCTCATCGTGCTGGCGGGCGCGGTCTACGCGCTGCTCTTCGCCATCTCGCGGATCCAGGGCCGCCCGGGCCTGATGCCGTTCGCCTATGCCGCCTACGCGACGCTCGTGGGGGCGGTGGTGTTCCTCGCGCGGGCGGCGCACTTCAGCGGGTTCTGGACGTTCATCGCCGTGCTGATGCTGCTGGGCTATCTGCTCGCGCCGCACGGGGTCTGGCGGCTGTGCGTCGGCACGCACCCCGAGGAAGTTCCCTGAGGGCAACAGGAGGAGGGCTACGTATGTCGGCAGCACCCTGGTGGGCGAGCGAGAACGCCTGGAAGAAGATCGCGATCTGGGTGACGGGGCTGAGCCTCGTCGTCCTGATCTTCCTCACCTTCGACTCGATGCAGCAGATCACGGCCGGCGGCAAGCGAGTGCCGGACTATTCCGTCATCAACCAGCGCATCGATTACCGCTTCGACGACGTGCGCAAGTACCAGGTGCCGGTCATCGGCCCGGAGGCCCCGCTCTTCGGCAAGAAGGTCTCGGCCGAGGAGGCCGAGGCGCTGGTGGCCCACGGCAAGAAGACGTTCCAGGGCCGCAATTGCATCAACTGCCACACGATCCTCGGCAACGGCGCCTACTACGCGCCCGACCTGACCAAGGCGTGGCTCGACCCGGCCTGGGGCGCCGAGGCGGCGCGCGAGTCGTTGATGATCGAGTTCCTGAAGAACCCGGACCAGAACGCCCGCACCTTCGGCACCGGCCGCAAGATGGCCCACCTGAGGGTGACCGACGAGGAGGCGAAGGCGCTCGTGGCGTACCTGAAATGGGTCTCGTCCATCGACACCAACGGCTTCCCGTACAACTTCAAGACGATCCAGCAGGGGGGCTGAACATGGCCGCGGCAGCAATCGGCGTGCTCGACACGAGCCATCTGAACGGCGGCCAGAAGCTCGCCGTGAAGTACTACACGGTCGCCATCGTGCTGTTCGTGGCGCAGGTACTGTTCGGCATCCTGGCCGGGCTCCAGTTCCTGTACCCGGACTTCCTGTATGGCGTGCTCGACTTCAACGTCAACCGCATGGTCCACATCAACGCGATGGTGGTGTGGATGCTGATGGGCTTCATCGGCTCGGTGTACTGGCTGCTCGAGGACGAGGCGGGCACCCCCGTGGTGGGCCTGAAGCTCGGGGAGATCATCTTCTACGTGCTGACGGGGGCGGTCGCCGTCGTCGTGCTGGTGTACCTGTTCGTGCAGGTGGGCCCCGGCAACGACATGACCCGCTGGTTCATCAACGAGGGCCGCGAGTACATCGAGGCCCCGCGCTGGGCCGACATCGGCATCGTCGTCGCGGTGCTCACCTTCTTCTTCAACGTGGTCGCCACGGTGATGAAGGGGCGCGCGACCGGCATCACCGGCGTGCTGATCGCGGACCTGCTGGCGCTCTTCGGCCTGTACCTCGCGGGGATGTTCTACACCACCAACGTGTCGATCGATCAGTACTGGTGGTGGTGGGTCATTCACCTCTGGGTGGAGGCCACCTGGGAGGTGCTGGTCGGCGTGATCATGGCCTGGGCGCTGATGACGGTGCTCGGCACGCGCCGCGTGGTGGTGCAGACCTGGCTCTACATCGAGGTCGCCCTGATGTTCGGCTCGGGGATCCTCGGGCTCGGGCACCACTACTTCTGGATCGGGACCCCCGACTACTGGTTCTGGATCGGCGGCTTCTTCTCCGCGCTCGAGCCGATCCCCCTGGTGGCGATGGTCGTGCACGCGGTGTACGACTCCGGCGCGCACAAGATGCGCAACTCCAACCACCCGACGCTCGGGTGGGTCATCGCGCACGCCTTCGGTAACTTCTTCGGCGCCGGGGTGTGGGGCTTCATGCACACGCTGCCCCAGGTCAACCTCTACACCCACGGCACCCAGTGGACGACCTCCCACGGGCACCTGGCGTTCTTCGGCGCCTACGCCACCATCAACATCGCGATGTTCTACGTGGCGGCCCAGAAGCTGCGGGGCAACGTCTGGATGGGGGCGGGCATCGCGGGGGCCTGGCGCTGGAAGTGGGCGCTCTTCCTGCTGAACGCCGGCATGCTCACGATGACGGTGGCGCTGCTCGCCTCCGGTTACGAGCAGTCGTTCATCGAGCGCGCGATCGAGGGCGCGACCTGGTCGGGCTACTTCGCCGGCCAGTCACACCCCTGGTTCGTGCAGGGCATGCAGTGGCGCATGTGGGGTGGCTGGGTGATGCTGCTCGGCCTGGCGCTGCTGCTCTGGGACCTCTTCACCATCGGTGCCGGCGAGACGCGCAAGGCGTACTCGCCGAGCGAGGACGAGGCCGCGCGGACCGCGGCCTGACCCGAGACGGCCGGGAGGCGCCTCGCGCCTCCCGGGCCGGCCTCCTGGGCCGGCCTCCGGGGTCGCCCGGTGACCGTCAGGAATTTCCTCGGCCGGAAGCGCCAGGCCCTCCTGCCCTCTCACGGGAGGGACCGGGCGCTTCCGGAGCGAGGATCCCCCCTCACCCCTGCAAGCGCCGACGCAGCGCGGAGCGGTCGAGCAGGACGATATCCTGGCCCCGCACCTCGATCAGTCCCTCTTCGCGCAGGCTCCCCAGGATGCGCGACAGGGTCTCCGGCTTGATGGACAGCCGGCCCGCGAGCACGTGCTTCGGGAGGTCCAGGTGCACCGTCTCCTGGGCGCGGGTGTCCTGGAGCAGGTAGCTCACGACGCGGAAGGTGGCGTTGTGCAGGCAGAGCCCCTCGACCTCGCTCACGAGCTCGTGCAGGTGCGCGCTCATGTTGGCCATCAGGCGCGAGCAGGTGTCGAAGGAGTGGCCGAGCGTCTCCCGGAAGGTCCCGCTGTCGATGGCGACGACCTCGGCGTCCCCGAGGGCCTCGGCGCACACGGGGTAGGCGTTGCCGCGCATGAACATCACCGCCTCGGCGAAGCTCCGCCCGGGGCCCACGATGTCCACCACCTTCTCCTGGCCGGCGGGGGAGAGCCGGTAGAGCTTGATCCGGCCGAAGCGCACGAGGAAGAAGCGGCTGGCCTTCTCGCCCTGCCGGAAGAGGACGTCGCCCCTCCGGAGCGGCAGGACCTCGGCCGTGGCCGCGACCTGCGCCAGGTCCTCCTGGGAGAGGGCGGAGAACAGGTAGTGCCTTCCGAGCTCGAACGCCGTGGCCTGGGGCCCCTTCATTTCCCCCCGCTCCCTCACCGCGCCGGGCCGGGCCGCCGGCACGCGCAGAGTCTGGCATCCCGGGCCACGGATCGCCACGGAGCCTGCCCCGGGCCATTGCGGCAGGCCAGGGGGTGGCTTACCCTGCGCGCCGGTCCGGTTGTGCCCGGAGGCTCCCCATGATTCCGCTCACGCTCACCGACCTGCCGAGTCCCCGCGAGGTGCTGACCTCTGCGGTGGAGAGGCTCGGGCGCGCCACCGCCCCCGTGCACGGCCTGTTCGCCCTGCCGACGCTGAACCGCCTGCTGGAGCAGCCCCTTCGGGAGGGACGCCTCGACTTCCTGGAGGGCCGCGTGGTGGCCCTGCGGGTGCGGGACCTCGGGGTGGATCTGCGGGTGAGCCTGGCCGGAGGGCGGCTGGTGGACTGTGCCTGCGGCGGGGAGCCGGGGCTCGTCCTCACCGGTGACGCCTACGACTTCCTCCTCCTGGCCACGCGCCGGGAAGACCCGGACACCCTGTTCTTCCAGCGGCGCCTGGCGATGACCGGGGACGCGGCGCTCGGGCTGCGGGTGAAGAACCTCCTCGACGAGCTCGAGGGCGGGGCTCTGCCCCCGGCCCTTCAGGCGCTGGTGGGGCGTGCCTTCGAGCTCTGGGAGCGCAGGCCCGGCTCGCCGCGCCAGTAGCCGTCGGCGAGACCGAGGGGGGCGAGGGGAAGGAGCCGGGCGACGCCGGCCTCGGGGGTCTCCTCGCCGGCCAGCACCGCGGCGAAGGCGGCGACCACCGCCTCCGTGTGGCGGTGGACCGGGGCGATCCGCAGCGAGTCCACGCCGAGCCGCTCCAGTTCCGGCACCTGCCCGAGCAGCTGGTAGATCTGCGCGGACTGCACCTGGACCCCGTTCAGGACCAGGAACGGGCTGTCGTCCTGGGTCTGCAGGGCGAGCCCGTCGGGGTACTCCAGGCACTTCAGCTGGCAGTCGTCCTTGGGCAGCCCGTGGGCCCGGGCGGTGAAGCAGCGGGCGGACTGGGCGAGGGGCAGACGCCCGAAGGCGAAGACCTCGGTCTCGATCGCCGCCGGGCGGCCCGCCTGGAACGCGGCGAGGGTCTCCCCGGAGAGTTCGAAGGGCATGACCCAGCGCCGCAGCCCGAGCCCGGCGAGGAACGCGAGCGCCTGCCCGTTGTAGACGTTCATCCCGGGACCCGCGACGAAGGGTCGGCCCCGGAGGGCGTGCAGCGCCGCCGCGTCGTTCGCCTCCACCAGGAACTCGCCGTTGCCGCAGATCCGCTCGATCGCGCGCCAGTCGGCGTCGGCCTCCAGGATGGTGGCGGTCGAGAGCACGACCTCCTTGCCCGCGGAGGCGAGCCGGCGGGCGAGCTCCAGCCACTCGGCGAAGCGCAGGTGCCGGCGCTTCGGGCAGACGACCTCGCCGAGATAGACCGTGTGGACGGGCCAGCGGGCGACTGCCTCGTAGAACTCGAGCAGCGCCTCGCCCGGCCAGTAGTAGGGGACGGGGCCGAGGGCGAGTCTCATCGCCATTGCCGGTCGTAGGCCCCGAGGGTGGTCTGGCTCCCCTCCGACAGGGCGCGCAACGCCGTCACCCAATCGGGCCGGGGACGATAGGTCTGCGGCGAGCGCTGGCAGGCGTCCATCGCCTCGCGCCACACCCGGGTGACCCGGGCGACGTAGGCGGGGCTGCGCTGGCGACCCTCGATCTTGATCGCCGTGACCCCGATCTCCTGCAGACGCGGCAGCAGGTCGAGGGTGTTCAGGCTGGTGGGCTCCTCGAGCGCGTAGTAGGGCGACCCCCCGGAGTGGTAGCGGCCCTTGCAGATCACCGGGTACCCCGCGTGCTCGCCGGCCCCGTAGCGGTCGATCAGCACGCCGCCCAGGCGCACCTCGAGGCCCGCGGGGGACTCGTCCCAGCGCACGTGCTCCGCCGGCGAGCAGGCCCCGCAGGTGTTCGGGGACTGTCCGGTGCAGTAGGAGGACAGCATGCAGCGGCCCTCCGCCATGATGCAGAGGCTCCCGAAACCGAAGACCTCCACCTGGGTGGGGCTCTTCTCCGCCACCGTCTGCACCTGTTCCACCGAGAGCACCCGGGGCAGCACCGCGCGGCGCACGCCGAAGTGCTCGTGGTAGAAGGCGAGCGCCGCGTGGCTGCTGGCCGAGGCCTGCACCGAGAGGTGCAGGGCCAGCTCCGGCCAGCGCCGTGACGCGTAGGCGAGGAGCCCCATGTCGGCGAGGATCAGGGCGTCGACGCCGAGCTCGGCCCCGCGGTCCACCGCCCCCTGCCAGCGTGCCCAGCCCGCCGGCTGGGGATAGGTGTTGATGGCGAGGAACACCCGCACCCCCCGCGAGTGGGCGTAGCGGATCCCCTCGTGGGCGTTGTCGGGGGTGAAGTTCAGGCCGGGGAAGTGGCGGGCGTTGGTGTCGTCCCGGAAGCCGAAGTAGACCGCGTCGGCCCCGTTGTCCACCGCGGCCTTCAGCGAGGGCAGGTTGCCCGCGGGGCAGACGAGCTCCATCGGCCGGTCCGTCCTCACAGCACCGCGGAGGCGTGGTCGGCGAGGCGCGAGCGCTCGCCCCGCAAGAGGGTCACGTGCCCGCTGTGGGCCCAGTCCTTGAACCGGTCCACGACGTAGGTGAGCCCCGAGGTGGTCTCGGTGAGGTACGGGGTGTCGATCTGGCCCACGTTGCCGAGGCACACGAGCTTGGTCCCGGGGCCGGCCCGCGTCACCAGGGTCTTCATCTGCTTGGAGGTCAGGTTCTGGGCCTCGTCGAGGATGAGGTAGCGGTTCAGGAAGGTCCGGCCGCGCATGAAGTTGAGGGAGCGGACCTTGACCCGCTGGGAGAGCAGGTCGGAGGTCGCCGCGCGGCCCCACTCGCCGCCCGCGGAGGTCTCGGTCAGGACCTCCAGGTTGTCCATGAGGGCGCCCATCCAGGGCGTCATCTTCTCCTCCTCGGTCCCCGGCAGGAAGCCGATGTCCTCGCCCACGGGCACGGTCACGCGGGTCATGATGACCTCGCGGTAGCGCTTGTGGTCGAGGGTCTGGGAGAGCCCGGCGGCGAGGGTGAGCAGGGTCTTACCCGTGCCCGCGGTCCCGAGCAGGGTGACGAAGTCGACCTCGGGGTCCATCAGCAGGTTGAGCGCGAAGCTCTGCTCGCGGTTGCGCGCCGTGATGCCCCACACCGCGTGGTGCGGGGAGCGGTAGTCCGTCGCGAGCTCGAGGGTCGCGCTCTCGCCCTCGCGGCTGCGCACGACCGCCTCGAAGTCCCGGGGCGGGCCCTGGTAGACGAACTGGTTCGGGTACCAGTCGCGGGTGATCGGACCGGTGACCCGGTAGAAGGTGCGGATGCCCTCCTTCCAGGATTCGACCGGCTCCGTGAGCCGGTCCCAGAAATCGCCCGGCAGCTCCGCCGTGCCCCGGTAGAGCAGGTTGACGTCGTCGAGGACCTTGTCGCTGTAGTAGTCCTCGGCGGGGATGCCGAGCACGTGCGCCTTGATCCGCAGGTTGATGTCCTTGGACACCAGGATGACGGCGGCGTCCTGGCGCTCGGTCTGCAGGGCCCGCGCGGTGGCCAGGATGGAATTGTCGAGGCGGCTGCCCGGCAGGCTCTCGGGCAGGCCGTCCGGGTAGGTGCGGGTCTGGAAGAACAGGCGGCCGCGGCCGGGGGCCCCGGCGCCCGCGTTTTCCGGCGCGGGCAGCTCGATGCCGTGCTCGATCCCGTGCCGATCGGTGCCGTCCACGAGCTCGTCGAGGAAACGGCTCGCCTGGCGGACGTTGCGCGCGACCTCCGAGACGCCCTTCTTGGCCCCGTCGAGCTCCTCGAGCACGACCATGGGCAGGTACACGTCGTGCTCCTGGAAGCGAAAGATGGCCGCCGGGTCGTGCATCAGGACGTTCGTGTCGAGCACGAACACGCGTCGGCCCGAGGCGTGCTTGCGCCCCATCCCGTTACTTGACCGGCGCGAGCATGGCGTCGAGGTTGAGCGCGTCGCAGAAGTCCATGAACTCCCCGCGCAGGGCCGCGATGGAGTGGTCGCCGGGGACGGCGACCGTCATGTGCAGGGAGAACATCGGGGCCCCGGTGTGGGGCGCCTGGTAGACCGTCGTGTAGAGGTCTTCGACGTTGATGTTGCGCTCGGAGAAGAAGTTGGTGATGTCGTGGACGATCCCGGGGTGGTCCATCGCCACCACCTCGACCGCGTAGGGGATGATGTTGCCCGCCCCCGCGCGGGTTTCGGTGCGCCGGCTCGTGATGGTGAGGCCGAGCTTCTCCTGGAGCTTCGGGAGCAGGTCCTCGATCTTCGCGATCGCGTTCCAGGTGCCCGAGAGCATCATGATCAGGGCGAACTCGTTGCCGAGCACGGTCATGCGGCTGTCGGAGATGTTGCAGCCGGCGTCGAGCACCGACTGGGACAGCGCCTTGACCAGGCCCGGGTGGTCGCGTCCGAGCGCAGCCACCACGAGGAAGTTCTCGTTGGGTTTTCCGCGGCGGGTAAGGGTCATCGGCTGGGGAATTCCGTCGGGCCGGCGGCGGCCGGCGCGCCAGGTTCGAGGGCGGTGATCGAAGGTGTGGAGGACGGCATGGAGAGTATACCGAAACCCACGGGCGACCAAGGGGAGAGCACCACGACCCGGGGTCTTCGGGGCGGATTTCTCCTTGTCTTGCCCCAAGCGGACCAAGTAGCATGATTGCCATGGCAACGCAAACTCCGGCCCCTTTCCGGGGCAGCATCGTGGCCCTCGTCACGCCGATGCGTGCCGACGGGGCAATCGATGACGAGAGCCTGGCGCGACTCGTCGAGTTTCACGTGGAGAACGGCACCGACGGCATCGTGGTCGTCGGCACGACCGGCGAGTCGGCGACGCTGGACACCCCGGAGCACTGCGGGCTCATCCGCCGGGTGGTCGAGCTGGCGGCGGGCCGGGTCCCCGTCATCGCGGGCACCGGCGCGAACTCCACGACGGAGGCCATCGAGCTCACCCGGTGCGGCAAGGAGGCGGGCGCGGACGCCTGCCTGCTGGTGACCCCCTACTACAACAAGCCGACCCAGGAAGGGCTGTACCGGCACTTCCGGACCGTCGCCGAGGCCGTCGACATCCCCCAGATCCTCTACAACGTCCCCGGGCGCACCGCCTGCGACATGCTGCCGGTGACCGTCGCCCGGCTGGCGAGCGTGCCGGGCATCGTGGGGATCAAGGAGGCGACGGGCAAGGTGGAGCGGGTCGCGGAGATCCTCGACCGCACCGGCGGGGCGATCTCGGTCTACAGCGGCGACGACGGCACCGCCCGCGAGGCGATCCTCGCCGGCGCCCGGGGCGACATCTCGGTGACGGCCAACGTGGCGCCGCGGCTGATGCACGAGATGTGCATGCTCGCGCTCGGCGGGGACCGCGAGGGGGCGCTCGCAGTGGACGAGCGGCTGATGCCGCTGCACAAGGCGCTGTTCGTGGAATCCAACCCGATCCCGGTCAAGTGGGCCCTCCACGAGATGGGCCTCATCCCCGAAGGGATCCGGCTTCCCCTCACCCCGCTCTCGGAGGGGCTCCGCCCGGTCATCCGGGAAGCCCTCGCCAAGGCGGGCCTGCTGTGAGTGCACGAATCATGACGCGAAGCGCCGTCTTCCCCCGGCTTTCCATCGCGCTGGCCTTGCTGGCCCTCGGCGCGCTGTCCGCGTGTGGCACCAAGGGAGGAGCCGGCGACCTCGTCAAGGACCGCCAGCTCGAGTACAAGTCCGCGCAGAGCATGCCGCCCCTCGAAGTCCCGCCGGACCTCAGCCGCTCGAGCATCGACGACCGGCTGGTGGTGCCTGACGCGGCCCCGCCCGGGGGCACGGCGCGCTACTCGGAGTATGCCGGCGAGCGTAGCGGCGCCGAGCGCATCGCGAAGGCGGGTGTCCTGCCCGAAGTGCCGGGAATCCGGGTCATGCGCGACGGGGACAAGCGCTGGCTGGTGGCCGACGGCGATCCGACCCGGTACTGGGAGCGGGTGCGGGCCTTCTGGCTCGAGAACGGTTTCACCCTGAAGATCGACAACCCGACGGCCGGCGTCATGGAGACGGACTGGGCGGAGAACCGCGCCAACATCGCGGACAGCTGGCTGCGCAAGCTCCTCGGCAAGGTCGGCGACTGGGCCCACTCCACGGCGACCCGCGACCTCTTCCGCACGCGCCTCGAGCGCGGCACCGGCGGCAACACGGAGATCTTCGTCAGCCACCGGGGGGTGGAGGAGGTCGTGCGCAGCGGCGTCTCCGAGACCACCGTCTGGCAGCCCCGACCCTCGGACCCGGGGCTCGAGGCGGAGATCCTGAACCGGATGATGGTGTTCCTCGGGGTGAAGAAGGAGCAGGCTGACAAGGCCATGTCCGGGAGCCAGACCCGCCCGGCCCAGGCGCGCCTGGAGCGGGACGCGGGCGGCCCGCTGCTCGTGGTCGACAACTCCTTCGAGCAGGCCTGGCGGCGCACCGGCCTCGCCCTCGACCGCATCGGCTTCACCGTCGAGGACCGGGACCGCTCCCGCGGCCTCTACTACGTGCGCTACATGGACCCGGTGGCGGGGATGAACAAGGAGCCCGGCTTCTTCGCCAAGCTCTTCGGTGCCGACGCGAAGGACGCGAAGGTCCAGTACGTGGTGACCCTGAAGGGCGATGGCTCGGCGACCCGCGTCGTCGTCGCCGACCCGAGCGGTGCCCGGGACGGCTCGAAGGCCGCGGAGAAGATCCTCACCCTGCTGGAGGAACAGCTGAAATAGCCGGAGGGGCGCGCCGGAAGGGCGCGCTGACGTCACCCCGGGGACGCCCCCGGGGGCCCGCGGGGGCGCAGCAGGGGGTCAGCCCTTGCGCCGGGCGTGGTGGACCATGCGCTGGCGGTGGCGGACCTGGCGGGGGGTGAGCTCGTTGCGCCGCCCGGCGAAGGGGTTGGCGCCCGTGCGCAGCTCGATCCGCACCGGGGTGCCCTCCAGGTCCAGGGCCTCGCGGAACCGCCGGGTGAGATAGCGCCGGTAGCTCTCCGGGAGCTGGTCCGCCTGGTTGCCGTGGATGACGACCACCGGGGGCCGCTGGCCGCCCTGGTGCGCGTAGCGCAGCTTGATCCGGCGCCCGTGCACGAGGGGCGGGGCGTGGGCCGCCACCGCGTCCTGCAGCACGCGGGTCAGCAGCGGCGTGGGCATCTTGCGGCTGCCCGCTTGCGCCGCGCGGTCCACGACCGCGAACAGCTCGCCGACCCCGCTGCCGTGCAGGGCCGAGATGAAGTGCGGGCGCGCGAAGTCCACGAAGCCGAGCCGGCGCTCCAGCTCCGACTTCACCCGCGCCCGCTCGTCGGGGGCGAGGCCGTCCCACTTGTTGACCCCGAGGACCAGGGCGCGCCCTGCCTCGAGCACGTGGCCGAGGAGGTGCAGGTCCTGCTCGGAGACCCCCTCCCGGGCGTCGAGCAGGAGCACGACCACGTCGGCGGCCTCGATCGCCTGCAGCGTCTTGACCACGCTGAACTTCTCGATCCGCTCGGCGACCCGTGCCCGGCGCCGCACGCCTGCCGTGTCGATGAGGACGTAGGGCCGGCCGTCGCGCCGGAAAGGGACCTCGACGCTGTCCCGGGTGGTGCCCGGCGCATCGAAGGTGAGCTGGCGCTCTTCCCCGACCATCCGGTTGACGAGGGTCGATTTGCCCACGTTGGGGCGGCCCACCACCGCGACCCGGACGCCTTCGGCCTCGGGGGCCGGACCTGCCTCGACCGGCCCCGGGGGCAGGGCCGCCTCGACCGCCTCGATGAGCGCCGCGGTGCCGTGGCCGTGGGCGGCGGAGACCGGGATCGGGGTGCCGAGGCCGAGTGCGTGGAACTCCGCCACTGCGCTCTGGGGGTCGAGGCCCTCGGTCTTGTTCACCACCAGGAGGACGGGACGGCCATAACGGCGCAGGCGCTCCACGGTTCGCTCGTCGCCCGGGGTGAGGCCCGCCCGCCCGTCCACCATCAGCAGGACCAGGTCGGCCTCCTCGACGGCCTGCAGGGCCTGGCGCGTGACCAGGGGGTCGAGCCCGTCCTCGCTCTCCGTGAGCCCGCCGGTGTCGACCACGATCCAGGGCCGGGCGCCGACGCGCGCGCGGCCGTACTGGCGGTCGCGCGTGAGGCCGGGCTCGTCCGCGACGAGGGCCTGGCGCGATCGGGTCAGGTGGTTGAACAGCGTCGACTTGCCCACGTTCGGCCGGCCGACGATGGCGACGACAGGGACCGTGCCTTCCGGCATGACGTGCCCTCGTTGGCGAAGAAGGGGCATTCGGCGCGGTCCCGGGAGCGGGCCCGTCAGTCTCCGGCCCGCAGCGCCTCCACGGTCCCGTTGCGGGCGTAGGCGTAGAGCACGCCGCCCGAGGCCTGCGGGGCCGAGTGGAAACCAGAGCTGTCGACCCGGTAGCGGGCGACGAGCTCGCCGTCCTCGCGCCGCAGCCAGTGCAGATAGCCTTCCAGGTCGCCCACGACCACGTACCGCCCCACCAGTACGGGCGCAGTCAGCCGGCGCCCCTTCATGCGGTCGTCCTTCCACACCACCTGGCCGTTGAATCGGTCGAGCGCCCAGAGGACGCCGTCCTCGTCGGACACGAAGACGAGGCGGCTGTCCACCGCGAGCCCCGCACTCGAGGAGAGGTCCTTCTGCCAGTAGGGCTTTCCGCTGCCGGGCTCGAGCGCCGCCAACTGGCCCCGGTAGGCAACGGCGTAGACCGCGTCCTCGGCGAGGGCGGGGGCGGAGTCGATGTCCACCATCCGCTCCAGGTCCGAGCGCCCGCGGGGGGAGGCGATGCGCGTCTCCCAGACCTGGCGCCCGTCGCGGGCGGCCACGGCGACGAGGCGGCCGCCGTCGAAGCCGTCGATCACGAGGTCACCGGCCACCACGGGGTCACCGGTGCCGCGCAGGGAGAGCAGGGGGACGCCCTTGTCGAAGACCCACAGCCGGCGCCCGCTCTGCACGTCCAGCCCGAACAGGCGCCCGTCCACGGTGCGCACCGCCACGATCCCGCTCCCGACCGCGGGCGGGGAGAGGACCTCGCTGCTGACCCGCGTCTGCCAGCGCACCGACCCGGACTCCACGTCCAGGGCCAGCACCTGTCCGTCCGAGGTGCCCACGACCACCGCGCCGCCACCCAGCGTGGGGCCCGCGGAGACCGGCGTGCGCGTGGCGGTCTCCCAGACCTCCTTGCCCGTCTCGGCTTCGAGCAGCGTCACGCGGCCCTTGGGGTCGGCGACCGCGACCCGCCCCCCGCGCACCGCGGCGCGCAGGTCCAGGACCTGCCCCTTGCTGCTCGCGCCGGCGTCGTGGGACCACAGGGCGCGCACCGTGACCCGGGGCGTGAAGTCCACGAGCGGCGCGGGCGCTCCGGCCTCGTCGCCGCCGAACCACCCGAGGCCCGAGCAGCCGCCGAGCAGGGTGGCGAGGGCGAGCAGGCCGAGGCGCCGGGTCACGACCGGCCCTCCCCGCCGGCCTCGGGCTGGCCGAGGTCGTCGAGCTTCATGCGGACCAGGGGCCGGGTGGGCGCGCCCTCGCCGAGGCCCTGAAGGGCCTCGAGGTACGCCCGGCGCGCGCCCGCGGTGTCGCCGCGGGTGGCGAGGACGTCGCCCCGGAGCTCCGCGAAGGCCGCGCGGAACGCGGCCGGCGCGTCGGCCGGCGCGGCGGCGAGCGCCTCGTCGAGCTTGCCCTGGGCGAGCAGGACCCGGGCCTTCTGGAGCCTTGCCGCGGGGACGAGCTCGCCCATGAAGGCGCCGTCGATGACCCGGTCCAGATGGCGGGCCGCGGCGTCCAGGTCTCCCTGCCCGGCCGTCAGGCGGGCGAGGAGCAGGGAGGTGAGGCCGGCGTAGAGGCTGCGGGGGTGGTGCTCCAAGAGCTGCTCCCCCAGCAGGACCGCGCTCTGGCGGTCACCCGCGGTCGCCTCGGCGAGCACGTTTTCGTAGCGCAGCGAGGCGGTGGCCGCCTGGCGGTGCTCGTAGTCCTGCCAGGCACGCCAGCCGAACACGGCCGCGAGCCCCAGGCCGGCCCCGAGCACGATGGACTTCCCGTTTTCCTTCCACCACTTGCGCAGGGCCTCTACCTGCTCCCGGTCGCTGTCGTAGATGTCGACCACGTTCGTCTCGCTCCTGTCCGGTCCCTTGCTGCCGTGGCGCCGTCGGATGCGCCCCGGTCGTACGTGCGGCGCAGGTCCGCATCCCGGCGGGTCGGTTTACCCCTGCGCCAGCCCGAGGACGCCCGCCAGGTAAGCCCCCAACGCCGCAAGGGGCACCTGCTCCTGGGGCGCGTCCTGGCGCAGCCGCTTGACCGACACCTCGCCGCGGGCCCGTTCCTCGTCGCCCAGGATGAGCGCGAGCTCCGCCCCGCTGCGGTCGGCCCGCTTGACCTGGGTCTTCAGGCTGCCGCCGCCGCAGTTCACGACGAGCCTCAGCCCCCCGAGCGCCTCGCGCAGGTCCTCCGCGAGCCGCAGGGCCTCGGTCTCCGCCCCCGCGGCCGCCACCACCAGGTAGGCGTGCGGGAGGTGGTGCCGGGGCTGCGCGCCCGCCTCGAGCAGGGCGATGATGCGCTCGAGCCCGATGGCGAAGCCCGCGGCTGGTGTGCGCCGCCCGCCGAGCTGCTCCACCAGGCCGTCGTACCGGCCGCCCGCGCAGACGGTCCCCTGGGCGCCCAGGCGGTCGGTGGTCCACTCGTACACCGTCTTCTCGTAGTAGTCGAGACCCCGCACCAGACGGGGGTTGACCCGGTACGCCACGCCGGCGCGCTCGAGCATCTCGAGCAGGCCCTCGAAGTGGATCCGGGAGGATTCGTCCAGGTACTCGGCGAGCCGCGGCGCCCCCTCGATCAGGGGCTGCATCTCCGGGACCTTGCTGTCCAGCACGCGCAGCGGGTTGCCCTCGAGCCGGCGCTGGCCGTCCTCGTCGAGCTGGTCGAAGTGCGCCCTCAGGTAGTCCACCAGCACGGCCCGGTAGGCGGCGCGCGCGGCCGGTGTGCCGAGCGAGTTCACCTCCAGGGTGAGGCCCTCGAGGCCGAGCCGGCGCCAGATGCGCGCGCCGATCAGGATCTGCTCCGCGTCCACGTCGGGGCCCTCGAGCCCGAAGGCCTCGACCCCGAACTGGTGAAACTGGCGGTAGCGGCCCTTCTGGGGGCGCTCGTGGCGGAACATGGGCCCCTGGTACCAGAGCCGCTGCTCGCTGCGCGCGAGCCCGCTCTCGATCACCGCCCGCACGCAGCCCGCGGTGCCCTCCGGGCGCAGGGTGAGACTGTCCCCGTTGCGGTCGGTGAAGGTGTACATCTCCTTCTCGACGATGTCGGTGACCTCGCCGATGGACCGCGCGAAGAGCTCGGTGCGCTCCACGATGGGGAGCCGGACCTCCTGGTAGCCGTAGGCCGCGAGGACCTCGCGCGCGGTGTCTTCCAGGAGCCGCCAGTAGGGTGTGGCGTCCGGCAGGACGTCGTTCATCCCGCGGATGGACTGGATCAGGCGCTGCACGGGGTGGGCGACCTCGATGCCGGGCAGGGGACCCGCGCTGACTCAGCCGCCCACGGTGAAGCGGGCGATGTCGCGGGAGGTGAAGGGCGCATGGTCGAAAAGCGCGCCATTGTACTCGACCTGCGCGTCCCGGGCATAACCGAGGATCACGCGAAACGGCGGCGTCCCGCTCAGCGAGAGCACCTGGCCGCCCTTGGCCTGGTTGAAGTACAGCCGTTTGCCGCCGCGCTCGTAGACCTCGACCCAGGAGTCGTGCTTGAAGCGCAGCACCAGGCGGTTCGGACCGCCTTCCGGGACGGCGGGAGCGGTGGGCAGCGGCTCTGCGGCGGCGCTCGCCGCGCTCGCCGCGGGCGGTGTCGCGGGCGCGGCCGCGCCGGTGCCGGCCGGTGGGGTGGGAGCCGTGCCCGCCGCGACCGCAGGG
>CALMKJ010000035.1 GCA_937867305.1 uncultured Ectothiorhodospiraceae bacterium | reverse complement strand
CGTGAGGTGTTTCGCCGCCGCCTGCTCGTCGTAGGCCGCGAAGTCCTGGTAGAAGTAGAGGCTGTTCGCCGCCATCTCGGTCAGCGTCTTGGCCCGCTCGCGCTGAGCCACCACCACGTCCGCCAGGTCCGGTCCGGCCGTCGGGTCGACGCCGAACCGGCCCATGTGGGGAGCCAGGTGGCGTGCCACGTGCTCCGGCTCTCTGGATTTCAGGTAATGCTGGTTGAGCCAGAGCAGCTTCTCGGGGTTGAACGCGGACGCGGCCTTGTTGACGTCGCGGACGTCGAACAGCGACACCATCTCGTCGACCGAGAAGATCTCCTGGTCCCCGTGAGACCAACCCAGGCGCACGAGGTAGTTCAGCAGCGCCTCCGGGAGGTAACCGTCCTCGCGGTACTGCAGCACGCTCACCGCACCGTGGCGCTTCGAGAGCTTCTGCCCATCGGGCCCGAGGATCATGGGCACGTGCCCGTACGCGGGAGGCTCGGCCCCCAACGCCCGCAGGATGTTCATCTGCCGGGGCGTGTTGTTGACGTGGTCATCACCGCGCACCACGTGCGTGATCTGCATGTCGAGATCGTCGACGACGACGGTGAAGTTGTAGGTGGGCGAACCGTCGGCGCGGACCAGGATCAGGTCGTCGAGCTCCGTGTTCTGAAAGGGGATCCGACCCTTGATGAGGTCGTCCACCACGACCACCCCGCTCTCGGGATTCCGGAACCGGATGACGGGGCGCACGCCCTCGGGGGGCGGACCGGTGCGGTGCCGGCAGAGACCGTCGTAGCGCGGCTTCTCCTTGCGCGCCATCTGGGCGCTGCGCAGTTCCTCCAGGCGCTCTTTCGAGCAGTAGCAGTGGTAGGCCTTGCCCTCGGCGATGAGCCGGTCCGCCACCGCCCGATAGCGGTCGAAACGGTGAGTCTGATAGAAGGGCCCCTCGTCGTAGTCGAGACCAAGCCAGGACATCCCCTCGAGGATGGCGTTCACCGCCTCCGGGGTGGAGCGCTCCAGGTCCGTATCCTCGATCCGCAGGATGAACGTGCCCCCGTGGCGGCGGGCGTACAGCCAGGAGAAGAGGGCGGTACGGACACCGCCGATGTGGAGGTATCCGGTAGGACTGGGGGCGAAGCGCGTGCGCACGGTCATGGCGGAAGCGGGGCAATGGCAGGGGCCAGGCGCCGAGTCTACCAGCCGGCGGGGACCCTCGAAATCAGGCAGCCGACCGCAACGCGGGGCCCGGCCTCCAGGACGGGCAGGGCGCCGCCCTGAGGGTCCGGACGAGCCGTGGGGAGGGGCCCTCATCTTTGGATTTGACCCGCGCTCGCGCCAGTTCGTAGAATCCGCCCCGGAAACGGGCGATTAGCTCAGTGGGAGAGCACTGTCTTCACACGGCAGGGGTCGCTGGTTCGAGCCCAGCATCGCCCACCACCGTTTTCCTTGCCCGCAAGCGGCCACGCTCCGGTTCCCCCTTTCCGTCATAGCATCCCGCGCTTGCGGTCCCGTCCCAGCGGTTCACCGACACCAGGAGCAGGACACATGAAGCACTCTCTCAAGGTAGCCCTCGGTTCCCTGCTGATCGTCAACGTCGGCTCGCTCGCCCTGGTCGACAGCGCGATTGCGGGTGGCATGGGCGACATGTTCAACCCGTCGAAGTGGTTCGGTGGCAAGAAGGACGAGCCGAGCTACGGGGCTCCGGCCTACGGCCAGCCCGGCTACGGCGCACCCGGCTACGGCGCACCCGGTTACGGGGCACCGGCCTACGGCCAGCCCGGCCAGCCCGGCCAGCCCGGCCAGCCGGGGTACGGCGCACAGGGATACGGTGCGCCCGGGTACAACGCTCCCGGCTACGGTGGTGCGCCCGCTTACGGTGGCGCCCCTGCCTATGGCAGCGCTCCGGCCTATGGCGGCGCTCCGGCCTATGGTGGTGCACCCGCCTACGGTGCGGCGCCTGCGCCTGAAGGCGCCCCGGGCTACGGCTACGGAGCTCCCGCCAGCGCACCGGCGATGCCCGCGTACCCTCAGCTCCCTGCCCAGCCCCAGGTTCCTGCCCAGGCTCCCGCAGCGGCTCCCGCCATGCCGCAAGCCCCCGCGATGCCCCAGGTACCCACGTACACCCCACCCGCCACTCAGGCGCCGGCCTCCGGCTACGGCGCACCGGCCGTCGGCGCACCGGCCGTTGGCGCACCCCCGGTCCCGGCGGCAGCCGGCAAGGCAGGGGCTGGCTCGGCGCCTGCACTCGGCGACTACAAACCGATCGGCGACTACAAGCCGATCGGAGGTTCCAGTTACGTGCCGCCCGGCGAGTACCGTCCGACCACCCAGAAGTAAGGTCGACCCGATCGGAGCCACCGCCCTGGCCCGCAGCCAGGGCGGGTCTTCATGGCCTTCAGCCTCGACCAGTTCTACCAGCTGAACCGGCGCGCCCTCATCTGGCTCGTCCTGTTCGGGCTGCTTTGGCTGATGCGGGACTTCTTCAGCCTGATCTTCCTGACGTTCGTCCTGGCCTTCGTTGCGCTGCGGCTCGCCGGCTTCGGGCCGAAGTACCTGCGCCTGCCGTATCGGGTCTCCCTGGTCGCCGTGTACCTGATCTTCCTGACCGGACTCACCGGCTTCGTCAGTTACGTCACGCCGAACGTGATCCGGGAGGCGACTTCACTGATCGGGCGTCTCGGGGACATCCAGGCGACGCTGGTCGGGGTCAAGACGGGCTTCGTACAGCGCTACCCTGCCATGCAGCGCCCCCTGGTCGGGTTTCTTCGCAGCGTCCTCGATGAAGAGTCACGCCAACGGGTGGACGAGAAGCTGAGTCGCGAGACGCGTAGCCTCGGGCTGGACCCCGGACTGATCGGCAAGGACCTGAACGGGGCCGATCTGGACGCCGCGACTGTCAACAGCCTGGCGCGTTACAACACCCTCGAGGAGGACCTGCTGCTCGACTCCATCCTCGCGCAGCAGAAGGTCCACATCCGCGAGTACGCGCCCCACGCCATCAATCTGCTGTACGAGGCGGCGGTGACGACGCTGCTGGCGCTGCTCTTCAGTTTCCTCATCCTCATCGACCGCGACCGCCTGGTCAGCCAGATCCGCGGCCTGCGCGCCTCGCGCCTGCAGGACTTCTACGAGGAAGCGGCGCAGCCGGTGGTGCGTTTCGCGTACGTCGTCGGACGCTCCATCCAGGCCCAGGCCCTCATCGCCCTGGTGAACACGGCACTCACGGCCACCGGCCTCGCCTTCCTCGGGGTCCCCTCGCTCACCGTGCTTTCGCTCATCGTGTTCGTGTGCGGCTTCATCCCGGTGCTCGGGACGTTCATCTCGACGACCCCCATCGTGCTGGTGGCGCTGAACGCGGGAGGCCTGGAGAAGGCGGCCGCAGTGGTCGTCCTCGTATCCGTCGTGCACCTCATCGAGGCCTATCTGCTCAACCCGCAGATCTTTGGCCGCCACCTGAACCTCAATCCGGTTCTGGTGCTGATCATCCTCTTCGTGGGGTACCACGCCTTCGGGATCTGGGGGATGGTGCTGGGGGTTCCGGTGACGCTCTACGTGCTCCACGACGTCTTCGGCGTCCCGATGTCCTACTCCGCGAACCGGCTCGCGGGTACCCCGGCCTGCTGATCCCCCTCAGGCCCGCCGAGCGGGCTCAGCGCAGACGACCTCCCCCGAGCAGGCTCTCACGCCAGTAGGAGTCCTCGAGGCTGGCATAGCAGACCTGCCGGCCGCTCGAAGGCGCGTGGATAAAGAGTGGGTCCTCGACGTAGATCCCCACGTGCAGACCCTTGCCGGGCCCGCTCTGGAAGAACACGAGGTCCCCGGGACGGAGACGGTTCCGGGTCACCGGGCTTGCCCGCGCGAACTGCTCGCGGGCGGTGCGCGGAACCTCCACGCCAAGCGCGTTGCGATGGGCGAAGTGCACGAGCCCGCTGCAGTCGAAGCTCGCGGGTCCACTCGCCCCGTAGACGTACGGCCGCCCCACCTGCTCCTGGGCGAGCCTCGCCACGGGGTCGGCGCTGGCGGAAGGCGTGCGACTGACCGGCGCGGTGCTGCAACCCCCGACCGCGAGGAACAGGAGCAGGAGCGCGAGCGGACAGCCCTCGCGACGGAGGGCACCTCCACCTCCCGCTCCGGAGGCTGCGCAGATCGGGTTGCCGGACATCTTTACCAATCAGCGTGTTGCCAGCGGAACCTCCGCCTACAGTGCAAGTTTAGCCTCCGTCAAGCGGTCTGCAAGCCTCAAGGGCGGCGCGCGAGCCCCCGATACAGACCCGTGACGAGCCGTCAGGACCGACCGTGACCATCACCGAGCCCCGGGCCATCCAGCAGCGCTTCCTGGCGTTGAACCGCGAGCGGCTGGGGCGCGCCTTGGCCGCCCTCCCCCAACGCCAGCGCCCCTTCATCGAGGTGCTGCCGGTGCTCTTCCACACCAACCACCCCGCGCTGCCGGGGTTCGTCTCCCGGGACGCCCCGTACGGAGTCGCCGCCTACTACCCGTCGGACCAGGCGCTGACGGCCGCCGGCCGGGTGGCCCGCACCTTCGACTACAAGCGCCGGGTCCCGCTCACCTACGACGTGGACGCCCTGTACCTGATGGGCAGCCCGGGGACGCTGGCCTACTCCGAGCACAGTGATTTCGACATCTGGCTCTGCCACCGCGAGGACCTGCCGGAGGCAGCGGTCGAGGTCTTGCACCGCAAGGCCGAGGGTGTCGCCCAGTGGGCGGCCACCCTGGACCTCGAGGTGCACTTCTACCTGATGTCGGCCGCGGACGCGCGCGCCGGGCGCTTCCACGGCCTGTCCGAGCAGAGCAGCGGGAGCGCCCAGCGCCAGCTCCTGCTCGACGAGTTCTACCGCACGGCGCTCCTGGTCGCGGGCCGCCAGCCGCTCTGGTGGCTCGTGCCGCCCGAGCACGACGGAGAGTACGAGGCGTACGGTGGCGAGCTGCTGCGCCGGCGCTTCGTGGACCCCGCCGAGGTGCTGGACTTCGGCGGACTCCAGGGGGTTCCGGCCAACGAGTTCCTGGGGGCGGCGCTCTGGCAGCTCTACAAGGCGGTCTCGAGCCCCTACAAGTCGCTCCTGAAGATCCTCCTGCTGGAGAGCTACGCGAGCGAATTTCCCAACCCGGGACTCCTGGCCCAGAGATTCAAGGCCGCCGTGTACGCCGGAACGCGCCACCTCGACCGGCTGGACCCGTACGCCCTGATGCTGGAGAAGGTCGAGGGCTATCTGGTCGCCCAGGGGGACCGGGAGAGGCTCGAGCTCGCGCGCCGGTGCCTGTACTTCAAGACCGGGCAGCACCTGAGCCGCCCGCGGCCACCGGCGCAGGAGGACCCCCGCCCCGCGCAACTCCGGGCCCTCGTGCAGGCCTGGCACTGGAGCGACGCCCAGCTGCAGAACCTGGACCTGCGCGACGACTGGAAGCTCGAGCGCGTCGTCGACGACCGCCAGCGCGTCGTCCGGGCCCTGACCCGCAGCTACCGGGCGCTGTCCGCCTTCGCACGCCAGCACGCCCCCGCCGCGGCCATCAGCCAGCGGGACATGACCATCCTGGGCCGGCGGCTCTTCGCCGCGTTCGAGCACCGCGTCGGCAAGGTCCAGTGGATCGGCGGGGTACGCCCGGGCCAGCTCGCCGAATCGCATCTGGTCCTCCAGCGGGTCCGTTACGACGGCCGGGAAGAGTGGCTCGTCTTCCGGGGCAGCGGGACTGCCCAGGGGGGCCGACTGCTCCCCGCCCTGCGCCGCACGGGCACGCTGGTCGAGGCCCTGGTCTGGTGCCATTTCAACGGCGTCGCCACCGAGCGCACGTCGGTCGCCCTCGAGGGTGAGGAGCAGTCCGTCTTCGGGCGCGAGCTGCCCCTCACGCTCGGCGCTCTGCGCCGGACGTTTCCCGCCGCCGATCCGGGCGAGCCGAGCGTGGAGGCTCTGGCCGCGCCTTCCAGGCCGCTGCGCGCCTGCATGCTGCTCAACCTCGGGGTCGACCCCCTCGCGAGCTACACGCGCCACGGCCTGCACCTGACCACCGACCGCCTGGACCCGCTCAACTACGGCGCGCGCGAGGACAACCTCTGCCTCGCGATTGACTACGT
>CALMKJ010000034.1 GCA_937867305.1 uncultured Ectothiorhodospiraceae bacterium | reverse complement strand
TCGAGCTGGGACCGCCCGTGGGCGAGGAGGGCGTTCAGGCGGTCGGTGAGGGGGCGGAGCTCCCCCGGATAGTCCCCGCCCAGGCCCTCCTGGCCCCCGGCCTCCACGGCGGCCACTTCGTGCACCACCCGCCGCAGGGGCGCGAGCCCCCAGCGCAGCACCAGCCCCTGCACGGCGAGGAGACCGAGCCCGGCAGCGGCCAGCCAGCCCCAGAGGCTCTGCCGGAAACGGGCGACCTCGGCCTCCAGGGTGGCGCGGCTCTCCGCGACGCGGAAGGTGTAGCGCTCGTCGCGACCCGGCGCGAGCTCCCACACGACGCCGAGGGACAGGGTGAGGAGGGCCGCCCCGTCGGAGCTGAGGGTCTCCCGCAACTCCGGATGCCCGGGCGGCGGTGGGGCGGGAAAGGGGACATCGAGCCCGAGGGCGGACCAGGAGCGCCAGACCACCTCGCCCTCGCCGTCCACCACCTCGGCGTAGAGCCCGGAGCCAGGGGTCGCGAGCCGCGCGTCCGGAAGCACCTCGGGCACGCTCAGGCCCAGGTCGGCGTCCAGGTCCGCCGCCCCCAGCAGCAGGTACAGCTCGGCCTGCAGGCGGTCGCGTGCCGCGGCCTCGGCACTCTGGCGAAAGCCCCGGTCGAGGGCGGCGCCGGTCAGTCCGAGGAAGCCGGTCAGCACGACGCCCGCGGCGACGAGAAGGCGGGCGTGCAGGGAGAGGGGTCGCCTCACACGTCCACCGGGGTCTCGGCGGGCGCCGGGGCGGCGGTCTCGCACCGGAACCGGTATCCCCTCCCGCGCAGGGTCTCGATGGGGTCCAGCGTTCCCTCGGGGTCGAGCTTGCGCCGCAACCGGCCCACCAGGACTTCGAGGACGTTGCTGTCGCGGTCGGCGTCCTCGTCGTAGAGGTGCTCGGTGAGCTCGGCCTTCGATGCCACCTCGCCCGCGTGCAGCATCAGGTACTGGAGCAGCCGGTACTCGAACGCGGTGAGGGCCACGGGCTGGCCGGAGACGGTGAGGGTCTGGGCGGCCGTGTCCAGGGCGATCGGGCCGCAGTGCAACACCGGGCTCGCCCAGCCGGCGGAGCGGCGCAGGAGTGCCGCAAGGCGGGCCAGGAGCTCCTCCATCTGGAACGGCTTGACCAGATAGTCGTCCGCGCCGGCCTCGAGTCCCTCCACCTTGTCCTGCCAGCGGCCCCGTGCGGTGAGGATGAGAACGGGAAATCGCAGCTCCCGCCGACGCCATCCCCGGATCAGGTCGAGACCCGATCCGTCGGGCAGTCCGAGGTCCACCACGGCCACGTCGACGGCGTACTCGCTGGCGAAGAACTGCGCGTCGCGGGCAGTGCCTGCGGCATCCACTGCGTAGCCCGCGCCGCGTAGCCGGCCCGTCAACTGGTTACGCAGTCCGGCCTCGTCCTCGACCACGAGTGCGCGCATGGGGAGCGTGCGGTCCGGTCGCGGTCAGTGCCTGGCCGGGGTGGCCGACGGGTCCCCGGAGAAGAGCGACGGTGGCCGTTGCATCACTCGACCACCTCACCGGTCCGCGCGTCGATCCGGAGCACGCGGACGCGCCCCCCTTCGGTGATCACCTTGACCCGGTACTCCGGGGCCTCGCCCCCGATGCCGAGCACGCGCCCGCCGCTCGCCCGCCCCGCAGCCCGGGCTGCCTGGTCGGGCCCGACGTCCCCCGACTGCTGGCGCGCCGGAGGCCGGCCGGAAAACGTCCGTCCCGGTGGGTAGCCGCGGGAATCGGAGGGCGGCGTCTCCCAGCGCGTGCGCGGCGGGGGAGCCGGGGGCTGGTCCCCGCGGTCGCGGCCGGGCGGGCGGGCGGGCAGCTCGCCGCCCCGGTCACGCCCGGGTGGAGGGAAGCGTGAGTCGCGCTCGGGAGGGCGCGCGCTCACGTCCCCCGAGGCCAGGGCGAGGGTCAGGGCGAACAGGGCGGAGAGGGCAGGGAGCATGGTTGCGTCGATTCAGGGTGTCGAGCCCCCGAAGGGGTTCTTCCGCCGCCCGGGGCTCCCCCGAGCCTGGCTCAGCGATAATACCTCGGCCGCGGACCCGGGTGGCGCGCCGGGCGGACCAGGAGCCGTGGCTCGGCGACCACCGCGTCGTACTCCGAGTAGACGGTCCGGCACCGGCGCTCGACGACCTCCACGGTGTCCCCTCCCGCGGTGCGGGGTGTGAGGTCCTGGCCGATGGACGCCCCGAGCAACGCACCGGCCATGGTTGCGACGCCCTGGCTGCGGCCCGAGCCGACCTCGTGCCCGACCACCCCGCCCACGATGCCGCCCAGGATGGTCGGCGTGGCGCTCTCGGTGCGCCCGCTGGCCGGGTAACGCACGACCTCGTCCCAACACTCCTGCCGCGGCTCCCGCACCCGGACCACGGGCGCGGGGGCCAGGTCCACGACGTAAGGGCGGTAGGCCGGCCGTGCGATTGCCACCGGCCCGCCGAGCACCACCACCGGGCGGCCGCGGTCCGCCTGCGCGGCGGGTGCGGTCAGAGTCAGGCAAAGGCCTGCCGTCAGTACTGTCGTCCAACGCTTCATGGCGTGTCCTCCGTCGAGTCTCATCGGACGTGACGGTAACGGCACGGCGCTGAACGGCGCCTGAACGGTCAGACGGTCTCGCCAGACCTCAGCGTGCCCCGAGCCGGTCCAGGAGCGTGGACAGGGCCCGCACCCGGGACTCGGCGTCGGGCAGGTCCAGCGTCACCCGGATGCGGTCACCGCCCTCCAGGCGGTAGCGGGCGGGCTCCCTCTGGATGAGCTGGATGACCCTTGCCGGGTCGACGCTCGGCTGCGACCCGAAGGCGACCCGTCCCCCCCGGGGGCCGAGGTCGACCTTGCGCACCCCGAGCGGGGTGGCGCGCAGCTTCAGCTCGGTCGCCCTGAACAGGACTCGGGTCGGCTCCGGCAGCAGGCCGAAGCGGTCGATCATCTCGGCCTGGAGGTCACGCAACTGCTCGCCGTCCTGCGCGCTGGCGATGCGCTTGTAGAGGATCAGGCGCGCGTGCACGTCCGGCAGGTAGTCCTCGGGGATGAGCGCAGGGACGTGCAGGTCCACCTCGGTTCCGTGGTCGAGGGGGCGGTCGAGCTCCGGGCTCCTGCCAGCCTTGAGCGCGGCGACCGCGCGCTCCAGCAGCTCGGTGTAGAGGGCGTAGCCTACCTCCTGCATCTGCCCGCTCTGCTCGTGGCCGAGCAGTTCCCCGGCGCCCCGGATCTCCAGGTCGTGGGTGGCGAGGGTGAAGCCGATCCCCAGGTCCTCGAGGGACTCGATGGCCTCCAGCCGCTTGACCGCGTCGGCGGTCATGGCCTTCGGGTGGGGCGTGACCAGGTAGGCGTAGGCCCGGTGGTGCGAGCGCCCCACGCGCCCGCGGAGCTGGTGCAGTTGAGCCAGGCCGAAACGGTCCGCGCGGTTGACCACGATGGTGTTGGCGTTCGGCACGTCGATGCCGGTCTCGATGATGGTGGTGCAGACCAGCACGTTGAAGCGGCGGTGGTAGAAGTCGAGCATCACCTGCTCGAGCTCCCGCTCGCGCATCTGACCGTGGGCGATGCGCACGTGGGCCTCGGGCAGCAGCTCTGCCACCTCCCGCGCGGTCTTCTCGATGGTCTCCACCTCGTTGTGGACGAAGAACACCTGTCCCCCGCGCTTGAGCTCGCGCAGGCAGGCCTCGCGCAGCAGCCGGTCGTCCCAGGTGTGGACGAAGGTCTTGATGGAGAGTCGGCGGGCGGGAGGCGTGGCGATGAGCGAGAGGTCGCGCAGCCCCGACAGGGCCATGTGCAGGGTGCGCGGGATCGGGGTGGCGGTCAGGGTCAGCACGTCCACCTCGGCGCGCAGGGACTTGAAGCGCTCCTTGTGCCGAACGCCGAAGCGGTGCTCCTCGTCGATGACCACGAGCCCCAGGCGCTTGAAGGCGAGCCCGTCCTGCAGGAGCTTGTGGGTGCCGATGACGACGTCGACCTTGCCCTCGCCCAGGTCGCGGACGGTCGCGTCCAGCTCCTTCTTCGTGCGAAAACGCGAGAGCTGCTCGACCCGCACGGGCCAGTCCGCGAAGCGGTCCTGGAAGCTCTGGTAGTGTTGCTGGGCGAGCAGGGTCGTGGGCACCAGCACCGCGACCTGCCAGCCGTCCTGCACCGCGACGAAGGCGGCGCGCATGGCCACCTCCGTCTTGCCGAAGCCCACGTCGCCGCACACCAGCCGGTCCATCGGCCGTCCGCCGGTCATGTCGGCGACCACCGCGTCGATGGCGGCCTGCTGGTCGGCGGTCTCCTCGAAGGGGAAGGCCTGGGCGAAGGCCTCGTAGGCGAGGGGGTCGAGGTGGAACCGGTGCCCCTGGCGCGCGGCCCGCCGGGCGTGGAGCTCCAGCAGCTCGGCGGCGACGTCGTAGGCCTGCTCGGCGGCCTTGCGCCGGGCCTTTTCCCACTGACCGCTGCCGAGCTTGTGCAGCGGTGCCAGGTCCGGGTCGGCGCCGCTGTACCGGCTCACGAGATGCAGCGAGGAGACGGGGACGTAGAGCAGGTCCCCGTCGGCGTACTCCAGGGTCAGGAACTCCGTCGTCAACTCGCCGACGGTGAGGGTCCGCAGCCCGCGGTAGCGCCCGACCCCGTGCTGCTCGTGCACCACCGGCGCGCCGAGGCTGAGCTCGGTGAGGTCGCGGATGAGGGCCTCGGGGTCGCGGGTCGGGGCAGCGCGGCGGCGACGTTGCAGGACCCGCTCTCCGAAGAGCTGGGCCTCGGTGACGAGCGCGATGGGCGGCTCGTCGATGAGGGTGCCGGCCTCGAGCGTCGCCACGGCGATGGCGAACGGCGCGGAGCCCTCGAGAAAGCCTGCCCAACCGGGAGCGAGGACGGGGTGCAGGCCGTGCCCGCGCAGCAGGTCCAGCAGGGTCTCGCGCCGGCCGGCGGACTCCGCCACGAGCAGCGCGCGGCCCGGGAACTCGGAGAGAAAACCCCGCAGCGCCGCGAGGGGGTCGTCTGCGCGGGCGTCGACCGGCAGCCTCGGCGCGGGCCGGGTCCCGTAGGTGGGGACGCGCCCCGAGGACTCGCCGCCCGCCAGCGTGACCTGGGGCATGGGCTTGAGGGCCGCGAAGACCTCCTGGGGCTGCAGGAACAGGTCCTGCGGCGGGAGGAGGGGGCGTTCCCGGTCGTGCCGCCCCTGTTCGTAGCGGTCTTGCACCTCGTGCCAGAACCCCTCCGCCGCCCCGGGGAGGCCCTCCATGCCGACCGCGAGCGTGTCGGCCGGGAGATAGTCGAAGAGGGTGTCGGTACGCTCGAAGAACAGGGGCAGGTAGTACTCGATTCCCCCCGGGGCGAGTCCGCGGGAGACGTCGCGGTAGACGGGGCAGCTGCTCGGGTCGCCCGCGAAACGCTCGCGCCAGGCCCGCCGGAACCGGCCGATGCCGTCCTCGTCCAGGGGGATCTCCCGGGCCGGGAGCCAGTGGAGCGCGTCCACCCTCTCGGTGGTGCGCTGGGTCTCGGGGTCGAAGGTGCGCAGGCTGTCGACGCGGTCGTCGAGCAGGTCGATCCGGTAGGGGACGGGGCTGCCCATGGGGAACAGGTCGACCAGGGAGCCGCGCACCGCGAGCTCCCCGTGCTCCATCACCTGCCCGACGCAGCGGTACCCCGCGGCCTCCAGGCGCATGCGCAGGCGCTCCACGTCCAGGCGCTCGCCCACGTCCAGGACCAGGCTGCGGCCCTCCAGGTGGGTGCGTGGGGTCACCCGGGCCATGGCGGTGGCGGCGGTGACGAGCACCACGCCGGCCCGCACGGCGGGCAGCCGGTGGAGCGCCGAGAGGCGCTCGGAGACGATGTCCTGGTGGGGGGAGAACAGGTCGTAGGGCAGTGTCTCCCAGTCCGGGAAGCGGAGCAGGGGCCGGTCCGCCTCACCCGCGAGGAAGAACCGCAGGTCCTCTTCCAGGCGGTCGGCGGCGGCCGCGTCCGGCGCCAGGACCAGGACCGGTCCGGTCCGGCTTGCGGCCGCCCGGGAGACGGCCAGCCCGATGGCGGAGCCGTGCAGCCCCGCCCACCGCACCCGGTCGCCGGGACCGCGGGGAAGCCGCGGCGACAGGGGACTGGGGCGTGGGGACGCCGGGTGGGGGGCCGCCATCAGGCTCGACGTGCCGGCTCGGGGCGGCGCCAGTCCGGCGCGGTGACCGCGCCGGCGGGGCGCTCAGGCCGGCTGCTTCGGAAGGGTCTTGTGGGCACCGTCGCAGAAGGGCGGGGTCGCCGTGCGCCGACACCCGCAGAGCCAGACCCTGGTCTTCTCGGCCAGGCGGAAGGGGACCGGGGCGAGCCCGGTGCCCCCGTGGGACCCGTCGCAGAAGGGCTGGTTTGCAGACCTGCCGCAGGCGCACCACCAGTGCTCGCCGGCCTCGAGCTCCAACGCATAGGGGAAGTTCCGGGTGGAAACCGGCTCGGACATGGCGTGCTCCTCGTGGAGCGGGGGCGAGGTCACCCCGGCCCCCGGCTTTTCGCGGAACGCGGGTCGGGACCCCTTGCGAGGTCCCTCGCGCGTCCCTCGGCTGCCTGCGTGACTACCGACAGCAGGCCTCGATGCTGCCCCTGCGGGCGACTTCGTTGAAGAAGGTCCGGTAGTAGGAGACCGCGCTCGTGCCGTTGGCGGTCGCGTCGAAGATCTTCCAGCCGCTGCGGCTCGGGTAGAAGCGGAACTCGAGGCGCACGGGATAGGCGCCCCGGGCCTGAGGCGTGACCCGGGCGGTCACGACCACCTCGTTCCCGTAGCCCCGGCTGCGGGCCGGGAAGACGTCGACCTGGGGCTTCGGCTGGGTGTAGGCCCCGAGGTTGCGGGCGAGCGCGGCGAAGAACATGGCCTGGAGCTTGCCGGCAAACTTCGCCTTCTGCTCGCCGTCCATCTGGGCGTAGAGCGCCCCGCCGGCCCAGCGGGCCATGTAGTCGAAGTCGAAGTAGGGACTGATCTCCTTCTCCAGGAAGGCCTGGGTCTCCTCGGGGCTGGCCTCGCCCCGGGCGAGGAAGCCCTCGAGCCGATCGATACCCGAGCGCAGGATCTGGTCCGGCGTGGCAGCGACGAAGTCCGGCAGGTCCGGGCGCTGGGGCACGGCGTAGGCGCCGGCCGACGGCCCTGCCTGACCCATGACGGGGCCGGTGGCGTGAGGGTAGAAGTGGGGGTTGGTCTGTGCCTGGGCCGCCGTCGCGGCGGCCAGGGTGATCGCGGCCAGCCAGACTTTCTTCATGTCTCTCTCCCGAGTGAGCGAACGGAAACGACTTGGAGTGATTGGCGCCGGGCAGTGGCGCTGCCGGCGCGGGCCGAGCGGTCGCCGACCGGCGGCCGGAATGAAATCGGTGCCGGGTGAGGCGGTCGGAAGCTTACACCCCCGTCCCGCCCGTGAGAATCGCCCGCCGTGGACCCCGACGGGGCCTGCGTCCCCCGG
>CALMKJ010000033.1 GCA_937867305.1 uncultured Ectothiorhodospiraceae bacterium | reverse complement strand
GGGCATGTCCAGGCTCGCATCGACGAGGCGCATGGTGCCCGTCGAGCTTTGCTCCGCGTCGTCGGTACCTGCGATGACCTGGCGTTGCAGGGTTTGCACCATGCAGCCCGTGTCCGCCGGCGCCGTGGCGGGGTTATAGGTGTAATTGATCTTGAGCGTGGGGGCGAAATCCGGATCCCCCTCGTAGCTGTGAACGGCCCGCCAGCCCGCCCCGTCGACCTTCTCGATCAGGAGAGCCAGGTCGTTGCCGCCACACCACCCGGCCTGGCTCACGATCTCCTGCAGGATGGGTGCGAGGTCCGGGGAGCTCTGGCTCTGTCCCTCAGCGCTCCGCGCGACCCACTCGGTGGCTGCGGCCCAATCCACCTGCGCCGATGTCTTGCGGGCGAGCTTGTTCGCCATGGACTCCGTGGCGGTGTCGAAGGGCGCGGCGTCGGCCACTTTCTCGCCGTAGATGCGAAAGGTCACGGGGCCGTTCAGGGTGCGCGAAGGGGAGAGCTCCAGGACCGCGCTGTCGATGGTCGCGCCTTGCGGGATGCCGAGGTTGCGGAAGCGCAGGCCCACGCGCTGCTCGCCCGGGCTGCCGGTCCCGTAGGTCACCCGCAGCTTCGCCGGCTGGCGAGGCCAACTATCGTACGTTTTCGCCCGGCGCTGGCCTGTCCCGGAGACGAGGATGCCCAGGCCATTGCCGGAGGCCCAGCCGGGGCGGTCCAGGATCTCCTGCACGACCGGGGACAGGTCGTCGGTCGCATACGTCTGGCCGCTGGTCCAGGGCGCGAGACCGGACATGACCAGCGTGGAGGTCGTCGACAGGACGCTCGATGCCAGGATGCTCGATGGTTTCTGGGTGTTCGAGAACGTTCCCGCGTTGTCGATGTCCCAACCGGCGAACCTCAAGCTGGTGTCGCCGGAGTCGCTCTGAGCGGCCGTGAACACCAGGTCGGCCCCGAGCACGTAGGCACCCTGCGGTATCGCGAGATTGCGGAAGACGAGGCCGTTCACCCGCGTCCCTCCGCCCCCGCTCCCCAGTCTCATCTCCCCGCCAGAGGTGGTCAACGAAACGCCCACCAGCTCCTCGACGTCATCTACGCCAGCGCTGACACCCACCCCCAGGCCCGCATTGAGGCTGGTCTCGCTCCCGAACGCGGGCGTGTCGAGCAACTCGAGGCGGGTGCTCGTGAACTTCATCGCACCGGTCGACTTGAGCTCCTCGACGTCGTCGGTGCCGTCAGCGATCCGGGCCGTGATGTCCGCACCGCCGGCCTTGAATGCTTCCGATGCGTCTTCGTCGATGTAGGCGACGGGGAAGAGGATTGGCCCGCCCGGGTTGCTGAAGCGCATCAGGCCGACGTTGACGTTGTTCAGCCCGTCGAGGATGGACTGCAGCGCCTCCTTCATGTTGGTCATCCGGCTCTTGCCCGTCCCGGGAACGGTCGTGCTCATGCTGCCGGAGGTATCGAGAATGATCAGTACGTTCGGCCGGACCCCCTGGACCTGGGCAAGCTCTTCGGAGCCGACGTACACATCGGTGTCGTCCGACAGGGAGGCAACGGGCAAACCGGCAGTTCCCCCGGCCGCGACGGCGAGGAGGAAGGACAGGAAGCGGGAGCGTTTCATGCCTGCGTCTCCTCGGGGCGCCCGGGGCACGCCCTACTGTTTCGGGGCAATCTGGTAGACACCGCCGTGGTGTCTCGCCTGGATATCACTCGCGGCGCCGCCGGCGAAGGTCGTGCCCTCGCTGCGGAAGTCGAAGTGGGCGGCGTGAAAGTGCACGGCGCTGTAGGGCTGGCGAGGGGGCGACCAGCCGTTGAAGCGGGTCCAGTACTGGAACTGACCCACCTGAGTGTTGTCCGCCAGCTTCACTGCTTGAAGGGGGGAGTCGTAGCCATCCAGGTCCCAGGCGAGCTCCTCGGCAAAGGCGCTGGCTAGGCCGGTCTCCGCGATTTGAAAGGCGCGCGTGCCCTCCTGCGCGTTGGCCGCCATCTTCTCCTCGAGCGAGGTGGTACTCATGCCCGTGAGGCCGAGCAGGGTGAGCACGGCGAGCAGGATGAGCCCGACGATCAGGACGGCGCCGCGCTGGTGCGCTGCGCGCCCCCTGGCCAGAGACGCGGAAGGACCATGGTGCAGGTGCAGGAGACTCATATGCGGTTTCGCAGGAAGACCGTGGTGGAGAAGACCCTGCGGCGGACGCGAAGATTCGGGTCGGCGACGGTCACACAACCGCGATCGGCGCCGCCCGCGTCCGTCTCGCAACCCTCGAGCGTGTCGAACCCGCCGCCCTTCAGGATGTTCTTCACGGGGCGCGGGTCGGGGTCGGCACCGTACTCGTCCAGGGTCCGGAGCAGCAGGCCGAGTCGCACGCTCACGACATTCCGCCACTGGACCGTGTTGCCCACTGCGGATGCGCGGGCGTACAGGTTCGGCTGCTCATCGCCGTCGTTGTCGACGCCATACAGGATCTGCATGTTCTCGACGCCGCAGACCACGGGTTCCGGGTGCGTCGTCGTCAACGTCGTGCGGTAGAGGGCGGGCACGGGCTGGCCCCGGTCGTCCCTGCAGCGGGTCGCCTCGTCTGCAATCGCAATGGCCCCGTCGCCCACGAAGTATCGGACGGCCCGAACCGGCATGACCCGCGGGTACATCGGCCCGGTGGCGGACCGCTCGAACGGGCGAGAGAAGCCCGCGCTGCTGACGACGGCAGCCGCCTGGACGGCGCTCAACTGGAAGAGGCTCATGCCGCCGCAATCGGTCAGCACGGCGAGCTGTGCCTGCTGCAGCGCGGCGTGCTCCGCGCCGGCGTCGTCGTCCGTGCGGTCGCCGGCATCGTCGGAGGTGTCGACGGGTATCGTCGCGCCGGACACGCTTTGGCCGGCGGTCATCACCAGCCCCGGGCCCGCTCCGTAACGCAGGGTGATGGCGTCGGTTCCTGCCAGCGGCGCGACCGGCACGTCCCGCAGCCCGCTGACATTGTTGTCCGCACTGGTGGCTCGACCGCTGGGACTCCATGCGGTGGCGCCATCGTCGAGACCCTCGAGGTTGGTCGTCAGGTCCCAGAGGATGCCGTCACTGGGAACCGCCACCTCGGTGGTCAGGTTGACGGACCGTTGACCACACCCCAGGTTCCCCGCCATCCGCAGGTCCCGCAGCATGGTCTCCAGCGCGAAGCGCGCGTTCTCCTGGAGCCGCGAGAGGTCGTCCGTGATCTCATAGGTCCGCTTGTTCGAAAGGAAGATCGAGATCGTGCCCGCCATCAGGAGGAGGCCGACGACGAGCGCCACCATCAACTCCACCAGGCTCAGGCCACGGCTGCGGGTGTGGCGTGCGCGCGTGGCGTGCAAGGTCATGTGCGGAAAGTCCAGGATTGCGTCACGAGGCACAAGGGATCGACCCAGACACGGGAGGGCGCCGCCAAGCAGGCGGCCTGGTTGGTCGCCTCGCGTGCGCCACGCGCCTGCCAGCGGATGGTGACGTCGAACTGGTCCCCGTTGGCGGCGATGATGGCGTCACCGGCGGGCAGCGCCGCCTGCAGGGCGTCGTACCAGCACGCCAGGTCGTTCGTGTGCCCGGAGGCCCCCGGGTCGCAGGTGCCACCCGGGTCGGTGGCGACCACGTAGTCGCCGGCGTTCGTCACGTTGGCCCGCATCAGGTCAATGACCTCGTAGGCCAGGTAAGTCGCCTGGCTGCGCAGGTACGCGTCGTGGTTGAACTTGACGCCCCGCGCCTGCAGCGCCGCGAGCCCCAGGAGCCCGATGGCCAGGACGAGGAGCGCGACCAGGACCTCCATCAGGCTGAAGCCCTGGCTTCCCGAGCTCGGCCACCGCCCACACCCGCGACCCTGTCTCACCGCACTCACCCTCCCGGGTTACAGCCCGCGTCTGGTATCTGCGGACCGACCCGTTGCGGGCGGCCGACACCGGCCACCCTGATCTGGCGTCCGCGCGACTCTCCCCGGTCGTCGCACACGGCCAGGGTGGTTGCGGCACCTCCGGCAACGCTCCCATCCGCGCCGAAGGAGAGAGTCCCTCCGCTGGCGCGCACGTGGGTCGCGCCCGCGACGACTGCGCTGCGGCGAATGACGTCCGCGGCGCTGTCCACCACCCCGTCGGAGTCGGCGTCCACGAAGACCACCCAGCCGGTGTCCCAGTCGGTGCCCCCGTCGCAGGCCGGGACGGCCGCGCCAGCGGCGGTCGAACTGCAGATCGCCACCCGTGTCCTGCGCTTGATCGCCTCACTGCGCGCCAGGTTCAAGTGAGCCACCAGGTCGTTGGTCTCGGTCACGAGCCGGTTGTTGCGCACCATGTCCTGCAGGGCGGGGACGCCGGTGACCAGCAGGATCCCGGCCACCGCGACGACGACGACGAGCTCCAGCAGAGTGAATCCACACTGCCGGTCCGTGCGAGAGGTCATGGGGCGAGGTTCCGCGGCGGCGCGGTTCGGCAGGCGTACGCAGCGGCGTTGTCCACGGTCCAGTCGGCCCGGCAACTGCGGCCCAGGTGGTCCGCGTAGATGCAGACCTCCTGCCGCGAGCCCGATACCACCACGCTCGCGACGCCGCCGTCGCCACAGGTGACCTGGTAGTAGCTGTTGCCGTCTTCGCCCACCGCGACCACGCGGCCGACCGTCGCCGCCCCGGCCGGTAGCGCGGAACACAGGCCGCACAGGCCCAGGGAGACGGCCAGTGCCTGCAACTTCCTCTGCTTCATCACGCACCCCGAGCACTCGCCCTGCGCGTGTCTTCGACGCGCGGGGTACTTCACGTGCTCCGGGTATCGGCCCCCCGAGGGGGGCCTTTAGAGGAAGATTCGGGACCTGCTTCGCAGAAGTGGGCGCAACGGCGGTCCCTGGAGGGGACCCCGCCGGGTCGGTCTCAGCCCCCGCAGCTCCCCGCGGCCACCCGGACCTCGGCGGCGATGCGCTGGCGCACGGTCGCGTTGAGCTCCGCGGGCGAGGCCGTCTCCTCCGGGCGCACGGGGTCCAGGCAGGTGACGGTGATGGGACAGGACAGGCGCGGGAAGTGCCGCCCCGGGGGCAGCACGCCGGTGGCCCCGTCGATGGCCACGGGCACCACCGGGACCTTCAGCTCCCGGGCGAGGATGGCGTAGCTCTCCTTGAACTCCCCGAGCGTGCCGTCGCGCGAGCGGGTCCCCTCGGGGAAGATCATCAGGTTCCTGCCCTGGCGCAGCGCCTCGGCCAGCTGCTGCAGCGAGGGCAGGAAGCCGGCCTTCTCGTCCATCACGATGGTGTTGGCGTGCGCCGCGAGCCAGCGCAGCCAGCCCAACCGCACGTGCTTCTCCTTGGCGTAGAAGACCGTGTTCAGCACCACGGGGGCCGGGAGGTGGGCCGCGACGAAGAGGCCGTCCAGGTAGCTCTGGTGGTTCGGCACCAGCACGAAGGGCGCGGCGGGGAGGCGCTCCAGGCCCCGTGCCTCGATGCGGAAGAACGTGCGGGCCCCCCAGCGCAGCAGGTGGGTGAGCGCGCGGTGGGCGAGGCCGCTGCCGGGCAGCGCAGGGGGCGTCTTCGGGTGCAGGATCTCGGCCCAGGACACCGCCTCCGGCGGCGTCGCCCCTTCCTCCTTGCGGTACTCCGCGACGAAGCGCGCCAGGTCGCCGACGGTCTCCACCTCGGCCAGGCGGTTCTCGGGGATGGAGACCCCGAAGGCCCGCTCCATGAAGACCGACAGCTCCACCCGACCCAGGGAGTCGACCCCGAGGTCGGCCTCGAGCCGGCTGTCGGCCCGCACGGGCTTGCCGCCCTCACCGGAGAGGAAGGCCGCGAGGCGGGCGAGCGCGCTGTCCGCCGGGGCGTCGAGGTACCCGGGGATGGCGGAGGTCCGCGCCACCTCCTCCGCGATGCCCGGCAGCAGGTGCCGGCGCAACTTCCCGAGGCGCGTGCGCGGCAGCTCCGCGTGGACGAGGGTCAGGCGCGCCACCCGCCGGTAGGGCGAGACGCCCGCGTTGTAGGGGTCGACCACGTCCCGGCGCAGCGTCGCCTCGGCGGTCGCCCGGTCGCTGATGGCGAGCCTGTCCCAGTCGGGGACCACCAGGGCGTGCAGCGTCTCCCCGTCCAGGAACACCCCCACCTCGCGCACCCCGGGCGAGGCCCTGAGGACCGTCTCCACGCCCTCGGGGTCGACCTTCTTGCCGCTCGGCAGGACCAGGATGTCCTTCAGCCTGCCGGTGACGTAGAGGTAGCCCTCCTCGTCGAGCCGCCCCAGGTCGCCGGTGTGCAGCCAGCCGTCGCGCAGGATCGCCCGGGTCTCCTCCGGGTGGCCGTAGTAGCCCAGCATCACGTTCGGGCCACGGGCCAGGATCTCGCCGCTCTCGTCGACCCGCACCTCGCACCCCGTCAGGGCCTGGCCGCAGGAGCCGAGCTTGATCGCCTCGGGCCGCGGAAAGGTGATCATCGGGGCGCACTCGGTCATCCCGTACCCCTCGCACACCTTGAACCCCAGCACGTCGAAGGTCTCGCCCGTGGCCGGGCTGAGCGCGGCGCCGCCGCTCACCAGGTACTCCAGCGACCCGCCGAACTTGCGATGCACCGACCCGAACAGGAGCTTCGAGAACTTCGGTGAGCGCACCCGGCGCGCCAGCGCGAACAGGCCCCGGGCGACGGGGTTGGCGTCGATGCGCTCGCGCAGGGCGCGGTTCAGGAGGTCGTAGAAGCGCGGCACGCCGACGATCAGGGTGATGCGGTGGCGGCGCAGGAGGCCCACCAGGTCGGGCCCCGCGAGCGAGGTGGCGAACACGATGGTGGACCCGGCGTACAGGGGCGCGGTCAGGCAGCCGGCGAGCGGCAGCACGTGGTGCAGCGGCAGGAGCAGGAGCACCCGCGCCGCGGGGGTGTAGTAGCCCGCGTCCGCCACCGGGCGGATGTTCGCGAGGAGGTTGCCGAAGGACAGCATGACGCCCTTCGGCGAGCCCGTGGTGCCCGAGGTGTAGACGATGGCCGCGAGGGAGGGCTCGTCCACCGTGATGGGGGCGGTGGCCTGGGCGTCGTGGGGCGCGCCCTCGCGCGCCGCGGCCTCTGCCTGCAGCTCCTGGAACGTCGCGACCCGGGGCCGGGTGCTGGCGATGGCGAGCGCGCCCTCCACCGTGGCCCGGGTGTGCTCGGAGCACACCACCAGGACCGGCCGGCAGTCGTCGACGACGTAGGCGAGCTCCGGGGCGGTCGACAGGTGGTCGACCGGCACCAGCACGGCCCCTGCCACCCAGGCACCGTACGCAGAGTAGACCCAGTCGGGGCAGTTCTCGGCGAAGAGCACGACGCGCTCGCCCGCCTCCGGCATGGAGGCCGCCCGGGCCCGGGCGCGGCGGATCACGTCGGGGTAGGCGATCTCCTCGTCCTGCCAGGCCAGCGCGGTCTTGGGTCGGGGCTCGATCAAGGGGGTCATCGCGGTGTCTCTCCGCCCGCTTTCCCGCAGGCCTTGGGGTCGTGGAACGGGGCGCGAGCGCACAGCCGCCCCGGGCCAGGAGTTGCTATAGTTGAGCATCTGAATCCACGAGGGAAGCCCGGCCGTGGACCACCGTCAGCCCCCGGCGGCGCTGGCCGTTGCCGGGACCTGTTGAGCGAGACCTTTCCCGGCGTCTACGGCGTCTTCGACTGAGGCGACTGCGAGCATGAAACCCGTCACGAAGTCCGCGAAGCTGGCCAACGTCTGCTACGACATCCGCGGACCGGTCCTGGCGCGCGCCCGGCAGATGGAGGACGAGGGCCAGAGGATCATGAAGCTGAACATCGGCAACCCGGCCGCGTTCGGCTTCCTCGCCCCGGACGAGATGGTGCAGGACGTGATCCGCAACCTGCCCGACTCCTCCGGCTACAGCGACTCCAAGGGCCTGTTCGCCGCGCGCAAGGCGGTGATGCACTACACCCAGCAGAAGGGGATCCGCGGGGTGCAGGTGGAGGACATCTACATCGGCAACGGCGTGTCCGAGCTGATCGTGATGGTCCTGCAGGGGCTGCTCAACAACGGCGACGAGGTGCTGGTCCCCTCCCCGGACTATCCCCTGTGGACCGCGGCGGTGAGCCTGTCGGGCGGTACCCCGCGCCACTACCGCTGCGACGAAGGCTCCGACTGGCTGCCGGACCTCGAGGACATCCGCGCCAAGATCACCCCCGCCACCCGGGCGATCGTGGTCATCAACCCCAACAACCCCACGGGGGCGCTGTACCCGGCCGAGGTCCTGCAGGCGATCGTCGACATCGCCCGGGAGCACCAGCTCATCGTCTACGCCGACGAGATCTACGACAAGATCCTCTACGACGGGAACCGGCACACCTCCATCGCCTCGCTGGCCGACGACCTGCTGTTCCTCACCTTCAACGGCCTGTCGAAGAACTACCGCGCCTGCGGGTACCGCTCCGGGTGGGTGATCGTCTCGGGCGAGAAGGCGCACGCCCAGGATTACATCGAAGGCCTCTCGATCCTGGCCTCGATGCGGCTGTGCGCCAACGTGCCCGGGCAGCACGCGATCCAGACCGCGCTCGGCGGCTACCAGAGCATCGAGGACCTGGTCCTGCCGAGCGGGCGCCTCGGCAAGCAGCGGGACCTCGCCTACGAGCTCCTCAGCGAGCTGCCGGGCGTGAGCTGCGTCAAGGCGAAGGCCACGCTCTACATGTTTCCGCGCCTCGACCCGCGGATGTACCCGATCCAGGACGACCAGCAGTTCGTGCTGGATCTGTTGACCGAGGAGCGGGTGCTCCTGGTGCAGGGCAGCGGGTTCAACTGGCCCGACCCGGACCACGTGCGGGTCGTGTTCCTGCCCCACGAGGACGACCTCACCGACGCCATGGAGCGTCTCGGACGCTTTCTGCAGCGCTACCGCAAACGCCACGGAGCCTGACGCGAGGCAAGCCCCCCGGCCGGAACATTTCGTTCCCCACGATCCTGGGGTATAAGGGCCGCGGCGAGGGCCTTGGTTGTGCCTCGCCGCCCCGCCCCGGGCGAAACCTGCCGCATGCGACCCCGAACCCCTCCCGTCACCTATTTCCGGACCACCGTGTCGGTGGCGGACCTCGCCGCGCTGCTGCCCGAGTGGCGGGGCCTCGAGAAGCTGCCCCGCCAGAAGCTCGAGGCGGCCATCGCGAGGCAGTACCACTTCCTGCACCCCCAGGCGCGGGCGGTGGTCGCGGAAGGCGGCGTGCGCGTCCACGCGCCCGCACCCCCCTCCGCGGTGGACGAGGCCGTCCAGCTGCTCCTGGAGCGCGCGGCGGAGCTACTGCGCACGGGCGCCGGGCAGCAGGCGGTCCCGGTCCTCACGCGCGTCCTCGCGCTCGACCCTACGGACATCCCGGCGCGCCGCGAACTGGCGCGGGCCTTCGTCGCGACGGGCCGGGTGGACGCCGCCTGCGCCCAGGTCCGCGACGCGCTCCTGCTCGCCCCGCGCGACCCCGCGACGCTGGTGCTGCTCGGGGACATCCTCGAGCACAAGGGCGACCTCGAGCGGGCGGCGGCGGCCTATGCCCAGGCCTACCGCGCGGGCTCCCGCGAAGGGCCCGTCCTCCACGCCTACGCGAAGCTGCAGTTGAAGCGCCGGCGGCCTGCCGATGCGCACCGGCTCTGGGAAGAGGCGATCGCGGTCGCCCCCGAGTACCCGGACACCTACCTCGGCCTCGCCCGGCTCAGCCTGGAGGACGGCAGGGCCGGCGCGGCCCGCGACCTCCTGGGCCGGCTCCTCGGACAGTCTCGGGACGGGGAAGACCGGTCGGCGCCGGTGTACGCGGAGGCGACCCGGCTCTACGAGGAGGCCCGCGCGCGGGCCGCCGAGGCCGACCCGCGGGAGGCCCTGTCAGCGCCCCCACAGACCCCGGATGGCCTGGGCCTCGAGGACGGGAACCGGGGCGGAGACGCGCCCCACCCGGCCGGACGCCAGGCGCCCCGCCGCCGCGCCCGCCCGCTCGCCTACCTTGCGGCGGTCGCGGTGCTGCTGGCCCTAGCGGTGGCGTGGTACTTCGTGCGTTGAGGCGCCCGTAGGGGCGCCTATCGAGGCTCTCATCGAGGCGCCCGGGTAGGCGCCGCGGCGGGCACGGCCCGGGGCCCGGGCCGCGGCCGCAGCGGTGTGTGCCCTCAGGCCATGCCGAGGGAGCGGTGGACGTACGCCACGGTTTGCTGGTTCAGGCCGAGCCTTGCCGCGAGGTCCTGGAGGTAACGCCGCTCCACGTCCGTGTCAGCCTCGATGGCGAGAACCGACGCCGCGTAGACCTGCGCGGCCACCTGGGGCGTGCGCGCGGCGCGCACGATGGCGTCCGTCTCCATGGGCTTGCGGATCTCCTCCCGCAGGAAGCGCTCGTCCTCGGCCGTGAGCCCGTCCTCCTGGAGCTTGCCCACCAGCCGCTGGGCCTCGCCCTCGTCGATGCGCCCGTCGGCCTTGGCGGCGTTCAGCATCGCCCGCACGGTGAGCGCGGCGATGTCCTGGACCAGCGTCTCCTCCCGGGGGTTGGCCGCCTTGCGCAGGCCCGCCAGTACCGCGGCGAGGCTGTCCTCGCTCTCGGCCTGGGCCTGAGCCTGGGGCGCCGAGGGCCGCGCCGCCGCGGCGCTGCTCGCCCGGGAGGCCGCCAGC
>CALMKJ010000032.1 GCA_937867305.1 uncultured Ectothiorhodospiraceae bacterium | reverse complement strand
TGGTGGGCCGTGGAGGACTCGAACCTCCGACCTACTGATTAAGAGTCAGCAGCTCTACCGACTGAGCTAACGGCCCTTCACTTCAGAACATGGGGTGGGCGACAGGGCTCGAACCTGCGACAACCGGGACCACAACCCGGGGCTCTACCAACTGAGCTACGCCCACCATCGACTCTCTGCGTCCCCTCCGGTTGGCGCGCCCGGCAGGACTCGAACCTGCTACCCTCGGCTTAGAAGGCCGATGCTCTATCCGGGTGAGCTACGGGCGCTCTGTCCCCGCGCAGGCCCGGGTTCCCGCCCGGCGAACTCCCGTCTGGTCGGGGTAGAGGGATTTGAACCCCCGACACCCTGCTCCCAAAGCAGGTGCGCTACCAGGCTGCGCCATACCCCGCGGTAACCGGCGCCCGCGAAACGACCGCGTAAGGCGCGTAAAAGTACACTCGGCAGCCCACGGCGTCAATTACGGAAATGCCTCTCCCCGGACCGCAGTCACCCCTTCGATGGAGGTATCATGGCCCGGCGTGAGCCATCCGCCCAGTCCCCATCACGGATCCCCGCCCCATGACCGCCCGATTGCTCGACGGAAAGGCCATCTCAAGTGAGATCCGCGACGACCTCCGCGCGCGCATCGAGGAGCGCGCCCGCGCCGGACGCCACGTTCCGGGGCTCGCGGTGCTGCTGGTCGGCGCGGACCACGCCTCGGAGGTGTACGTACGCAACAAGCGCCGGGCCTGCGAGGAGGTGGGGGTTCGCTCCTACGCCCACGACCTGCCCGCAGACATCAGTCAGGAGGGCCTGCTCGCGCACATCGACCGCCTGAACCGGGACCCCGCCGTGAACGGCATCCTGGTTCAGCTGCCGCTGCCCGCGCACATCGATCCGGAGACGGTCATCGAGCGCATCGACCCCGACAAGGACGTGGACGGGTTCCACCCCTACAACGTGGGCCGGCTGGCCGTGCGCGTCCCGCGCCTGCGGCCCTGCACACCGAAGGGGGTGATGACCCTCCTGGAGCGCACCGGGGAGTCCCTTTTGGGCCGCCACGCGGTGGTCGTAGGGGCCTCCAACATCGTGGGGCGGCCGATGGCCCTCGAGCTCCTGCTGGTCGGGGCGACCGTGACCGTCACCCACCGCTTCACCACCGACCTCGCGCACCACGTCCGCCAGGCCGACGTCCTGGTGGCCGCGGCCGGCAAGCCGGGGCTCATCCGGGGGGAATGGGTCAAGGAGGGGGCGATCGTGGTGGACGTGGGGATCAACCGCGGCCCGGACGGCAAGCTCGTGGGCGACGTGGAGTTCGAAGCCGCTCGGGAGCGCGCGTCCTGGATCACCCCCGTGCCGGGAGGCGTCGGCCCCATGACCGTCGCCACCCTGCTCCAGAACACCCTCATCGCGGCGGAGTTGCAGGGCCTCTGAGCCGTCCTTCGCCCCCCCAGGTCCTTCGTCCCCCCAGGTCCTTCGCCCTCCTCCAGTTCCTGCGGCGCTCCTCCAGTTCCTGCGGCGCTCCCCGCGTCCTACGCCCTCCTCCAGGTCGTGCCCCCGGCCCCGTCCTCGAGCACGATCCCCTGGTCGGAGAGCACCTTGCGGACCCGGTCCGCCTCCTTCCAGTCCTTGCGTGCGCGAGCTGCTGCACGCTCGGCGATGAGCGCCTCGACCTGCTCCTCCACGAGACCGGCAGAAGCCTCCGCGCCCCCCGATGCACCCCGCCCCGGCGTACCCCGCAAAAAGGCCTCCGGGTCCTGCTGCAGGAGCCCCAGGACCTCGCCCACGTAGCGCAGGGTGGCCGCCAGCTCGGCAGCGCGCGGACCGCCCTCCTCGCGGCTGCGGTTCAGCTCCCGGGCGAGGTCGAACAGGACGGCGAGCGCCTCCGGCGTGTTGAGGTCGTCGTCCATCGCAGCCCGGAAGCGACCCACGAACTCCGGCTCGAGCGCGGCGGGCCCGGACGGGGCACCCCGCAGAGCGGTGTACAGGCGCACGAGCGCCGCCCGCGCCATGTCCAGGTGCTGCTCGGTGTAGTTGAGGGGACTGCGGTACTGGGCGGTCAGCATGAAGTAACGCACCGCCTCGGCCGGGTAGCGCGCCAGGATCTCGCGCACGGTGAAGAAGTTGCCGAGCGACTTCGACATCTTCTCGTCGTCCACCCGCACGAAGCCGTTGTGCATCCAGAGGTTCACGAACCGCTCGCCGGTCGCCCCCTCGGATTGGGCGATCTCGTTCTCGTGGTGGGGGAACATGAGGTCCATGCCGCCCCCGTGGATGTCGAAGTGGTTCCCGAGACAATGGGTGGACATCGCCGAGCATTCGATGTGCCAACCGGGCCGCCCCGCGCCCCACGGTGAGGGCCAGCTCGGCTCTCCCGGCTTCGCGGCCTTCCAGAGTGCGAAGTCGAGCGGGTCGTCCTTGGCCTCGTCGACCTCCACCCGCGCGCCGGAGCGGAGCTCGTCGACCTTCTTGCCGGAGAGCTGCCCGTAGCCGGGGAAGCTGCTGACATCGTAGTAGACGTCGCCGTTGGCGGCGGCGTAGGCGTGGCCCTTCGCGATCAGGTCCTGGATCATCGCGACGATCCCGTCGATGTGGTCCGTCGCCCGCGGCTCCTCGTCCGGCGCCACCACGCCAAGGGCGTCGCTGTCCTCGTGCATCGCCGCGATGAATCGTTCGGTCAGGGCGTGAAACGGCTCGCCGCGCTCGTTTGCGCGATGGATGATCTTGTCGTCGATGTCCGTGATGTTGCGCACGTAGCTCACCTGGAGGCCAAGGCTGCGCAGGTAGCGCACCAGCGCGTCGAACACCACCATCACCCGGGCGTGTCCCAGGTGACAGAAGTCGTAGACCGTCATGCCGCAGACATACATGCGGACCTGGCCCGGGACGATGGGCTGCAGGGTCTCCTTCTGCCGGGTCAGGCTGTTATAGAGCTGGATCATCGACGAGCGTCCTGGTGAGTGAGGGCGGCCGCGCGCAACCGTGCCCGCAGGCGGTCTTCGCCGAGCAGGTCGAAGAGACGGGCGAGCTCCGGTCCTTCGTGGGTCCCCGTCAGGGCCGCCCGGAGCGGCCGGAAGAGGGACTTGCCGGAAAGCCCCGTGCGCGTACGCAGCGCCGCGACAAAGCCATGGTAGTCGAGAGGCGAGCGGGCGAGCGCCTCGAGGGCGGCGGGAAAGAGGCCCGGGTCGGCCGCGGCCAGTGCCTCCCGGGAGGACGAGTCCAGGGCGGGGGGGTCATCGAAGAGCCTGTGCGCCCAGTCCCGCGCCTCGACCGGAGAGAGGACGTTGCCGCGGAGCGCGTCGACGAAGGGCCCCCGCAGGGCCGGCGGGACGCACCGGTGCACGCCCTCGCCCATCCATTCCCAGAGGGCGTCCGGGGGCTCGCTCGCGAGTGCGAGATGCTGCCAGTGCCGCAGCTGCCCCAGTTCCAGGCGGGAGGGGGAGCTGCCCAGAGATTCCGCGTGAAAGTCTTCTGATAACTCTCTGAGAGATTTAAACTTATCGTCCCCGTAGTGGTGCCCCAACCGGGCAAGATAATTGAGCAGGGCCAGCGGGCGATACCCCTCCTCGCGCAGGGTGGCGAGCGCGAGACTGCCCTCGCGCTTGGAGAGCGGGGCGCCGGATTCGTCGAGGATGAGCGGCAGGTGACCGTACCGCGGCGCGTCCCATCCCAGGGCCGCCAGGATCAGGAGCTGGCGAGGCGTGTTCGAGAGGTGATCGTCGCCCCGCAGGACATGGGTCACGCCCATCGCGGCGTCGTCGACCGCATTGGAGAAGAAGAAGGACGGGCTTCCATCGGTGCGGCGGACGACGAAATCACCGATGGCGTCGGTCCCGAACCGCTGCGCCCCGCGCACGAGGTCCTCGAACGCGACCGTCTCGCCCGGGGGCACCCGGAAACGCAGGGCCGCCCCCTCCCCCGCGGCCAGCCGGCGCTGCGCCTCTGCCGGCGCCAGCCTCGCGCAGATTCCGTCGTAGCGCGGCGGGGCACCCCGATCGATCTGGGCCCTGCGGACGCTCTGCAGTCTTTCTGTGCTGCAGAAACAATGGTATGCGACACCTTTCTCGATTAATTTCTCAAGCAGCGCTCCGTAGAGTGGGTCACGCTCGGACTGCCGGTAGGGTCCAGCCGGCCCGCCCACCCCGTAGCCTTCGTCCCACTGCAGCCCGAGCCAACGGAGGTCCTCGACGAGCGCCTCCAGGTACTCGGGGCGCGATCGCTCGGCGTCGGTATCCTCGATGCGCAGGAGGAACGTCCCACCGGCGGACCGGGCGAGCAGCGCGTTGAAGAGCGCGGTGCGGGCGTTGCCCAGGTGCATGCGTCCGGTCGGGCTCGGGGCGAAGCGGGTCTTCAGGGCGGCGGGCACGGGATTTGACCGTGTGGGGGGTCGCCATTATCACCGAGTGGGTCGGGGGCGGCTATCGCGGGGAACCCGGGGATCGCGTACCCTCTGCCCTCCATTTCCCGAGTCCGGTAGCCAACGCCCATGAACGTGCGCTTAGAGACCACCCACGGTGCCATCGTCCTTTCCCTCGACGCCGAGAAGGCCCCGCGGACGGTGGAGAACTTCGTGCAATACGTCCGGGACGGGTTCTACGACGACACCCTGTTTCACCGGGTGATCGACGGGTTCATGGTACAGGGCGGGGGCTTCGCCGCCGGCATGCAGCAGAAGCGCACCCGCGCCCCGATCCCGAACGAGGCGGACAACGGCCTGCGCAACCAGCGGGGGGCCATCGCCATGGCCCGGACGCCCGACCCGCACTCCGCCACCGCCCAGTTCTTCATCAACGTCGCGGACAACGTATTCCTCGACTTCAAGGCCAAGACCGACGCGGGTTGGGGCTACTGCGTCTTCGGCCGGGTCACCGAGGGGATGGACGTGGTCGACCGCATCAAGGGCGTGGCCACGACGAGCCGCGCCGGACATCGGGACGTGCCGGCCGAGGACGTCGTGATCGTGCGGGCGTCTGTCGTCGAGGACTGAGCCGGCGTTGGCGACCCTCTTCGTCTCCGACGTTCACCTCAGCGCGGACCGCCCCGAGCAGGTCCACCGGTTCCTGGAGTTCCTCGCGACCACCGCGCGCCGCGCCGAGGCGCTCTACCTCCTCGGCGACCTGTTCGACCTCTGGCTCGGCGACGACGACCTCGGCCCCCCGAACGGCGAGGCCGTCGCCGCCCTGGCCGCACTCGGGCGCGCCGGCGTCGAGCTGTTTGCCCTGCACGGCAATCACGACTTCCTGCTGGGCAGGAAATTCGCCCGAGACACGGGGTGCCGCATCCTGCCGGACCCCGCGCGGGTGGAGATCTACGGCGAGGGCGTGCTCCTCAGTCACGGGGACGGGTTCTGCACCCGGGACCAGTCCTACCAGCGCTGGCGCGCCTTCACCCGCAACCCGCTCGCCCAGACCCTGTTTCGGGCGCTCCCCCTGCCCCTGCGCCGGGCCCAGGCCGCCCGCATCCGGGCGCGGACCCTTGCACTCACCCCGCGCAAATCCCCCGAGGTGATGGACGTCGACCCCGGCACAGTGGCCTCGGCGGCACGTGCGCACGGCGTGTCCCGCGTGGTCCATGGCCACACCCACCGCCCCGGCGTCTATCCGCTGGAGGTCGAGGGGATGCGCACCGAGCGGATCGTGCTCGGGGACTGGTACGAGGGGGACAGCGTGCTGGTCTGGGACCGGACGGGCCCGCGGCTATCCCGGTTGGCGGAGGTCGACGGACAGCTCGCTCAGCCCTCCCCGCCCGGCGTCAGGCATCCGCCGTGGAACATCACGGTCGCTGGCCGGTCGTCGGAGACCCGGATGCGCGTCAGGCCGGCATTGGCGACCTGCAGCCGGTAGAGGCGCTCGAGGGGGATCTGCAGGACCTCGGCCATGACCGCCCGCACCACGCCGGCGTGCGTCACGACGAGGGTCGGCTCGCGCCGGGCCGGCTCCGTCCAGTCTCGCCAGGCCTCGGCGACACGCGCCGCGAATGCCTCCAGTGGCTCGGCCCGCGCAGGACGGTTCCGCACCGGGTCGGCGTGGAAGCGGGCGCCCGCGCCGGGGTCGGCCGCATCGAGCTCCAGGGCCGTGTGCCCCTCCCAGACCCCGAAACCGACTTCTTTCAGGCGAACGTCCTCGTAGACCGGCAGTCCGTGCCGCTCACCGAGGGCGTACGCGAAGTCCCGGCAACGGGAGAGCGGGGAGGTGACGACCCGCCGCCAGGGACGCTCGTCACCGACCGCGGACCACATCTGAACCCAGCCCCGCTCGCTCAAGGGGTCGTCGGTCTGCCCCCGGTAGCGGTGCCCGCCGACCGGCAGACCGTGTCGCAGCAGGTCGTAGAAGACGGCGCTCACCCCTCACCTCCGTTGCCTGTCGGGCCGCACGCGCCGCGCCTCTCACCCACGCAACGCACGCGCACCCCTCACGCCGACAAGCGGCGCAGCCTCTCCCACTCGAACGCCGCGCCGGGGTCGGTCTTGCGACCCGGGGCAACGTCACTGTGACCCACCAGGTACTCGTCGGAGAGACCCGGCCACCGGCGGCGCAGGAGCCGGATGATCGCAGCGAGACGCCCGTACTGGGAATCCGTGTACGGAATGTCGTCGGTGCCCTCGAGCTCGATCCCCACGGAAAAGTCGTTGCACCCCGGGCGCCCGCGGAAGGAAGATGACCCCGCGTGCCACGCCCGCTCGTGGACCGACACGAACTGCGTGACGGCACCGCTGCGGCCGACGAAGAGGTGCGCCGAGACGGGCCGGTCGGCGATGTCGCGAAAATACGGGTGCGCGGCCGGGTCCAGGGTATTGGTGAACAGCCGCCGGACATCGCGCCCGCCGAACACGCCGGGCGGCAGGCTGATGTTGTGAATGACGACGAGCTCCACGCCGCTGCCCGCCGGGCGCGCGTCGAAGTTCGGCGAGGGCACGCGCGTCACGCCGGAGAGCCATCCGGTGGTGGGGCTCAACCACAGCCGTCCGCTCAATCCCATAGCACCAGCCCCATTGCACCCGCTCCGTTCGCCCCTACCGGAACTCTGTCATCATAGTCCCGGAGGATAGTCATCGTGAGCGCTTCGCGCCCGCGGTGCCACGGCAGCCCCACAGGCACCGCACGCCAAGCCCCCCGTGAACGAGGCCCCCATGAGCGAACTGCCGCAGGACCTCTCCGAGACCGTCGCCCGGGCGCTGGCCGAGGACGTGGGCAGCGGCGACGTCACGGCCGCGCTCTTGCCCGCCGACGCCCGCTCGCGGGCGCGGGTCATCAGCCGGGAGCCTGCGGTGATCTGCGGAAGGGCCTGGTTCGACGAGGTCTTCCGTCAGCTGGATCGGAGCGTGCAGGTGGCCTGGCGGGTCGCCGACGGGGCCGCCGTCGCGCCCGGCGACACGCTGTGCGAGATCACGGGCCCGACCCGCGCATTGCTCACGGGAGAGCGCACCGCCCTCAACTTCCTGCAGACGCTGTCGGGGACCGCCACGGCGGCGCGGCGCTACGCCGAGGCCGTCGCGCACACCCGCGCACGGGTACTCGACACCCGCAAGACCCTGCCGGGCCTGCGCTCGGCGCAGAAGTTCGCCACGCGCTGCGGCGGCTGCCTCAACCACCGCATGGGTCTCTACGACCTGGTGCTGATCAAGGAGAACCACATCCTCGCGGCCGGCTCCATCGCCGCCGCGCTGGCGGCGGCCCGCAGGCTCTTTCCCGCACTGGAGGTCGAGGTCGAGGTGGAGGACCTGCCCGAGCTCGATCAGGCGCTCGCCGCCGGTGCCGACATCGTCCTGCTCGACAACTTCGACCTGGCCGGCCTGCGCGCGGCCGTCCAGCGGGCCGCCGGCAGGGTCCGGCTGGAGGCGTCCGGCAACGTCGACCTCGAGAACGTCTCCGCGTTTGCCGAAACCGGCGTGGACTACATCTCGGTCGGCAGCCTCACCAAGCACGTCCGCGCAGTGGACCTCTCGATGCGGTTCCTGCCCGCCGGCGGATAGGGGAGCGCCGCGCCGCCTGCGCAACGGCCTATTTCTGACCGGTCGCCGGCAGGCGGTCGTAGCGGTCCTCGAAACGGACGATGTCGTCCTCCCCCAGGTAGCTGCCGGACTGGACCTCGATGATCTCCAGAGGCACCTTGCCGGTGTTCTCCAGCCGGTGGGTGACGCCGATGGGGATATAGGTCGACTGGTTCTCCGTGAGGAGGAACCGCTCCTCGCCCCGCGTCACCATCGCCGTGCCGCGCACCACGATCCAGTGCTCGGCCCGGTGGTGGTGCATCTGCAGCGAGATCGCCGCACCCGGATGCAGGCGCAGGCGCTTCACCTGGAACCGGTCGCCCGCGTCCAGCGACTCGTAGCTCCCCCACGGCCGATACACGCGCCGGTGGGTACGACCCTCGTCGCGACGCCGGAGCCTGAGCCAGTCCACGACCTTCTTCACGTCCTGCGCGTGCCCCCGGTCGGCCACCAGCACCGCGTCAGGGGTCTCGATGACCACCGCGTCGCGCAGACCCACGGTGGCGACGAAGCGGTGCTCGGACAGGACCAGTGAGTCGCGCGTATCGAAGGCATAGACGTCGCCGCGCACCACGTTGCCGTGGTCGTCCGCGCGGCTGATCTCCCAGAGAGACGACCACGCCCCCACGTCGGACCAGCCAGCCTGCAGCGGCACGACCACGCAGGGGGCGACCGCCTGCCCGGCGGCGGAATCCCGGGCCAGCGGCTCCATCACGGCGTAGTCGATGGAGTCGCTCGGACAGGACTCGAAGACACCCGCGTCGACCCGGCAGAAATCCGCGTCCGAGCGCGCGGCCTCAAAGGCCCCCCGGCAGGCGGCGGCGATCCCGGGCTGGTAGCGCTCCACCGCCGCAAGCCAGACCGAAGACCTCACCACGAACATCCCGCTGTTCCAGAGATAGCGCCCGCTGGCGAGATAACTCTCGGCCGTCGCCCGGTCCGGCTTCTCGACGAAGGCCGCGAGCAGGTGCGGTGCCGGTGCCCCCGGCGGTGCCACCCCCTCGAGCGCCGCCCCACGCTCGATGTAGCCGTAGCCGGTCTCGGGTCGGTCGGGGACGACGCCGAAGGTCGCGATCATCCCGCGGTCTGCCGCTGCGCTCGCCGTCAAGACCGCCCGGTGGAAGGCCGCCGCGTCGCTGATGACGTGGTCCGCAGGCATCACCAGCAGGACCGGATCGGCGACCCCTCGAGACGCCGCGAGCGCGGCGAGGGTCAGGGCCGGAGCCGTGTTCCGCGCCAGCGGCTCCAGCAGGATCGATTGCGCCTTGCGGCCGGACTCACGCAGCTGCTCTGCGATGAGGAACCGGTGCTCCTCGTTGCACACCACGATCGGCTCCGCCACGTGCACCGACTGCCCGGCAGCGTCCAGACCTTCGAGGCGTCCCGCCGTCTGCTGCAGCAGCGTGCCCTCCCCATGGAGAGGCAGCAGCTGCTTCGGAAAATGCTCCCGGGAAAGAGGCCAGAGCCGGGTTCCGGACCCACCGGCCAGGATGACGGGGCAGATGTTCAAGGGAGTACAGCCTCCAGGGTGGACCCGACGGGCGCGTCTCGGCTCGCCCGCGCCGGTGAGCGAATCGTCTTGATCCGCCCGTGATTATAGGGGCACGCGCACTTCCCGGCGAAATGTTCTCTATTGGTTCTCTACTCGGCTATACTCTCTTCCGGCTACCACGCGCCGGGCCGCCGGGGTCCGGAACTCGGGAGGAGCAGACATGAAGAGCCAGCGTCGTTACGTGATGTGTGACCAGGTCAAGGACCGGGTGGTCTCCCTCATGGCCCACGAGCTCCCACGATATGGGGCGGACGGCGACGTCCCGGAACGCTCGGTCCGGCTGCTGCTGGTCGGCCTGGTGGCGGCGTACGCGGCCGCCCTGACCCTTTCCGGCCCGCTCGGGGGATGACGCCACCCACCCCCTGGGCGGAATGAGGTCGCCCATCCCCTCCAGGCCCCGGGGCACCCCAAGACACACATGCCATAGCATATGTTCTGCCGCATTCGAGTCGACGGCACGGGTCGGTGGCGTTATCCTTGCCCTCGGCATCGTCCGGTGGCCCGATGGGCGGGAATCAACCCGCGGGGGGCGCTCGTGATGGACAGAAAGGGACAGGACTGGCAGCACGAGGCGCTGGGCCTGGAGCATGCCTACCTGACGCTCCGCGAGCAGCACCAGACCCTGAGCCGCTTCGTAGGGTCACTGGAGCGCCTGCTCTCCTCCGCAGACAGTCCGGACCACAACCCGGACATCCTGGACCTCCTCGGGCAGATGCTGAAGGACGCCATGGAGATCATCCAGGCGAAGGACGGCTCCGTGCTCGTCCTCGACCCGGAGTCCCAGGAGCTGGCGTTCCTGCTCACGGCCGGGGACGTGCCCGGGGACGCTCTCCTCGGCCAGCGCATCCCGGCGGGCCAGGGCGTGGCCGGTTGGGTCGCGGCAAGCCGGCGGCCGGTCATCGTGAACAACTCCAGCGAGGACGCGCGGTTCTACCCCGATATCGACCGGACCTTCGAATTTCGCACCGAGAGCATCCTCGCGGTGCCCATCGTGGGTGGCGGCTGCGTCCTCGGGGTCATCGAGGTACTCAACAAGAAGCACGGCCAGCGCTTCAGTCAGGGGGACAAGAGCCTGCTGATGCTGCTCGCACGCGTCGCCGGGGAGGTCTGTCACTCGCTCGACTGGCAGGCTCGAATGACGGAGCCAGCGGACAAGGCTGCCTCCACTGCCGAAGACCCCGGCTCGCCTGCCCCGTCACGCAACACCCGCCAGCGCGCACAGCCCTGAGGCGGCCCTCTAGCCGCCGTCCCTCTGGCCACGGCGCAACGCGCGCCACACCGTCGCCCAGCGTGCCTCGCGGGGAGGCTTGCTGACCCCCGCGCAGCCCTCGCCCCCCACCGTGATCAGGACGGCAGCGATATTGTCCTCCCCGCCGCAGTCCAGGGCCGTGCGCACCAGCGCATCGAGCGGGCGGTCGCCGCCGCCGTCCAGCGCGGCCCGGATCTGCCGTGCTCCCAGGGTCGGCACGTTCCGAATCGCCTCGGGGACTCCATCCGTCGTCAGCAGGACACGGGTACCCGGCGCGAGCTCGAAACGTCCCCGGCGGGTCACCTGGTGGATCGGGACGATGAGGCGTGAGCCAAGCCAGACGCGGTCCAGGCGATTGACCCGCCTTCCCCCCCGCCCCGGGGGCAACCGATAGAGGTAGCTGTCACCGACACTTGCCCAGCGCAGGGCAGTCCCGTTGTGGACCACGGCCAGGAGCAACGTCGTCTCCCCTTGCGTCCCGGCTTCGGCGATTGCCGCCTGGGCCATCCGGACCAGACGCAGGAGCGCCTCCTCCGAGTCTTCTCTCACCTCCGGCGATGCGCTTGCCCACGCCTTGCCCACGGCCGCCACGGCAAGCTCCGCCGCGTCGGCGCCGAAATGGCCGTCGGCCACCAACAAGAGCACCGGCTCGCCCGGTGCGTCGGGGGGCATGACCAGCAGCGCGTCCTCGTTGGGCTTCCCCGCCGCGGCAGAGCCACCCGCGCAGATCGCGGCCTCGACGGTGCACGCACCGATGGCCGTCTGGCGGTAGTGGACGGCACTGGCGACCTCGTGCTCACGGCCGAGCAGCCGAATCTCGACCCGGGCCGGTCTGCGGCGTGTGGCGGTGGCGCTGACCATGTCCGGCGACAAGGGCAGCGCGCCGGGGAGCGCACCGCCCTCAGGGGGTAACGTCACGGTCCCGCTCGGGTTGGTAGCTGATGCCGAGCACACGCACCTGAATCGTCTTGCCGCCCGGGACCGGCCAGGCAATGGCCTGTCCCACCGACAGGCCGAGCAGGGCGCTGCCCACCGGCGCGAGTACCGAGATCCGGCGCGGGTCGCCCCGGACGTCTTCCGGATAGGACAGGGTCAGCTCGAATTGCTTGCCCATGGGCTCGATCACGAACCGGATGGTCGAGCCCATGGTCGCCACGGTGGGCGGCATGGCGTCGTCCTCCACCACCTCGGCTCTGTCGAGCTCCACCCGAAGGCTGTCGAGCTGCGGCTGGGCGTCGGCAGACGAGGAACGCAGGAGGGCTTGCAGCCGAGCGAGGTCGAGCCGTGAGACGATGATGTGGGGAAGGCTGGTCATCGGTACGTCACTCCTGGCGGAAACGTGGTAAAACCCGGGCTTTCCGGCGCGACAGGCTCCGCGCCGCCGGCAGAATTTGCCGCCCGCAACCCGATTGTAACCGCTTGGTCGGGTTCGGCCGTAGCCGGGGGAGCCGAGCGGGTGGTAAAGGAGTCCGAGGAAGAGCCGCCACTGGGAATCGGTGCCGGGCGCCTGGGTCGGACGGGCTGCGCCACCACGTGCCCCGCCACCGGCGGGCGGAAGGCCCCGAGGCCGTCGAATCCCTTCAGGAGACCACGCCATGTCCCTTGCGATCCGGCTTGCCAGCAGTGTGAGCTCCCAGCGGCTGCGAGATCTGGTCGTCGACAACCTGACCCAGATGCTCGGGGAAGGCGCCCGTCCATGGGACGACATGCCGGGCCTGCACGACGGCTGCCTCGGCGCCGTCGACGCGCACAACGAGCTGGTGGTGGTGAGCTTCGACGGCGAAGATGCCTCCCGCGCCCTGCTGAACGGACTCACCTGCATGGAGGCCCTCTCCAGCGAGCTCGCCGCCCAGCTGCTGAGCCCCTACCGCAAGCCCGCCCGCCTGCTGGTGCTGGCCCCGACCCCACCCCCGGGCGCCAGCCTGCTCCAGGGCTCCGGAGCCCTGGAGTGGATGACCTTCCAGGTGCTCAGCGTCAACGGCGAGTTCGGCCTTCTGCTGGAGGCGGGCGCACCGCGGCAGCGCACCCTCTGGGTCCCCCGCACTCCGGGTCCTGCGGAGACGGCCCCGGCTCCTGGCGAAGAGGAGTTGATCCAGCTCGCCTGAGCGCGAGCCGGGGGCCCCTCAGGGAACGATCTTGCGCAAGGCGTACTCCAGGATCCCCTCCGCTCCGGCCGCCCTCAGGCGCGGGATCAGGTCCCGCACCTGGCGGCTGTCGACGACCGTCTCCACGGCGACCCAGGCCCGGTCGTACAGGTGGTTCACCGTGGGCGCGTGCAGGCTCGGCAGCATTCCGACGACGGTGTCGAGGCTTCCCGACGGGACGTTCATGCTGAGCACGACCTTGTGGCGGGCGTTGAGCGCGGCCTGCAGCAGCAGTGCCAGCTGGTCGATCTTGGCCCGTTTCCAGGGGTCCGCGAGGGCCCCGCGGTTGGCAATCAGCCGCGTGTGGGTGCGCAGGAGCTCAGTCACGATGCGCAGGCCGTGCGCCCGGATCGTGCTGCCCGTCTCGGTGATCTCGACGATGGCATCGACCAGGCCCTCCGCTGCCTTGCCCTCGGTCGCGCCCCAGGAGAACTCCACGCTGGCGTTGACGCCGCGCTCGGCGAGATAGCGGCGTGTGAACTGTACCAACTCCGTCGCGACTCGCTTGCCCTCGAGGTCCTCGACCCGTTGCACCGGCGAGTCCTGGGGCACCACCAGCACCCAGCGTGCGGGCTGGTCCGAGCTCTTGGAGTAGACGAGCTCGCAGACCTCTTCCACGTCGGCGCCAGTCTCCAGGATCCAGTCGAGACCGGTGAGGCCGAGGTCGAGCACGCCGCTCGCGACATACGTGCCCATCTCCTGCGCCCGGACCAGCGCGCACCGGATCTCGGGGTCGTCGATGGTCGGGAAATAGTTCCGGCTGCTCGCCCGGATCTCCCAACCCGCCTGGGCAAAGAGCTGGATGGTGGCCTGTTCGAGACTCCCTTTCGGGATGCCCAGTTTGATCTGCGACATCGTTCAAGCTCCTCGAGCGCGCCGCGCCCCGGGTTGACGCACGGCAGGTGACAGTAGCCTGCCAGAACCTATAATGTTTTTCCTTTCTTTTGCTGCGAAGGCATCCGCCCACCGTGACTGCCCTGGCCACGACCCCTGACCGCCTGCTCGTCTCCGGTGACGAAGCCGTTGCACTCGCCTGTCTGGACGCCGGTGTCCGTCTCGGCACCGGCTATCCGGGAACGCCGTCGACCGAGATCCTGGAGACCTTCGCGCAACTGGGCGGCAAGGCCCAATGGGCGCCCAACGAGAAGGTCGCGATGGAGGTGGCTCTCGGCGCCGCCTTCGCCGGCGCGCGGGCCATCGTCACGATGAAGCACGTGGGCCTCAACGTGGCGGCGGACGTGCTGTTCACCGCGGCGTACACGGGGGTGACGGGCGGGCTCGTCATCGTCTCGGCGGACGACCCCGGAATGGCCTCCAGCCAGAACGAGCAGGACAACCGCCACTTTGCGCGCGCAGCCGGCGTGCCCATGCTCGAGCCTGCGGACTCCCAGCAGGCCTACGAGCTCACGGGCATGGCCTTCGCGCTGTCCGAGCGATTCTCCATCCCCGTCATCCTGCGCATGACCACGCGGGTCTGCCACTCCAAGACCATCATGCGCCGCGTGCCGCTGGACAAGCCGCCGCACGACCCGCACTTCGAGCGCGACATCCCTGCGCGGGTGATGGTCCCCGCGTATGCCCGACCCGCGCACGTGCGGCTGCGCGACAAGCTGGAGCGGATCGCGGCCTGGAACGAGATTTCCGGGCTGAATCCCCGGATCGAGGGCGACCGCAGCCTCGGGATCGTCACATCCGGCGTCGCCACCGTGCACGTCCGCGAGGCCGCCCCCCAGGCGACCGTCCTGCAGTTGACCGTCACCTACCCCCTGCCCATGGGACTCTTGCGCGACTTCGCAGCGAGCGTCGACCGTCTCCTGGTCATCGAGGAAGGCGACCCCATTCTCGAGCACGACCTCCGCGCGGCCGGGATCCCGGTCGAGGGCAAGCCCGAGCGTTTCCGCTTCGGCGAGCTCACGGTCGATCGGGTGCGGCGCATCCTCACCGGGAATCAGGAGCCCGAGCCGCCGCCGGTGCGCGGCAAGCCACCGATGCTGTGCGAGGGGTGCTCGCACCGTTCCGTCTTCACGGTGCTGCGCAAGCTCGGCTGTATCGTCGCGGGCGACATCGGCTGCTACACGCTCGCGGTACTGCCTCCCTTCGAGGCCATGGACACCTGCGTGTGCATGGGTGCAAGCATCGGGGTCGGCCTCGGCCTGCGCCACGTGCTGCCCCCCGAGGAGGCCAAGCAGGTCGTGAGCGTCATCGGCGACAGCACCTTCATGCACAGCGGCCTCACCGGCCTGGCGGAGATGGTCTACAACCCCCCCCCCACCGGGCACGTGCTCCTGATCCTCGACAACGGCACCACCGCCATGACGGGGGCCCAGGAGCACGCGGGCACGGGGCGCAACCTGATCCACGACCCGACCGGCAAGGTCGTGTTCGAGGAGGTCGCTCGCGCCATGGGGATCCGACACGTCGTCGTGCTGGACCCGATGGCCGACGAAGAGGGTATGGAGGCGGAGATCCGCGCCGCGCTCGAGAGCGGCGAGCTCGCCGTCATCATCGCCCGGCGAGCCTGCATCCTCGCCGCCGGCAAGATCCGGCAGTGGGAAAAGGCGGCGGCCGAAAAGAGGGCTGCCGCGCACCCGGCCAGCCCCGAGGCGAATTGACATGAGCGGGGATCGGGTCGTGAACGTGCTGATCGCCGGCCTCGGCGGCCAGGGCGTGGTGAAGGCCTCCGACATCCTGGCCGACGCCGCGTTTCGTGCGGGCCTGGACGTCAAGAAGAGCGAGCTCCACGGCATGAGCCAGCGCGGCGGCTCGGTCTCGAGCGACGTGCGATTCGGGCGCGAGGTCTTCAGCCCGATGATCCCCCGGGGCGAGGCCGATTTCGTGGTCGTCGTCGCCCCTGATCAGGTCGAGGTCGCGCGCCCGATGATGAAGCCCGGCGGGCTGCTCATCTCCCCCGCCGACCTGGATGCCGCCGGCGTGAAGCCGCACCAGAAGAGCGTCAACGTCGCGCTCCTCGGGGCACTGGCCGCACACCTGGAGATCCCGCAGGACCATTGGGTCGCCGCGATCCAGGGGCTGCTGCCCGAGAAGCATCACCGACTGAACCTCGAGGCCTTCGCCCTCGGGCGCCAGGCCGCGGGGAGGGAATAGCCAACCCGGGGACTTCGCCATGCTGACCGAGAACTGGAACGACGTCGGGACCGGGTTCCACCCGGTGAGTGCTCCCGACTACCTCCCGCTGCCCCAGTTGCACGAGCTGCAGCTCCGGAGGCTGAGGGCGGTGGTCTCCCGGGCTTACGAGAACGTCCCCTTCTACCGCAGCCGCATGGAGGAGCGCGGGGTCTCGCCCGCTTCGCTCGACACGCTGAGCGACCTCGGCCGACTCCCCTTCACGGTCAAGACGGACCTGAGGGACCACTATCCCTTCGGGCTCTTCGCCAGCCCCATGGGCGAAGTGGTGCGCCTGCACGCCTCGAGCGGCACGACGGGCAAGCCCATCGTCGTCGCCTACACCGAGGAGGACATCGCGGTCTGGACCGAGGCGATGGTCCGGGCGTTCGCCTGTTACGGCCTGCACCGGGGCGACATCGTTCAGAACTCCTACGGCTACGGCCTGTTCACCGGTGGGCTGGGGGCCCACTATGGCGCCGAGGCCCTGGGCGCCACCGTGGTGCCCGCCTCCGGCGGCAACACCGACCGGCAGATCATGCTCCTGCGCGACTTCGGGGTGACGGCGATCTGCTGCACCCCGAGCTACTTCACCCACATGATCGAGCGCGCCGCCGAGCTCGGCGTCGACATGAAGGCCCTCCCCCTGCGGGTCGGCGTGTTCGGGGCAGAGCCCTGGAGCGACGGGATGCGCGCGCACATCGAGCGCGCCGCGGGGATCACGGCCTTCGACATCTACGGCCTGTCCGAGATCGTCGGACCGGGGGTCGCCGCGGAGTGCCGCGAGCAGAGCGGACTGCACGTCTTCGAGGACCACTTCTATCCGGAGATCATCGACCCGGAGACCGGTGCCGTCCTTCCGGACGGGGCCGAAGGCGAGCTCGTGCTGACGACGCTCTCGAAAAAGGCGATGCCGTTGATCCGCTATCGAACGCGCGACATCACGGCGCTGATCCCGGAGAGATGCGCCTGCGGGCGCACCATCCGCCGCATCCGCCGCATCGGCCGGCGCAGCGACGACATGTTCATCATCCGCGGCGTCAACGTCTTCCCCTCGCAGGTCGAGGCGGCCCTGCTCACCGTCGAGGGCACCCTTCCGCACTACCGGATCGTGCTCACGACGGACAAGGGCCTCGACCAGATCGGCATCGAGGTGGAGGTGAGCGCGGAGGTGGCAAGCGACCAGGTGAGGGTCATGGAGGACCTGCGCAAGCGCATCGGCCAGGCCATCGAGCGCATCGTGGGGATCCGCGTCGGCGTACGCCTGGTCGAGCCCCACTCCATCCCGCGCAGCGAGGGCAAGGCCAAGCGGGTGGTCGACCAGCGGGCCAAGTAGGCGCCAGGCGCCACGGGCCCACGGGCCCACGGGCCCACAAGCAAGCACGAGGATGGCAACATCGGGGCTTCGAAACCCATGAAACTGACCCAGATTTCGATCTTCCTGGAAAACCGCCCGGGGCGTCTCCGCGCACCTTGCCAGATACTGGCCGACAAGGGCATCAACATCCTGACGCTGTCCCTTGCGGACACCCAGCAATTCGGCATTCTGCGGCTCATCGTGCGCGAGCCCGCGCGCGCCAAGGCCGCGCTCGAAGAGGCGGGCTACGTCGTTCACCTGAGCGATGTCGTCGCCCTGGAGGTGCGGGACCGTCCCGGGGGGCTTGCCGAGGTGTTGGCCCACGTGGACGAAGGGGGCTTGAACGTCGAGTACATGTACGCGTTCACCTTCGGCCGCGGCGACCGGGCGGTGCTGATCTTCCGCTTCGAGAACGCCGACCGCGCGGCCGCCCTCCTGCAGTCCAAGGGCGTCAACGTCCTCGGGGAGGTCGAGCTGTTCGAGCGCGGCGGGTCCTGAGGGTCGCAAGGGCGCAGGGCTCCGGCCAGGGTTGCCGCCCTGGCAACGCCTTCCTGGCTCCGGTGCCTGCGCCCGCTTCAGAAGGCCCCCCCGGGGCCGATACTGGCGGTGATCAGCCATAGGCCACCGCCATGTACGAGACGTACTACAGCCTTTCCGCAGACCCCTTCCGGCTCAGCCCCGACCCGCGGTTCTGCTTCGAGCACCCGAGCTTCTCCCGCGCCCGGAAGTACATGCAGTACGCCCTGCGGCGCGCCGAGGGCTTCATCATGGTCACGGGCCGGCCGGGAACCGGCAAGACCACGCTCGTAGAGAGCCTGCTCGCCGGGATCTCGGGCAACGGGCCGGTCGCGGCCCGCCTCGTCACCGCCCAACTGGGGCCCGACGAGCTCCTGCGCAAGGTGGCTTACGCCTTCGGGCTCCACGTGGCGGGCCTCGACAAGGCCACCATGCTCCTGCATCTCGAGCGCTTCCTGGTTCAACAGGCACGCACCGGCCGCGGCGCCCTGCTGGTCGTCGACGAGGCTCAGGGGCTGAACGCCTCCTCTCTGGAGGAGTTGCGCCTCCTCACCAACCTGCAGGAGAACGCGCGGCCGATCCTCCAGATCTTCCTCGTGGGGCAGGAGGAATTGCGGGACATCGTGCAGCGGCCCGAGCTCGAGCAGTTCCACCAGCGGCTCATCGCGGCGTGCCACCTGAGGCCCCTCGATCCGGAGGAGACGCGGGCCTACGTGGAGCATCGACTGCGGCGCGTGGGTTGGCGCGGTGACCCCCGCATCACCTCCGACGCCTTCGAGTTGGTGCACCGCTTCAGCGCCGGAGTCCCTCGCCGCATCAACCAGGTCTGCAGCCGATTGCTCCTGCACGGGGCTGCGGAGGACCGTCACCGTCTGGACGGGCAGGACGCCCTGGCGGTCATCGAAGACCTGCGCGCCGAGCTTCTGGCACCTGCCGAGATCGCGGAGACGGAAGAACTTCGGGACCTGTTGGCGTCCCTTCCCAAAGAGCCCGAGCCGTCGACGACCGAGCTCCCGCCATCGACTGGGCCGGAGCTCGTCAGTCCGCAGCCCGCGCCCGCCCGCCCGTCCCCTCCCGCAGCGGACCGGGTCGCCACTCCGGTGACCAAAGCGGACGTCGAGCCCCCGCCTCCCCCACGGCAGCCCCAGAGGGTGCCGACTGCCGCCCCACCGCCCGCCGCGAGGGCGCCGGGCGAGCCCGCGGCGGCCGCTCCGTCCCCCGCCCGTCAGCCCCAGCCGGTCCCGGCGGCCTCCCCCGCTGTCGCCTCCGCCGGGGGACGTCCGTCGCGTGCCGTTCCGCGCGAGCGGGACGCGTGGAGCGCCACGCCCCCGGAGCCGGTGAAGGCCCCCCTGCCCCGGGAGCGCCCGCCTCGCCGCCTCGCGGCCAGGGTGCTCGCGCTGTTCCTGGTCGGTCTCGCCGCCATTCCGTTGCTACTCGCCCTTTCTCCAGAGTTTGCCGACAGGCTCCAGACGAAGGTGAGCGAGTGGCTGAGCGCTCTCCCCGTCTTGCGAAGCCCCGCCCCACCCTCGACCAGCGGTTCTGTCGCCCGCCGGGCAGGAACGCAAGAGGCGGCGACCCCGCGGGCCGAGAGGCCCTCGAAGGGCGTGGAGACGAAGACGCAGGCGACACCCGAGGCAACGACCACCTTGCCGGCAGGCACATCGCCGGTCAGACCAACGCCAGCTTCAAACGAGATACCTATGGCGCCTCGCGGAGCCTCCGACGAGACACCGGCCACCGCCTCCCCGGAGTTGCCCCCCGTCCCGGTGGCAGACGAGCCGACCCCGGCGGCAGCGGACGGCGTCCTCTCGCCTCGCTCCGGCCCGTCGGCCCTGCCGGAACCCTCTTCGCAACCTGTCCTGGCCGAGTCGCCCAGCCGCACCGCGCCCGACAGCACCGACCCGGAGCACGAGCTCGCTCCCCTCGGGGTCAGCGTGCGTCTCCTTCCGGACGGAACCGTACACGTGAACCTGCGTCGCCAGGTCCCCTTCGACACCAACTCTGCCGAGGTGCGCCCCGAGTCCCGGCCGTTCCTGGACCGGCTGGCCGCGGTCCTGAGCCGCCTGGACGGCTTCGTGGTTCGAGTGGTCGGCCATACCGACGACTCGGGTCCCAGGGACTACAACGTCCAACTCTCGCGCCGCCGCGCCGAGGCGGTCGCATCGTACCTGCGCCAGCAGGGCGTTCCGACCGAGCGACTGCGGGCCGAGGGACGCAGTGCCGGTGAGCCGACGCTGGAACTGGAAGGAGTAGCCGACGGGGGACCGGACCGGCGACGGATCGACCTTCTCATCCAGCGAGCCGCCAACAGCCGGGCCTGAGGCATTTCCCGACCGGCGTCACCGCGCCCCAGGTATCCGGGGAGCGCCGTTGGCTCGCGGGGACCTTCCTGCCCATGGACTTCGCTCCAGAGCTCGAGTCGGTCATAATTATTCGTTGCGTAAAGACAAGGCCCCTCACCCATCGCCCCGGCCGGGAGCACGGTGCTCGAAGAGAGTCCTTGCTGCCGCGTCCATCGACAGGGATGTTCATGAAACCCATGCGTGCAACACGGAGAGTCCTGACAGCGGCGCTGTGCCTGTGCGCGCTCAACTCGGCAGCAGACACCGGGCGCGACCTTGCGGGGCAGTGCCAACAGGCACTACGGCTGAACGTCCTCGGGGTCGAGGGCCTCGACATCGACTCCATCATCGAGGGGGTGTACTGCGTCGCGTACATCGGGGGACTGCTGGACGGCCTGATCGTCGCAGAAGAGGACATCGAGCCCCGCGCGGCGCGAGCTCGTCCCACCATCTGTCTGCCTCCCACGGGACTGGACATGGCCCAGGCCGTCCGCCTCGTGATGGCGTGGCTCGAGGAACACCCCGAGGGGATGAGCGAACCCGCCCGCGTCGTCGTGCACCGGGCACTCGCCGATGCCTATCCCTGCCCGACGCGCGGCGGTCCCGTCCCCAGGAAAAAGCGCTGAGCCACGCGCCAACTCTGTGCAGCTTTGCATTTTGTTCACTAGAATCTCTTCAGAGCTCGAGTCCCCGAGCCTGCGACAGGAGAGTCAACCCGTGGCAAAAGTCGCCCTCAAAACAAAAAAGAAACCCGCGAAGTCTCCGGCGGCCCGCAAGGCCGCACCGGTGAAGAAGGCTGCGCCCAAGGCCAAGGCCGCGGCCGTTTCCAAGCCGATGACCAAGGCCCAGATCTACAACGCGATCACCGAGCGCGTCGGCCTCGCCAAGAAAGACGTGGCGGCCGTGATGACCGAGTTGCAGGCGCTCATCGAGGGGCACCTCGCGAAGAAGGGGCCGGGCCAGTTCACCCTGCCCGGGCTCTTGAAGCTGACCCGCGCCAAGAAACCCGCCACCAAGGCGCGGATGGGGCGCAACCCGCGCACTGGCGAAGCGATGGAGATCCCCGCCCGACCCTCGCGCACCACCATTCGTCTGCGCGCGCTGAAGGGTCTGAAAGGGATGATCGAGGGCAGCTAGGGAGCCCCGAAGGCCGCCCCATCACCCCGGCCGACGCAGGAGTCCTGGACGGACGGGCGTCCGGTTCGAGGCTTCGCAGAGATGGCGGCGGAAACGCCCATCCTGGCGGGACGTCATCGACCGTCCTGCCGGGGTGTGTTTGTGCGCACGCCCCTCAGAGAGAGAGGGTCATCCCCCAGGTGTCGCTCTCCGTCACCGTAGCCGGAAACGTTCGGGAGTGCAGCCCCGCATAGACACCGAGCAGGTCCTCGACCAGGAGGGGTGTGCCCGGGGGAAATGCGATCGGCCCGTGCAGGAGCACGAGCGCATTCTCGTAGATCTCCCGAATCCCGTAGAGCCCGATCGGTCGACCCTGGTAGCGCAGGTGCACCAGGGGCAGTCTGAGCGTGCCTGACCCTCTCGGTGGGCGTGCTTGCGCCGCAACCGAAGACTCTGCCATGTCCACACCTCCGGCGCATTCCAACGAAGGTACACTCGCGGATAGCGGATAATCGACAGATTTCCTTGAAACCCCGCTTGCCAACGTTGCCAACCATCCCGCAATGCCCATTCTGACCCTTCGGGGGGTCACCCTGAGCCTCGGCGACGCCCCGCTGCTCGATGACGTGAGCCTGCAACTGGAGCGCGGCGAGCGCCTCTGCCTCGTGGGCCGGAACGGCTCGGGGAAGTCCACCCTGCTGCGGCTGGTCGCAGGCGAGACCCACGCCGACGCAGGCGAGCTCTGGCAAGGCCCGGGGCTACGCGTCGCACGCCTGGCCCAGGAGGTTCCCCTCGGCGGATCCGGCTCGGTGTTTCACGCTGTCGCCGAGGGCCTGGGCGCTGCAGGCGCGCTCGTGGAGCGCTACCACGCCCTGGCCCGTCAGGTCGCCGATGGCGATGAGTCGCGGATCGCCGACCTCGACCACTGCCAGCACGAGTTGGAGGCCGCAGGGGGCTGGGCAATGGAACAGCGCGTGGAGACCGTGATCTCCCGCCTCGGTCTCGACCCGTCAGTCTCTCTCACGAGCCTCTCGGGAGGAGTGGCGCGACGGGTGCTGCTCGCCCGCGCCCTGGTGAGCGACCCGGACCTGCTGCTTCTCGACGAGCCCACCAACCACCTGGACATCGACGGGATCACGTGGCTCGAGGAATTCCTGCTGGGGTGGCACGGCACGCTGCTCTTCGTCACCCATGACCGCGCCTTCCTGCAGCGGCTCGCCACGCGGATCATCGAGCTGGACCGGGGGCGACTGACTGATTTCCCCGGGGATTACGCGACCTACCTGTCACGCAAGGCGGAATGGCTCGCCGCCGAGGAGACCCGCGACGCGCTGTTCGATGACAAGCTCGCCCGGGAGGAGGCGTGGGTCCGCCAGGGGATCAAGGCGCGGCGCACGCGCAACGAGGGCCGTGTCCGGGCCCTCGAGCGTCTGCGCGCGGAGCGGGCGGCGCGGCGCGCGCAGCTGGGGCGGGTCACCATGGCGATCCAGGCGGCGGAGCGCTCCGGCAAGGTCGTGGCCGACGCCGAGGGGGTGAGCTTCGCCTACGACGGCCAACCCATCCTGCGCGGTCTCACGACGACCATCCTGCGGGGCGACAAGGTCGGGGTCATCGGGCCGAACGGCGCCGGCAAGACCACACTGCTCCGTCTTCTGCTGGGTGAGCTCGAGCCGACCGAAGGCCGGATCCGCCGCGGAACCCATCTGGAAGTCGCTTACTTCGACCAGCGGCGCGCCGCACTCGACGAGGAGCGCACGGTCCAGGACAACGTGGGCGGGGGGCGCGAGTTCGTCGTCATCGACGGGCAGCGGCGCCACGTCCTCGGCTACCTGCAGGACTTTCTCTTCCCCCCCGACCGCGCCCGTCAGCCGGTGAAGGCGCTCTCGGGCGGCGAGCGCAACCGGCTGCTCCTCGCCCGCCTGTTCACCCAGCCTTCGAACGTCCTCGTGCTGGACGAGCCCACCAACGACCTGGACACCGAGACCCTGGAGCTCCTGGAGGCCCTGCTCGTGGAGTACTCCGGCACGGTGCTACTGGTCAGCCACGACCGCGCCTTCCTCGACCACGTGGTCACCAGCACGCTCGTCTTCGAGGGGCCCGGGGTGGTCCGCGAGTACGTGGGGGGATACCAGGACTGGCTGCGCCAGCGCCCCGTGCCTCGGCCCGAGGCACGCCAGGGGAAACCCTCCACGAGGGAGCGCACGCCGCCCCGGCCCGCGGACGCCGGGCGTTCCCGCAAACTTTCCTATCGGGACCAGCGGGAGCTCGATGCACTGCCCGCCCGGATCGAGGTCCTCGAGGGTGAGCGGGACGCACTGCTCGCCAGCATGAACGAGCCCGCCTTCTACCAGCGTGAAGGCAGCGCGATCCGCGCGGTGCAGGCGCAGCTCGAGCAGCTCCAGGAGACACTGGCGTCAGCCTACGCCCGGTGGGAGTCCCTCGAGTCCCGCTGAGGCGCGGCCGTCCTCAGAGGCGCATCGCCTCCTCCTGGCTGAGGAAGCGCAGGCCCTGCCCGTCCAGCGCGGCGCGAGCCTGCTGGGGGTCCCGCACCTCGATCAGCAGGATCGCCCGGTTGTTCGCCACCAGGCCGGAAGAGTTCTGCACATTGACCTGCTGGCGCGTCAGCGTCTGGGCAAGCTCGTGGAAGGCCCCCGGCTTGTCCTCGATCTCGATGGCCAGCACCTCCACGAGCGAGGCGGTGAATCCCGCATCCTTCAGGGCGGTGAATCCCCGGTCGCACTGGTCGACCAGGAACTTGATCACGCCGAAGGACTCGGACGTCGCGATCGTCATCCAACGGATGTTGACTCCCGCGTCGGCGAGGACCTTCGTCACCCGCGCCATCTGTCCCAGCTTGTTCTCCGCGAACACGGCGAGGAGTTTGACCGCGCTCATGACATGGGCACCCGTTCCTAGAGTTTTCGGTTGTCGACGACGCGCTTGGCCTTGCCCTCGCTCACCGGCAGGGACCCGGGCGCCACCAGCTCGATCTTCGGCCTCACCATGATCTCGGCGCGCAGCTTCTCGACGATCTGCTCCTGCAGCCTGACCAGATGCTCGAGCTGCCCGTCGAACGTGGCGCCCGACAACTCCACCTGAACGATCATCTCGTCGAGCCCTTCCAGCCGGATCAGGTAATTGCGACCGACCTCAGGGAAGCGCATGAGAACCCGCTCCACCTGCTGCGGATAGACGTTCGCGCCGCGGATGATCAGCATGTCGTCGGAGCGTCCGGTGATGCGCTCGATGCGGGCATGGGTGCGTCCGCAGGCGCACGGCTCCCGATGGATGGAGGTGATGTCGCGGGTGCGATACCGCAGGATGGGCATCGCCTCGCGCGAGAGAGAGGTCAGGACCATCTCCCCGGTCTCCCCGTCGGGCAGAGGCTCGCCTGTTTCGGGGTCGATCACCTCCACCAGATAGTCATCCTCCCAGATGTGCATGCCGTTGCGCTCGGAGCACTCGAAGGCCACCCCCGGGCCGTTCATCTCCGAAAGGCCGTAGGAGTTGAAGACCGTGATCCCCAGGGCATCCTCGATCTTCTGACGGGTCTCCTCGGTATACGGCTCGGAGCCGATGAGCCCGGTGCGCAGGCGCAGATCCTTGCGCGGGTCGATCCCCTTGCGCTCGAGGAAATCCGCGAAGTACAGCGCATAGCTCGGGGTGGTGTGGATGACGGTGCTGCCGAAATCCTGCATCAACATCAGCTGGCGCTCGGAGTTTCCAGGCCCTGCCGGGATCACCAGCATCCCCACCTTCTCCGCCCCGTAGTGCATGACCAGCGCCCCGGTGAAGAGACCGTAGGTCATCATGTTCTGCAGCACGTCGTGCTGGGACGCCCCCGCCATGACGAGGCAGCGGGCGATGAGCTCCGCTGCCTCGTCCACGTCCTTGCGGGAGAAGAAGAGCGCCTTGGGCTTGCCGGTGGTGCCGCTCGAGGTGTGCAGGCGCACGACCTGCTCGGGTCCCTTGACCACCAGACCGTCGGGGTAGCTCGCGCGCAGATCGGCATTCGTCGTAAAAGGCAGGCGCCGCACGTCTGCGAGCGTTCTTACCGAGGCGGGATCGAGTCCCATCTCCCGAAAGCGCGTCTGATAGAACGGCACGTGCTCGCCCACCCGCCGCACGGTGCGGAGCAGGCGGGCGAGCTGCAACGCCTCCAGCTCGGGCCTCGGTAACGCCTCGATTTCCCGATCCCAGAACATGCGATCTCCTTCAGAAGGCGTACATCAACTCCCAGCGCGCGAAGACCGCGTTGTGGGGCAGGTCGTCGTAGTAGTCGCCGGGGTTCAGCCACTCGAGGAGCAGGTGCCCGGTCAGCCGGTCGCTGCCGGTGAGGAGCTTTTCGCCGAGCTTGAACTTGTTCCACCAGGTGAACAGGAGACCGCGATTGTGGCCGCCGCCCGCGCCGTCGTCCACCGGGGCCTTCATGTAGCCCGCCATGAGCTCCGCCTTGTACCAGGGGGTCGGCGAGATCTCGAAGTCCACATGGGGCATGCTCACGTTCGACCAGCGCCCGGCGCCGTCCCGGTCGAAGGCAAACACGTACAGCTCGCTGTACTGCGGCCAGCGGGCGAACACCGGGTTCCAGCCCTCGTCCTTGTTGCTGCTGCCCTGCTTGTCACCGCTCAGGTAGTACCAGCCGACGCCGAGCTTCGGCTTCATCGACTCCAGGACCGGGGGCGACCACCTCAGGACGGCATCGACCATCCCGCCCTCCACGTCGGCGGAGCCGCGCTCACCCCACTGGTAGGCGAGCTCCAGGTTGGCGCTCAGGCTGTCGCTGAACTTCGGCATCAGGCGCACGCCCACGGTATTCAGGTCCAGCTCGGGGTACACCCAGTTGCCCGCCCTGTAGCGCCCGGCAAACGGGTATTGGGAGTTGTCCTCCCACTCCGACTCCTCCTTGTAGAGGTAGTAGGCCTCGAAGGGGAGCTCCTTGTAGCTGTTGCTCTTCCAGTAGACCCCCGCGGCCTTTTCCTCCATCTCCTCGAGCTCCGTCGGGTCGTAGCCGGAGAGGTAGCGGTCGTTCTTCGGCTTGTGCAGCGCCAGGTTGTTCTCCGGCGAGTTGGAGATGAGCAGCAGGTCGATGGTGTTGTCCGGAATGCCCCGGTAGCTGAGCTTCAATGCGTCGAAATAGATGGTGCGCGAGCCGTCCAGGGGGGTGCCGTCCAGGAGCACGCGGCCGTTGCCGTAGATGAGGTCCTGGCGCCCGGCGCGGATGTCCAGCGTGTCGTTGAAGAGCCCCTTCAGGTCCAGGTAGAGGTTGTCGACGACCAGCTCGTCCGGATAGGTGTAACCGGCCTGGCGGCCCTCGTAATCGGGCTCCCAGAACTTGCGGAACTCGTTGGTGACCCTGCCGTAGATCCGGGCGTCGCGGCTGAGATCGGCTTGGGCCCAGACCCTCGGGCGCACCCGCAGGTAGTTGTTCTCTCCGGAAGGGTTCTCGCTGCCGACGACGCGGGCATAGCCCCCGGGCCTGTAGGGGATGTACTCGAAGTACTCCTGGCGCACGCGCAGGTCCGCGCCCGCCTTGAAGGACGGATAACTGACCTCCGTCTTGCCTCCCTGCGCCCACACCCCGGTGGCTGCCAGTACCCCCGCGACCGCTACCGCCAATGACCTGAGCGTCATCTTCTTCCCCCCGAGCGCGGCTCACCCGCCGCGCGTGTCAGAGTGTCGACTCGATGTCTTCCTTCTCCTCGCGTGCCCAACGCACGTCTTCTTCCTGCTCTGGCTCGTCGCCACGGTTCCAGTTGACGACCCCGTACCCCAGGCACAACACCGCGCTGGCAATGGAAAGCCAGTACGCCGCTGCCACCCAGGGATCCGCCAGTCCCAGCATCACGCCGCACCCCCGCTCCCGCTCACCCGTCCGCCGCCAAACGCCGGTCGCTCAGGTCTCTTCTCACCTGGCGCAGGCACGGACCACGCGCCGCAGGCGCGGGGGTCGGGCTCCATGTTCGAGGGGCTCGCATGCATACCCGGCGGAGCGTATCCCCTGCGGAACGTCAGGACATAGACGCACGTCAATAAGTCGCCACTTATTCACCCGCGCCCTGGTTACCCCCCAGGCGGGCGCGCACGATCCGGTCCGGGTTCTCGACGGCGCCGTTGCGGGCCTTGTCGCCCTTCTTGATGCCGTCGACGTGCTCCATGCCCTTCACGACCCGCCCCCAGTACGTGTACTGACCGTCGAGCCAGGGAGACGGGCCGAGGCAGATGAAGAACTGGGAGTCCGCGCTGTCGGGGTCGCGCGAGCGCGCCATCCCCACACTCCCCCGGACGAAGGACTCCTGGGAGAACTCGGCCACCAGGTTCTTTCCGGAGCCGCCCGTTCCGTTCCCCTTGGGGTCCCCGGTCTGGGCCATGAAGCCCGCGATGACCCGATGGAAGGTCAGTCCGTCGTAGAACTTCTGGCTCACCAGCTCCCGGATCCGCGCCACGTGTTTCGGCGCCAGGTCCGGCCGCATCTCGATGACCACCGGGCCGGAGGCCAGTTCGAGGACCAGGGTGTCCGCCGGCTCTGCGGCAAGGGTCGGAGCGCCGAGGAGCGCCGCCGCCAGACCAAGAACGTAACGCCAACTCTTTTTCATCGTCCGGATGCTCCTGAATCGGGCCTTGGCCCACCGAAGACGTATTGCACGTAGGCCGGGTCCATGGGGCGCGACACCCGGGCGACCACGACCGCCGTGAGGAAGGAGAGAGGCAGGGCGACCACCACCGGGTCCACCACCGTCCAGGTGAGGCTCCAGTGCGCGGGAACGATGTGGGGCGTGCCGAAGAGGGCCTCGCTGATGCCGAGGCCGGCCGCCGTCCGCCCGTGCACGAAGACGAGCCAGAAGAGCGAGGTGACGAAGCCCACCAGCATCGACGCCAGGGCCGCGACGGGCGTCATCCGACGCCAGAAGATCCCGAGCACGAAGGACGGCAGGAAGCAGGTAGACCATCACCATCAGCATCGCAACCAGGTCCATGCCCCGTTCCCCCTCCCCCGCTCGCAAAACGGGCGAGATTACCCTCCGCGCCCGATTCGGACACCGACCTCGATCAACAAACTCCAGAAACCACCCCGCCACGGCGGGCGCGAGTACACTCCCAGAGCCACCATCCATCACGGCGCCGGGAAAGAGAGCCATGACCACCCATCACCCGCACGAAGGCACCGGACATCCGGCCACCGAACCCGCGGACCACGCCCGGATCACCACCGAATTCTTTGCCCGGGACCGCTTCGCGCGGCACAGCGGTATCGAACTGCTCGAGGTCTCGGAAGGCTTCGCCCGGGCGAAGATGCCGCTGGGGCCGTTTCATCACAACGGGATCGGGACGGTCCACGGGGGCGCGCTCTTCACGCTGGCCGATCTCGCCTTCGCCGCGGCATCGAACTCCCACGGCACGGTGGCGGTGGCGGTGAGCGCCACCATCTCCATCGTGAAGGCGACCCGCGAGGGAACCCTCTGGGCCGAGGCACGCGAGGTCGGGCGCAGCCGCAAGATCGGGACCTACACCGTGGAACTGAAGGACGACGCGGGGGACCTGGTCGCCCTGTTCCAGGGCACGGTGTACCGGAAGTCCGAGGTCCTTCCTCTCTAGGCACAGCAGTCGAGCGGGACTCCCGGTGCGGTTCCGCGGGTGCCGCCACCCGCGAGTGCCGTCCGGCCTACTCGTACCGCAGGGCCTCCACCGGGCGCATGCGCGCCGCCTTGCGCGCCGGGTAATAGCCGAAGAAGACCCCCGTGGCCGCCGAGAAGAGGAAGGCGAGCGCCACGGCCGCTCCGCTCACGACCGCGTCCATCCCCGCGAGCTGCGCGAGAAGCCAGGCGCCGCCCACCCCGAGGACGACCCCCACGAGGCCCCCGAGGGTGCAGACTCCTATCGCCTCCAGCAGGAACTGACGCAGGATGTCCCGGCGGCGCGCCCCGATCGCCATCCGGATCCCGATCTCTCGCGTCCGCTCGGTGACCGAGACGAGCATGATGTTCATGATCCCGATGCCCCCCACCAGGAGGGAGATGGAGGCGATCGCCCCCAGCATCAGGGACAGGACCCGGGCGGTCGCGGCGGCCGTCTGCGCCGCCGCCGAGAGGTTGCGCACGGTGAAGTCGTTTTCCGCCTTCTCGGCGATCCGGTGCCGGGTGCGCAGTAGCTGCGTGATGTCCTCCTCCGCCTCGCCCATCTCCGCCGCCGAGCGGGCGCGCACCATGATGAAGCGGACGGTGCCCGGGAACGGGTTCCCGAAGAGCTTGCTGTGGGCCGTGCTGACCGGGATGAAGGCGCTATCGTCCTGGTCCCTGCCGTCCAGGCTCTGGCCCTTGGCCTCGACCAGCCCGACCACCTGGAAGGGCTGGTTCTTGATCCGGATCGTGCGCCCAACCGGCTCCTCGCCCCCGAAGAGGTTGCGGGCGACGGTCTGCCCCAGCAGGACGACACGGGCCGCCCGGCGCTGGTCCACCGCCGTGAAGGATTGCCCCGATTCCAGACCCCAGTCCCGCACCTCGAGGTATTCGGGGGTCGTACCGTAGACCACTGTGCTCCAGTTGGCCGCCCCATAGGCCAGCTGGGCCGTGCTCGAGGACACCGGCGCCACGCTCTTCACCGTCGGCAGGCGAGCCAGCGCCGCCGAGTCGCTCAGGGTCAGGGTGGGAGAGCTGCCCGAGCCGAAGCGCAGCCCGCCCGAGGTGCTCGCCCCGGAGAGGACGATGAAGAGGTCGCTGCCCATGGAGGCGATGGATTGGCTCACCGTGAGGCGGGCACCCTCCCCCACCGCGAGCATCAGCACGACCGCGGCCACGCCGATCACGATCCCGAGCACGGTCAGCCCGGTGCGCAGCGGGTTCACGACCATCGCGCGCCATGCCTCGCCCGGAAGCATGCGCCAGGAGTTCACGCGTCCACCTCGCCGTCGTGGACCACGCGGCCGTCGACGAAGCGCACCAGGCGCCCGGCGTAGCGGGCGATGTCGGGCTCGTGGGTGACCACCACGAGCGTGATCCCGCGCTCCCGGTTGAGCCGCGTGAAGAGCTCCATGATGTCGCGGCTGGTCTGACTGTCGAGGTTGCCGGTCGGCTCGTCGGCCAGGATGAGCGAAGGGCTCGCCACCAGCGCCCGGGCGATGGCCACACGCTGTTGCTGACCGCCGGAGAGCTGGTTCGGCAGCGAGTCCCCGTACTCCCCCAGGCCGAGCTGTGCCAGAAGCTCCAGGGCACGCTCGCGGCGCTCGGCCCGTGCGACGCCCGCATAGAGCAACGGCAGGCCCACGTTCTCCGCCGCGCTCACGCGCTTCAGCAGGTTGAAGCCCTGGAAGACGAACCCGATGAGCCGGTTGCGCAGCCCCGCGAGCTCGTCCTCCGACAGACGGCCCACGTCACGACCCTCGAGGAGGTAGCGGCCGCTGGTGGGGCTGTCGAGGCCCCCGAGGAGATTCATGAAGGTCGACTTGCCCGACCCGGAGGGCCCCATCACGCTCACGTGCTCGCCGGACGCGATCTCGAGGTCCACGTCGAACAGGACCGGTGTGCTCCGTCCCCCGGGCACTTCGTAGGACTTGCAGAGGCGCTCGACCCGGACCAGGGGCTCGGCCGGCATCACATGATCCGGATCCGGAAGCCGGACCC
>CALMKJ010000031.1 GCA_937867305.1 uncultured Ectothiorhodospiraceae bacterium | reverse complement strand
GTCCGGCCCCCAACCCGAAAATCGCCGGTGCGCGGGTCGAATCGCGGAAGTCGGGTTAAAGTTGTGGGCGCTCGGGTCGAACAGGAACAGAAGTCACCCCCACACCCGGTCCGACCCAAGATGCCACAAGCGCGACCCAGGCCCGAAGACCCGGTCGACCACTGGAAGACCCGCTATCTGCACAGCCTCAACGAGATCGAGCAGAAGGAGCGCGGGTGGTCGGAGGTCGAGCGGCTTCTGCGCCGGGCCCTGGGCCGGATGGCGTTGGCCGCGGTCGAGGCCCACCCCGACCTCGCGTCCGAGCTCGAGCGGCTCCGGGAAGCGGACCGGGAGAACGCGGAGAGCCCGCGCTTCGCGGCCATCGCGAGCGATCTGGCCGATGCCGCCCTGCATGCCCCCGCCCCGCGCAAGGGACAGGGCGGCACCGCGATGGACGCACTCCGCGCGGCCGGGGCGGTCACGCCCGAGGACGTCCTCGTGGAGATCCTCCATCGCCTGGAGCCCCGGGAGGCGGAGGGCGACACCGTGGCGGAGTTGCTCGACCGCCTGGGCCGACCGGTTCTGCCGGTGGAGCTCCCTGCCCTCGTCGGGGCCGTCGCCGACCTGGTGGGCAGGGTGCGCAGGGGCCTCGAGGAGGAGAAACGGGGCCTCGAGAGCCTTCTCAGCGACGTCAGCGAGCGGCTGGCCGAGCTGGGGGACAACCTGTCCCGGTCCCGCCTCGACCGCCAGGCCTCCCAGGCGGGCCGCGACACCCTGCACGAGCAGGTGAAGCAGGAGGTCGCCGGGATGCGGGCCTCGGTCGAGCGGGCGCGGGACGTGGATGCGCTGAAGGAGGCGGTGCGCTCGGGGCTCGCCGCAGTCGAGACCCACGTGGGCGAGCATCTGCGCGTCGAGGGACAGCGCCACGCCGAGGCGGAGGATGAGGCACGGGCGACCTCCGAACGGCTGGTCCGCCTGGTAGCCGAAACCGGACGGCTGCGCGAGCGTCTGCACCGGGCCCGCCAGCGGGCCGTGCGGGACCCCCTGACGGGCCTGTACAACCGCCTGGCCTACGAGGAGCGGGCCGCCCAGGCGTTCGCCCACTGGCGGCGCTACGGGGACCCTCTCTCGCTGTTGGTCCTGGACGTGGACCACTTCAAGGCGCTGAACGACCGCTACGGGCACGCCGCCGGCGACCGGGCGCTCAAGGCCATCAGCGACGTCCTGGCGGGCGCCCTGCGCGAATCGGACTTCCTCGCCCGCCACGGCGGCGAAGAGTTCGTGGCGCTGCTGCCGAAGACCGGCCGGGACGCGGCTGCCAACGTCGCCGAGAAGCTGCGCCAGGCGGTCGAGGCGCTGCAGTTCCAGTACCGGGACCAGCGGGTCGCGGTCACCGTGTCCTGCGGCGGGGCGGAGTTCCGCCCGGGCGACACGCCGGCGTCCGTCTTCGAGCGGGCCGACGGCGCCCTCTACCGCGCCAAGCAGGCGGGCCGCAACCGCGCTGAGCTCGACTGACCGGGACTCAGCCTTCCCCTCTGCCCCCCGGGGGAGGGGGACGGCGTGCGGACTTCGGTCGGAAGGCCTTCACGAACTCCTCGCGGGTCTCCAGCCACGGCCCCCCGATCAGATCGATGCAGTAGGGCACAGCGGCGAACACGCCGTCCAGGGTCTCCTGGATGGCCTTCGGCTGACCCGGCAGGTTCAGGATGAGACAGGACCCGCGCGTCACCCCCACCTGCCGCGACAGGATGGCCGTCGGCACGTATCGAAGGCTGACCGCCCGCATGGCCTCGCCGAAGCCCGGCAGCACGCGATCGGCGACGGCGAGGGTCGCCTCCGGGGTGACGTCCCGGCGCGCCGGCCCGGTGCCGCCGGTGGTGAGCACCAGGCAGCAGCCCTCCCGGTCCACGAGGTCCTCGAGCGTGCGCTCGATGAGCGGCTGCTCGTCGGGGATGAGCCGCTCGACCCGCCGGATCGGGTTCAGGAGCACCCGACCGAGCCACTCCGCCAGGGCCGGGATGCCCTGGTCCTGGTACACGCCGCTCGACGCGCGGTCGCTGATGGAGCACAGCCCGATGGTGACCTCGGCAAGCATCGCGGTTTCCCCCTAACCTCCCCGTCCCGAGCCCTGCAGGGGCCCGGACCGATAGCACAGAACCCGCTGGTCGAGGGAGCTCGCCCAGACCATCAGCCTCGAGCCCCCCGACAGCGGCGGAAGGTCGATGACGCGCACCGCGTGGGACCATTCCTCCGCCTCGGGCACCAGGTCCGTCAGGCGGTTCGGGGACTGCTCGAAGAATTCGAGGCTCCACCCGTTGCCGGGGCGCCCCGGAAAGAGCGCCGTGTAGAGGATGTCCATCTCCACCAGGTCGTTGAAGAAGTGCGTCCCGAGCGAGACGTCGGGCACGAGGTTCTCGCGCATCGCCACGATCTCGCAGAGCACCGCGACCGTGTCGATCTCCGAGAACGACACCGGCACGCCGAGCATCGGCATGGTCGTGCCCCAGCGCCCCGGCCCGGCCAGCAGCACCCGCCGCGCGGGTGACTCCCTGACCGCGTGCAGGATGCGCCCGATGAGACGCGCCACCGCGTAGCGCTCCTGCGTCGGCAGCTGCCCGTACACGGACGGGGTGACGTAGACCACCCGGTCGATCGCGTGCTGGCGGCTCTTCCCGATGACCGCGCCGGACGCCTCCAGCACCACGTCCCCGGGGGCGAGCTCGGCCGGGAGGCTCTCGGCCGCGACCTCCATGGCCACCTGCAGCGGGCGGCACTGCACCAGATTGATCTTGTAGTGGTCCCCGTCGAAGAAGTTCGCCGTGAACTCGAGGTCGACGGGATACCGGTAGGCCTCCTCCAGCGTCTGCAGCATCCGGCGCATGTCGGCCACGAAGGGCGTCTTCGCGAGCAGGTGCTCGAAGGTGAGCAGCTGCGCGGTCGGCGGCGGCAGACCGTCACGCGCCGCGCGGCGCACGAGCCCCTGGTCGAGCGACGCGAACACCTGCAGCGGCAGGTCGTAGCCGCGCCCGGCCATGTCGTTGAACTCCACCGCCACCACCTGGCTCGCGTCGAGGTCGATCACGTCGACCCGCCGCTGCGAGAACTGGCGCACCTCCTCCGCGTCGCTCTCCGGCCGGCGCTGGGGCGCGTTCAGCGCGACCACCCGCGTGTAGTCGTCGTCGGATCGGTCCACCGCGCGCGTGCCGAGCCCGAACACCAGCCGCACCATCCCCGCCCGGGGATCGATCAGCTTGTTCCAGACGTAGGGGTTCACGGACAGCCCGACGCCCGCCACCTGCGGGAAGAAGAGGTTGCCGTAGCGGCGGCCCGAGACGCGCTGCACGAGCAGCGACATCTGCTCGTCCCGATCGAGGAGTCCGCGCTGCTCGCGGTAGCGCAGCGCCTTCTCACTCATGGTGCTCGCGTAGATCGTCTTCACCGCCGCGATGAAGTCGTCCAGGCGCTTTTCGTGCGACCCCTGGTTCGCGCAGAACACGCTCTCGTACTTTCCCGCGAAGGCGTTGCCGTAGCTGTCCTCGAGCAGGCTGCTCGAGCGCACGATGATGGGCGACTGGCTGAAGTAGTCGAGCATCTCGGCGAAGTCCGCCACGATCTCGTCGGGGAACCGGCCGGTGATGATCCGCCGGCGCGCCTCGTGCAGGTCGTCGGTGAAATCGCCCTGGCAGCGCTGGCGCTGGCGGTGCAGCCAGCAGCCGTTGTCCACCAGGTACGAGTAGAACACGTCCGACCCGATGTAGAAGGAGTCGTGCGCCTCGAGCAGCGAGCTCCAGCGCGGATCCTGCTTGCGCAGGATGGCGCGTGCGAGGAGCATGCCGACCGACTTGCCGCCGATGAGGCCGGTGCCGATCATCCGCTTCCAGATCCTCAGCACGTCGCCGAGGTCGAGATAGGCCTCCGCCAGCTGCAGGACCCGCTCGTCCTGGGTGAACGCCATGCGCAGCAGGGCGCGAAACAGTTGCCCCGGGTCCACCGCCGGCTTCTCCCCACGCTGCAGCACCTCCCAGACCCGCTCGGCCAGCAGGAACGTGCGGTTCCACTTGCCGAGGCGGAAGCGCACGGAGTCGAGTCCCGCCCAGGGCTGCTCGGTCAGGATCTCCGCGATGACGGAGCTGTCCGAGATCGGGCGGAAGTCCTCGCCCTCCCACGCGTGCAGCATGTACATGGTCGGCGAGTAGCGGTGCTCCACCTTGCTCGGCTGGATGTAGACCAGGCCCTTGTGCCGGTACACGTCGGTCACGATCTGCGCGGTGTGCGTGATGGGCCCGGTGGCCTGCGCCGAGTGCAGGCCGCGCAGGATCGGAAAGTACGCGAGCGACTCCACGTCGTAGACGTACGGGCAGGTGAGCATGAAGAAGTTGCCGAGCATGCGGTCGCTCGACCAGGTCTCGGCGAGGTCGGAAAGGCAGTCGAAGATGAAGAACGCGCCGCGCCCCGCCTCGCGGATCGCCGCCCGCACGCCGGTGATGAAACGCTCGAACCCGTTGGAGACGTCCAGCTGGCGCACCTCCGCGCAGTCCCCAGCCTCCAGCAGCGGGGGGTGCCCGGCGAAGCGCAGGTAGACGAGCTTGCGCCCGGCCTTGCGCGCCGCATTGCAGCAGGCGGGCACCAAGGGCGCGAAGTCGTCGATGTGATCGACCTGCCAGACCAGGTTGTCGCCGGGCAACAACCCACGAAATACCCGGTCGAGGGCGGGGATGCCGGTGCTGAAGGGGGATTCGATCATGGTCGGCCTCTGGGTAGCGCCGAGGGAGGGGGCCGACGCGCGACCCCGCAGGGAGTCCGGTCCAGTATAGGTTATTGCGAATGCCCGGCGGCGAGACTATCGTTCGCGTCCGCAGCGGACCACCCCCGCGTGCCGCGGCTGCCGCGATTTCGTGGCACGACCGGATCGCACAGGCGGGGGCCGTGAGACTGCACACGACGGGACGGCCGGGGGACGAGAGGATCGCCCCGCTCGTGGTCGGCGTCGACAACACTAGGGCCTAGCCCTCGGGAGTAAGCATGTCATCGAGCACGAGTGAAGTTTCGGGCGGCGCCAACGCCGCACGCATCGCCAAGGCGGTCGACCAGTTCATGGCCGACGTGACGGCCAGGAATCCCAACGAGCCCGAATTCCATCAGGCGGTGCGCGAGGTCCTCGCCTCGGTGTATCCCGTGGTGGACGCCAACCCGGCGTACCGCGAGGCCCGCGTCCTGGAGCGGATGGTGGAGCCCGAGCGGGTGGTGATGTTCCGTGTGCCCTGGATCGACGACCAGGGGCAGATGCAGATCAACCGCGGCTTCCGCATCGAGATGAACAGCGCCATCGGTCCCTACAAGGGCGGCCTGCGCTTCCACCCGACGGTCACGCTCGGCGTGCTCAAGTTCCTCGCCTTCGAGCAGGTCTTCAAGAACAGCCTGACCACGCTCTCCATGGGCGGTGGCAAGGGCGGCTCGGACTTCGACCCCAAGGGCAAGAGCGACAACGAGGTGATGCGCTTCTGCCAGTCCTTCATGACCGAGCTCTTCCGTCACATCGGTCCCGACACCGACGTCCCCGCCGGTGACATCGGCGTCGGCGGCCGCGAGATCGGCTATCTCTTCGGGCAGTACAAGCGCATCGCCAACCGCTTCAACGGCGTGTTGACGGGCAAGGGCCTGCCCTTCGGCGGCTCCCTCATCCGACCCGAGGCGACCGGCTACGGCTCGGTGTACTTCGCCCAGGAGATGCTCGCCACCCGCGGCGACGGCGTGCGCGGCAAGGTGGCCCTGGTCTCAGGCTCCGGCAACGTGGCCCAGTACACGGTCCAGAAGCTGATCGAGTTCGGCGCGAAGCCGATCTCCATGTCCGACTCCTCGGGCTCGATCATCGACGAGGACGGCATCGACGCGGAGAAGCTGGCCTGGGTGATGGAGCTGAAGAACGTGCGCCGCGGGCGGATCAAGGAGTACGCCGACCGCTTCCCGCGGGCGCGCTTCCTCGCCGGCGAGCGCCCATGGGGCGTGAAGTGCGACCTCGCCTTCCCGAGCGCGACGCAGAACGAGATCGACGGCCGCGCGGCGAAGGCGCTCATCGCGAACGGCTGCAAGTGCGTCTGCGAGGGGGCCAACATGCCCACCACCCCCGAGGGCGTTGACCTGTTCCTCGAGGCGAAGATCCTCTACGGGCCGGGCAAGGCCGCGAACGCGGGCGGCGTGTCCGTGTCGGGCCTCGAGATGACGCAGAACGCCGGCGTGGTCCGCTGGCCGCGCGAGGAGGTCGACGCGCGGCTGCAGCAGATCATGAAGTCCATCCACGCCAACTGCGTGCGCTACGGCAAGACCGACGACGGCTTCGTCGACTACGTCCGTGGCGCGAACATCGCCGGCTTCGTCAAGGTCGCCGACGCGATGCTCGCCCAGGGTTGCGTGTAGCACCCGCACCGAAGAGCGGAGGGGTGGGGCCAGGGGGCTCCACCCCCCGCCACCGCCGCGGATGAGCCTGCGCGCTCTGGTCCGGGGGCTGTCGCTCATCCTCTCGCTCGCCCTGCTGGGCTGGCTCTCCGAGCGGCTGGACCTCGCCGACATGCTCTCCGAGCACTGGGTCGACGACCGGGTGCGGGACCGGGGTTGGACGGGGGACCTGCTGTTCCTCGCGATGGGCGCGCTCACCACCGCGCTCGGCTTCCCGCGCCAGGTCGTGGCGTTCCTCGGCGGCTATGCCTTCGGGCTCACCCGGGGCTCCGCGCTCGCCCTGCTCGCCACCGCCGCCGGCTCCTGGCTGGCCTTCGGCTACGCGCGCTGGCTGGGGCGCGGACTGGTCCTCCACCGGTTCCCGAGCCGCATCCGCAAGCTCGACGACTTCCTGCGTGGGCACCCCTTCACCATGGCGCTGGTCATCCGCCTGCTGCCCATCGGCAACAACCTGGTCACCAACCTCGTGGCGGGGGTGTCCAGCGTCGCTGCAGCGCCCTTCTTCGCAGGCTCGGCGCTGGGGTACCTGCCCCAGACGGCCGCCTTCGCCCTCGCGGGCAGCGGCGTGACCTTCCACCCGGGGACGCGCATCAGCCTCGCCGTCCTGCTCTTCGTGGGGTCGAGCCTGCTCGGCGTGTGGCTGTACCGGCGCCACCGGCACGGCACGGCGCTGGAAGAGGAGATCGACGAGGAGCTGGGGGAGGCGCGCGCCGGGTCGGACCCGGCGCCACGCTGAGCGGACCGATCGGCCCGAGACCGCCCTATTCCGTCACGCTGGTCGTGACGGTGAACTGGGGCGGGCTCTCCAGATGCTTCTTGACCGCGCACTGGTCGGCCGCGCGGATGAGGGCGTCCCGGTATTTCTCGGGGAACGACGGCGGTACCTGGATGTCCAGGTAGACCCTGCGCACCAGGCGCGTTGCCGGGTCCATCTCCATGCGCTGCACCAGGCGGATCCCCTCGGCCGACAGGCCGCGCTGACGACAGAAGCCGAGCACGTAGATGCCGGCGCAGGTGCCGATGGAGGCGAGGAACACCAGGAACGGGGCGGGCGCCGAGTCGTCGCCACCGCCGGAGCGGGGCTGGTCCGTGCGCACCGTGTACGGGCCGTAGTGGGCGTCCACGCGGGCGCCGCCGGGAAAGTCGATGATGAATTCGCTCATGGTCGGAGTCCTTCTTTTGACGGGGTCGAACTCAATTGATCCCGGCGGGTGACGCCGGCGGAATCAATTGCGGAATCCATTGAGTTCGACCCCATTTTACGCGGGCCGGCAGAGCCAGTAGCCACCGAAGCTCGACACCCGCCCGGTTCGCTCGATCTCCAGGCCCGCGCGCAGGAGCTCGCGCCCCCGGTCCTCGGCGACGAAGAGCGGGTAGTTCGGGCCCTCCACCCACTCGATCAGGCGCACCAGCAGGCCGCCGTCACAGCAGTAGTCGAAGACGAGGACGTGCTCGCGCGCGATGCGCGCGGACTCGGCGAGGACGAAGCGCCGGAACTCCGGCGAGAGCCCATGGAGGAAATAGGCCATGGAGACGACGTCCCGGGACTTCGCCTCCAGGCGATCCAGGTGCAGCAGGTCGAAGTGGCGGAAGTCCACCTGCGGAAACCTGCGCCGGGCCCGCGCGAGGAGCCTCTCGGCGAAGTCGAGGCCGATGACGGCGTGGCCGCGCTCGGCGAACGCGCCCGCGAGCCCGCCGGTGCCCGTGGCCAGGTCCAGCACACTCGCGCCTGCGGGGAGGTCCAGGTCGTTCAGGACGGCCCGGTACTCCGGCTCCAGTCGCCGCTCCACGACGGGGTAGAGAAAGGACGACCCGTTGAAGAAGCGCAGGGCGCGGCGCCGCTCCTGCAGATAGCGGTCGCCCGCGGCGTCCGGCTTCGACTCGCTCACGCTCACCCCCGGGGGACGCCTTCGTCCCGGCCCCCTGCGTGTTTCAGGTTACAGCGGCGGGGAAGTCGGTATGGCGCGCCCGGCGAGATTCGAACTCACGACCTTTGGCTCCGGAGGCCAACGCTCTATCCAGCTGAGCTACGGGCGCGACGCGAGGGGGCAAAGGATAGCGTGGGCGGCGGGCGCCGTCCATGCGTCGGCGCGCGCGCGGGGCCTTCCGCCACGGCCGACCTCCCCCGCTTCGGGCGCAGGACACCCGGCCGCGCCGCTCACACCGGCTCGAGGCGGGCGTAGGCGACGACCAGCCACTTCGTGCCGGCGCGGCCGAAGTGGACCTGGACCCGGGCCTGGCTGCCGGAGCCCTCCAGGTCCAGCACCGTACCCTCCCCGAACTGGGGGTGGCGCACCTGCTGGCCGAGGCGGAAAGGCCCCGAGGGCTCCGCCCGGCGCGGGAACGGCGCGGGGCGCGAGACCGTGCCCCCGAGGCGCACCTCCCGCACGAGGTCCGGCGGCAGCTCGCGCAGGAAGCGGGACGGGACGCCGGGGTGGTCGGTGCCGTGCAGGCGCCGGGATTCCGCCATCGTGAGATAGAGCTTCTCCCGCGCCCGCGTGATCCCCACGTAGCAGAGCCGGCGCTCCTCCTCCAGCCGGGCAGGGTCGTCGCGGCTGTGCTGGTGCGGGAAGAGGCCGTCCTCGAGCCCGCACAGGAAGACGACGGGGAACTCGAGCCCCTTGGCCGAGTGCAGCGTCATCAGGTGCACGCCCTCCTCGCCCGCCTCCGCGCGCTGCTCCCCGGACTCGAGGGCCACGTGGGCGAGGTAGGCGGCGAGCGGGTCCATGTCCCCTGCCTCGCCCCCCTCGAACTCGCGCGCCGCGGTCACGAGCTCCTCCAGGTTCTCGACACGGGAGACCCCGCGCTCGCCGGTGTCGGCGCGGAAGTGCTCGACGAGGCCACTGGCGGCGGCGACGTGCTCCACCTGCTCGTGGAGCGCGAGGCCGCGCGTCGCCTCGGCGAGGCCGTCGACGAGGCGCAGGAACCCCGCCACGGCGTTGAGCGCCCGCGGCGGCAGGGCCCGCTCCCGCACGGTGCGCAGCGCGGCCTGCCAGAGCGGGATCCCCTCGGCGCGGGCCTGCTCCCGGATGAGCTCCACGCTGCGCTCCCCGATCCCGCGCGGCGGCTGGTTGATGACCCGCTCCATGGCGGCGTCGTCGTCGCGGTTCGCCACCAGCCGCAGGTAGGCGAGGGCGTCCTTCACCTCGGCCCGCTCGTAGAAGCGCAGGCCTCCGTAGACCCGGTAGGGGATGCCCCGGGCGACGAGCGTCTCCTCGAGCACGCGCGATTGGGCGCTCACCCGGTAGAGCAGCGCGGCGTCGCCCCAGCGCCCGCCGCCGTCGACCCAGCGCTGGACCTCGCCCACCACGAAGCGGGCCTCGTCCACCTCGTTGAAGGCCCGGTAGAGCTGCAGGGGCTCGCCCTCGCGCCCCGCGGTCCACAGCGTCTTCCCCAGCCGGCCCTGGTTGCGGGCGATGAGGGCATTGGCCGCCTTCAGGATGGTCCCGGTGGAGCGGTAGTTCTGCTCCAGGCGCACGATGCGGGCGTCGGCGTAGTCCTGGGTGAAGCGCTGGATGTTCTCGATGCGGGCCCCGCGCCAGCCGTAGATCGACTGGTCGTCGTCACCCACCATGAAGAGGTGCCCGGCCTCCCCGGCGAGCAGCCGCAGCCACGCGTACTGCAGAGGGTTGGTGTCCTGGAGCTCGTCCACCAGCACGTGGCGGAAACGCTGGCGGTAGTGCGCGAGCAGGGCCTCGTTGCCCCGCAGCAGCTCGTGGCTCGCGAGCAGGAGCTCGGCGAAGTCCACCAGCCCGGAGCGCCGGCAGGCGGCCTCGTAGGCCTCGAAGACCCGCTGCATCTGGGCCGACCAGGGGTCGCCCCGGTCGCCCTGGTGCCCCGGGCGCAGCCCCTCGTCCTTGCGCGAGTTGATGTACCACTGGGCCTGCTTGGGCGCGTAGCGGGCCTCGTCCAGGCCGAGCTCGCGGAGGATGCGGCGCACGACCCGCAACTGGTCGTCGGAGTCCAGGATCTGGAAGCCCTCGGGCAGCCCGGCCTCGCGCCAGTGGGCCCGCAGCATCCGGTGCGCCAGGCCGTGGAAGGTCCCCACCCACATCCCCCGGACCGGCACCCCGAGCAGCTGCTCGATGCGCCCGCGCATCTCCCCCGCCGCCTTGTTGGTGAAGGTGACCGCGAGCACGCCCCAGGGGGTCACCCGGCCCGTGTCCACCAGCCAGGCGACCCGGTGAGTGAGGACGCGGGTCTTTCCGCTGCCGGCGCCCGCAAGCACCAGCACGTGCTGCCCGTCCACGGTCACCGCCACGCGTTGGGCGTCGTTCAGGGGGGCGAGGAGAGCATGTCCTTCCATGGAGTGGTTCCTCTTCAGGGCGCCGCCCGCAGGGTCAGGCCGACGCCGGGCAAGCCGGGGGCCTGCTCGCCGGCGGGCACGTCGGCGCAGGTCTCCAGCTGGGTGACCGGCACGCGGCCGGCGCGCTCCAACAGGTCACGGACGGGCTCGACCTCGGGCTCCGGGCCGCAGACCTCCAGGTGGGCCCCCGGGTGCCCCCGCAGGAGGGCCGCCAGGGACTCCAGGCGGGCCGCGCCGGTGCCGCCGGGCTCCCCCTCGGCGGCAAGCTCCAACCGGGCCAGGGGCACTGCCCCCTCCTGCAGCAGCTGGACCGCCTGGGCCCGGGTGAGGCCCGCGGCGCCGTAGGCCGACTCGAGCGCGGCCGCGAGAGCGTCCGCAAGGACCTGCTCCAGGCGCGCGCCGCTGCCGAAGGTCAGGTCCACCGGCGCGCGCCCCTGATCGACCGCGAGCAGACGCAGCCCCCGTGCGACCCAGGCGGTGCCGACGCCGCTGTCCTGCGCCGGGGTGGCCTCCACGGACTCCGCCCTCGCCGGGCGGGCGTCGTCCGGGCCCGGTACCGTCACCGGCCCGGCGGTCACCTCGTCGAGGCTGAGTCCGTCCTCGCCCAGGGACGGACCCTGGACCGGCACCGCCTCGCCCCGGACCGTGGGCAGGTCGACCCGCGCCGCCCGCAACTGGCCCACGGAGAGCTCCCGGCCCGGGCCCCGCCAGAGCCCCCAGAACGCTGTCTGCCGCGCCCGCACGCCCGCCCAGGGGCCCTCTCGGACCGCGGCGTGCTCCACCTCCCCGTCGCCGTCCAGGGTCCACTCCCCAGGCTCACCGGCGCTCATCTCCCAGCCGGTCCGCCCGTCGAAGAGGAGCCCCTCCGCTTCGAAGGTGCCGGCAGAGGTGGACAGGGCGCCCCGGTCCAGCGAGAGCCGCCCCACGACCCGCACGCCGGTCACCCCGCCGTCCCCCCGCGCCAGGCGGACCTTGCCCTCCCAGCGCCCGGTGGCGTCGGCGACCCGCGACCCGGCAAGGTCCGCGGCGACCTGGACGAAGTCCAGCGTGCCCTCCAGGGTCAATGGCTCGCGGCCGGACGACCAGCCGGCCTTCAGGTCTCCCCCGACGCGGCCCTCCCGCACCCCCGGGAGAACGGGCGACAGGAGCCCCGCGAGCGCCTCGAGGTCGCCCCGCTCCAACCGGACCCGCAACTCGCCCCCCGCCACGCCGGGACCGGTCAGCGAGCCCGCGACGCGGACCTCGCCGCCCGCGGTCCGGGCGGTCGCCTCGAGCAGCCGGTTCCCCCCGGGCGCCGGCGCGAGGCTGAGGAAGTCCAGCTCGAGGTCCGGGACACCGCCCTCCGCGAAGGTGAGGCCCACGTCCCGCAGCTCGAGCGCAGCCGGCGCCGGCAGGGCGAGGCCGGCGGGGAGAACCGGGCGCAGCCCGAAGAGCTGCCACGGCCCGGGGTGCTGCTCCTGCGGGACGGGCACGACGTTGAATCGCGCCCCTTCGAGCGCGAGCCCGGCAAGCTCGAGGTCACCGGCGAGCAGGGCGCGCCCGTCGAGGGCGACGCGCACGTCCCGGGCCTGCAGGGCCTGCGCCGCGGGCCCGATCCGCAGCCCCTGGAGGCGCAGCTCCGGCCCGGGCAGGGCGTAGCTGGCCCGCTCGATGGCGACGTCGACGCCGTAGCGGGCCGCGACCCAGGGCACGACGTAGGGGATGAGCGCCGGCAGGGCCAGGACCAGCGAGAGGGCGGCCACGGTGGTCCAGAACAGCGCACTCAGGACTCGTCGCCCGAGCTCCAGGGACCTCCTGCGCCGCCTCCTCACCCCGTCACCCCCGTTGCGGAACCACGCCCGCTCAACCCCCGCCGACCGTCGGCCTGGCACCGGCCTGGCACCGGCCTGGCACCGGCCTGGCACCGGCCTGGCACCGGCCTGGCACCGGACAAGGATACCAGCAGTCGGAAGGGGGGCCGCGTCGCCGGGGGGCCGCGAGCTAAACTTTCCACCCGGCGCCGCGACTAACCGGATGGATGCCGCCGATCACCGGGACTGCCCCTGCCACCGTGACCATCATGCGAGACCTCCTCGAGCCCGTCGTCACCCAGGTGTCCCGGATCGTTCTGGGCAAGGGGGAGGTGATCCGCCTCTCGCTCGCCTGCCTCATCGCCCGGGGGCACCTGCTCATCGAGGACGTACCGGGGGTGGGCAAGACCACCCTGGCCCACGCACTCGCCCGGTCGCTGGGGCTGTCCTTCCACCGGGTCCAGTTCACCAGCGACCTCCTGCCGGCCGACGTGCTGGGGGTGTCGGTGTACGACCGGCAGACCGGGCGCTTCGAGTTCCACCCCGGCCCCATCTTCGCCCAGCTGGTCCTCGCCGACGAGGTCAACCGGGCAACCCCGAAGGCGCAGAGCGCGCTCCTCGAGGCCATGGAGGAACACCAGGTCACGCTGGAGGGCACCACCCGCCCGCTGCCGGAGCCGTTCTTCGTCATCGCCACCCAGAACCCCTCTCACCAGGTCGGCACCTTCCCGCTGCCCGAGTCGCAACTGGACCGCTTCCTCATGTGCCTGCAGCTCGGCTACCCCGACCCTGCCGCCGAGCGTGAACTGTTCCGGGGGCAGGACCGCCGGGAGCTCCTCGAGGGGATGGCTCCCTGCCTGGGGGTCGAGGACCTCCTCGCGGTGCAGCGGGCGGTCCCCCGGGTACACGCCTCGGAGGCGCTGCTCGACTACCTGCAGGCGCTGGTGCGCTTCAGCCGGGAGTCGCCGGAGCTGCGCTCGGGCCTCTCCCCCCGGGCGGGACTGGCAGTACTGCGCGCCGCCCAGGCCTGGGCACTCATGGCGGGCCGGGACCACGTGCTGCCGGACGACGTCCAGGCGGTGCTGCCCGGGGTCGTGGGCCACCGCCTGCGGCTCGTGGACGACTCCGGCGGGTCCTCCCGCGAAGGGCCGGCGCGGCTCCTCGCCGGCGTGCCGGTGCCCTGAATGGCCGAGCGCCCCTGGCGCGTGCTGCTGCGGGACTTCTTCGGGGTCGGCCGCGCGACGCCGCCGGCGGGGGCGTACACGGTCGACCGGCACCGGGTCTTCGTGCTGCCCACGGCCCAGGGCTACGCCTTCGGGGCCACCGCCGGGGCGGTCCTGATCGGCGCCATCAACTACGCCAACAGCCTCGCCTACCTGGTGGCGTTCCTGCTCGCGGGACTCGGCCTGGTCTCCGCCCTGCACGCCCACCGCAACCTCCTCGGGCTCACCCTGCGCCCGGCGCGCGTGGAGCCGGTCTTCGCCGGGGGTGAGGCCCTCTTCCGGGTCTGTCTCGAGGCCCCCGGCCCCCGCCCCGCGGTGACCGTGGCCTGGCGCCGCGCGGACGCGGGGACCGCTCGCGCCCGCTGGCACGAGGTGGACGCCCCCCTGCCCGGGGCGGGGAGCGTGTGCGTCGAGCTGCCCGTGCCCGCGCCCCGCCGCGGCCGCCTCGCGCTGGGGCGCCTGCGGGTCGGCACGCGTTACCCCCTCGGCCTCGTGCGGGCCTGGTCGCCGCTCGAGCTGGACACGGGCTGCCTCGTCTACCCCCGCCCGGCCGGGGCCCTGCCCCTGCCGGCGCCGGCGAGCCCCGACCCGGCGCCCGCGTCCGGCGCCCGGGGTCCCGCGGAGCAGGACTTCGCGGGCCTTCGCGACTACGTACACGGGGATTCGAGCCGGCGGATCCACTGGAAGGCCGCCGCGCGGGGGCGCGACCTGCCGGTCAAGTTGTTCGCAGGGGAAGCGGGCCAGGAGGTGGCGCTGCGCTTCCCGGAGGCCGGCGCAGGGGGCCCCGAGGAGCGTCTCTCCCAGCTTGCCCGCTGGGTGCTGGAGGCCGAGCGGGCGGGGGTGCGGTACGCCCTCGAGCTCCCGGGGACGTCGCTCGCCGCCGGGCACGGCGAGGGCCACGCCGAGCGCTGCCTCGCCGCGCTGGCGCTCTATGGCGCCCGGCCGGGGACACCGTGAACGCGCCGCCCCGGGTCTCCACCCCCCAGGTCCTCTGGCTCGTGGGAGCGATCGCGATGGTGGTGCTACCGCACGCCGGGCGCGTCCCGCTCTGGGCCACGGCGCTGTTTCTCGCCCTCGCGCTGTGGCGCCTGGCGGAGCTCGCGGGGCGCGCCACGCCGCCGGGACGGGCGGTGCGGCTCGCGCTCGCGCTGGCCGTGGCCGTCGGTGTGTACGCGAGCTACGGCCAGGTGTTCGGGCGCAACCCCGGGGTGGCCCTGCTGGTCGCCTTCAGCGGCTTGAAGCTGGTGGAGACCCACAGCCGCCGGGACGCCTTCGTGGGGGTCCTGCTCGGGTACTTCCTCGTGGTCACCAACCTGCTCTACACCCAGTCGATCCCGACCGGCCTCTATCTCACGGCCGCGCTCACCCTGCTGACGGCCACGCTCGCCGCCCTGGCCTTGCCCCCCGGAACGGCCTGGCCCGTCCGCCGCCAGCTGGGCCTGGCGGGCTCCCTGCTGTTGCAGGCGAGCCCCGTGGCGGTGGCGCTCTTCGTGCTCTTCCCCCGCCTGCCCGGCCCCCTGTGGGCGCTGCCCTCCGACGCCCACTCCGCCCGCAGCGGCCTCGACGACACCATGAGCCCCGGGCTCATCAGTCGGCTCGGGCTGTCCGACGAGGTGGCCTTCCGCGTGCGCTTCTCCGGCGCGCAGCCCTCCCGGGACGAGCTCTACTGGCGCGGCCCGGTGCTCTGGACGACCGACGGCCGGAGCTGGAGCGCGGGCGAAGGGGGGCAGGAGTCGCCCCCCCAGGTCCTCGCCGAGGGCCCGACCACGGGCTACCAGATGACGCTGGAGCCCCACGGCCGGCGCTGGCTCTACGCCCTGGACGCGCCCGTCGAGCCACCACCCGGGACCCAGGTCCGTGGCGACCTGCAGCTCCTCGCGGCGGCTCCCGTGCGCCAGCGCATGCGCTACGAGGCCACCTCGGCCACCCGCTACCGGCTGCCCGCGCTCGGCGAGCGCCAGCGCCGGCTCGCCCTGGAGCTGCCCCCCGGGGCCCACCCGGACGCCGTCGCGCTCGCGCGGGGGTGGCTCGCCGGGGGCGCGGACCCCGAGGCCCGCGTGACGAGGGCGCTCCTGCTCTTCCGCGAGCAGCCGTTCGTGTATTCCCTCAACCCCCCGCTGTTGCTGGGCGACCCGGTGGACGAGTTTCTCTTCGGGTCGCGCAAGGGCTTCTGCGAGCACTACGCCGGCGCCTTCACCGTTCTGATGCGCGCCGCGGGCGTGCCCGCGCGGGTCGTCACGGGCTACCAGGGGGGCGAGGTCAACCCGCTCGACGGCTACCTGGTGGTGCGCCAGCGCGACGCCCACGCCTGGGCCGAGGTGTGGCTCGAGGAACGGGGCTGGGTGCGCGTCGACCCCACGGGGGCGGTGTCCCCGGCGCGCGTGGAGCGGGGGCTCGACGCCGCGCTGCCCGAGGCCGTCGCACCCTTCGCGGGGCTGTTGCTCGACGAGGACTCCGGCGTCTACCGCCTGCTGCACGGGATACGCCACGGCTGGGATGCCGCCAACAACTGGTGGAACCAGTGGGTGCTCGGCTACGAGCAGCGCCGGCAGCGCGAGCTGCTCGGACGCGTGGGCATCGACCCGAGCGACTGGCGCCGGCTCGGGACCGCCCTGGCCCTGCTCACCGGCGTCCCGTTGCTCGTGGTCTCGCTGCTCCTGCACCTGCGGCGCGGGCGGCGGCTGGACCCGGCGCGCCGGGCCTACGACCGGTTCTGCCGGGCACTCGCGCGCCGGGGCGTCGCGCGCGCCCCGGCCGAGGCCCCCCTCGCCTTCGCACGGCGCGCCAGCCGGTCCCTGCCCGCGGAGGCGGGCACGATCGAGTCGGTCACAGGCGCCTACGTCGCGGTGCGCTACGCCCCTTCGGGCGGGGACCTGGAGCGCCTGCGCCTCCTGGTGCGCACCTTCGCCGCGGCCAGCCGCTGGCCCCGGGGCCAGTCCCGGGGCACCCGCGCGGGCGGTACCCGATTCGACTAGACTCCCGGTCGGAGCCGGGCCCTTGCGCGGGGCGCGGGGCGCGCCGCGGCCACCCGGTCCCGGAGTGGCCCCGGCGCGAGGACGTCCCACCAACCGAGGAGTCTACGATGTCGCGCAAACACCCCATCGTCGCGGTCACGGGCTCGTCGGGCGCGGGCACCACCACCGTCAAGCGGGCCTTCGAGCACATCTTCCGCCGCGAGGGGATCACCCCGGCGATCTACGAGGGCGACAGCTTCCACCGCTACAACCGCCTCGAGATGCGGGAGCGGGTGAAGAAGGCCCAGGCCGAGGGGCGCACGCTGAGCCATTTCGGCCCTGACGCGAACCTGTTCGAGAAGCTCGAGGACACCTTCCGCACCTACGGCGAGAACGGGCGAGGCCAGCGGCGCTACTACGTGCACGACGAGGAGGAGGCCGCGCTCTTCCGGCAGAAGGCGGGGGAGTTCACCCCCTGGCAGGACATCCCGGAGAGGACCGACCTGCTGTTCTACGAGGGGTTGCACGGGGGCGTGGTGACCGACACGGCCAACGTCGCCCGGCACGTGGACCTGCTGATCGGCGTGGTGCCGATCGTGAACCTGGAGTGGATCCAGAAGATCTTCCGGGACACCGGCGAACGGGGCTATCGCCCGGAGGACGTGACCGAGATCATCCTGCGGCGCATGCCCGACTACGTGCACTTCATCGCGCCGCAGTTCTCCCGCACCGACATCAACTTCCAGCGCGTCCCGACGGTGGACACCTCGAACCCCTTCATCGCCCGGGACATCCCCACGGCGGACGAGAGCTTCGTGGTGATCCGCTTCCGGGAGCCGGCGAAGCTGAAGGTCGACTTCCCCTACCTGCTCTCGATGCTGCGGGACTCGTTCATGTCCCGGCGCAACACCCTCGTCGTGCCGGGCGGAAAGATGGGGCTCGCGATGGAAGTGATCCTCGGCCCCCTCATCGACAAGCTGGTGGCCGACAAGCGGGCCCTCGGCTGAGCACCTCGCGCCCTCAGCCGAGGGCCGAGGCGGTCAGCCCTCGACCACCGGGATGATGGTGATCTCCACGCGGCGGTTCAGGGCGCGCCCAGCCTCGGTCGTGTTGTCCGCACGGGGCTGGTTCGGTCCGACCCCGCTCGCGCTCAGGCGCTGGGGAATGACCTGGCGCGAGAGCAGGTAGTCCTGCACCGCGGTGGCGCGGCGCTGGGAGAGGTCCATGTTCTTCTGCAGCGTGCCGGTGCTGTCGGTGTGGCCCACGATCGCCAGCTGGGTCTTGCCGTAGCGGTTCACCACCCCGGCGATCTTGTCGAGGCTCGGGTAGAAGGCGGCCTTGATCCGGTCCGAGCCCGTGTCGAAGGCCGTCCCGCCGGTCATGCTGACCACGAGCTGGTTGTCGGGCTGGGCCTGCAGGGTGATGGCCCCCGAGGCGATCTCCGGCTGCAGGACCTTCTGGAAGTCGCGCTTCTGGTCGTCCATGTACTTGCCCACGAGGGCGCCGGCGATGCCACCACCGACGGCCCCGATGATCGCGCCCTTGCCGTGCTTGTTCGCCACCAGGGCCCCGACGGCCGCGCCCACGCCGGCGCCGATCATGCCGCCCTTGGCGGTGTCGCTCATGGGCATGCGCTGGCCGTACTCGTCGGTGGCGCAGGCGCCCAGGCCGAAGACGCAGGCGAGGGCGAGACAGGTGGTACGTACGGAACGGTTCATGCTGGACGCTCCTGAGGCGGGGGAATGGGGGACGCAGCATAACGCCTTTTCGCACCCCGGCTAGAGCCCTCGCCCCGCGTGGGCTATGCTCACGCGCCTGTCATTGGCCCATCCCACGACCCCCATGGACGAGCGCTACGACCCCCGAGCGGTAGAGGCCGAGGCCCAGCGATACTGGGACGAGAACGAGGTGTTCCGCGTGCGCGAGGACGCCGGCCGGGAGAAGTTCTACTGCCTGTCCATGTTCCCGTACCCGAGCGGGCGGCTGCACATGGGGCACGTGCGCAACTACACGATCGGCGACGTGATCGCCCGCTACCAGCGCATGCAGGGCCGCAACGTGCTGCAGCCCATGGGCTGGGACGCCTTCGGGCTGCCCGCCGAGAACGCCGCCATCGCGAACGGCGTGCCGCCGGCGCGCTGGACCTACGACAACATCGCCTACATGAAGCGCCAGCTGCGCTCGCTCGGCTTCGCCATCGACTGGTCCCGGGAGCTGGCCACCTGCAAGCCCGAGTACTACCGCTGGAACCAGTGGCTGTTCCTGCGGATGCTGGAGAAGGGGATCGCCTACCAGAAGACCGGGGTGGTGAACTGGGACCCCGTCGACCAGACCGTGCTCGCCAACGAGCAGGTGATCGACGGGCGCGGCTGGCGCACGGGCGCGCCGGTCGAGAAGCGCGAGATCCCCATGTACAACCTGGCGATCACGCGCTACGCCGAGGAGCTCCTGGCGGACCTGGACCGGCTCCCCGGCTGGCCCGAGCGCGTGCGCACCATGCAGGCCAACTGGATCGGCAAGAGTCAGGGCGTGCGCTTCGCCTTCCCCTACACGCTGGAGGGGCGCGAGGAGCGGCTGTGGGTCTTCACCACGCGCGCCGACACCATCATGGGGGTGACCTTCTGCGCGGTGGCGGCCGAGCACCCGCTCGCGGCCTACGCCGCCGCCCGGGACCCGGCGCTCGCCGCCTTCGTGGACGAGTGCCGCCGGGGCAGCGTGATGGAGGCGGACCTCGCCACGGTGGAGAAGAAGGGGATGCCCACCGGGCTCGCCGTCACCCACCCCCTCACCGGGGCCGAGGTGCCGGTCTGGGTCGGCAATTACGTGCTGATGGGCTACGGCGAGGGCGCGGTGATGGCGGTCCCCGCCCACGACGAGCGCGATTTCGCCTTCGCCCGGCAGTACGGCCTGCCGATCCGCCAGTCCATCGGCTGGGACGACGGCAAGCCGTTCTCCGACGAGGCCTGGCAGCCCTGGTACGCCGAGCACGGGCGCTGCGTGCACTCGGGCCGGTACGACGGCCTGGACTACGACGGCGCCGTCGCGGCGATCGCTGCCGACTTGCGGGCCCGCGGGCTCGGCGACCAGCAGGTGATGTGGCGGCTGCGCGACTGGGCGATCTCCCGCCAGCGCTACTGGGGCTGCCCGATCCCCGTCGTCCACTGCCCCCGGTGCGGCGAGGTCCCGGTTCCGGACGAGGAGCTCCCCGTGGTGCTGCCCGAGGACGTCGTCCCGGACGGCAGCGGGAACCCCCTGGCGAGGCGCGAGGACTTCCTCGCCTGCACCTGCCCGCGCTGCGCCGGGCCGGCCCGGCGCGAGACCGACACCATGGACACCTTCGTGGACTCGTCCTGGTACTACGCCCGCTACTGCAGCTCCGACGCGGCAGGCGCGATGGTCGACGGGCGGGTCGGCTACTGGATGCCGGTGGACCAGTACATCGGGGGCATCGAGCACGCCATCCTGCACCTGCTCTACTCGCGCTTCTGGAGCAAGGTGATGCGCGACCTGGGGCTCGTCACCTACTCCGAGCCCTTCGAGCGCCTGCTCACCCAGGGCATGGTGCTGAACCACATCTTCTTCCGCCAGGGCGAGAAGGGCGGCATCACCTACTTCGCCCCGGACGAGCTCGACCTGCGGCTGGACGAGGGGGGCCGGGTCACCGGCGCGAGCGCGAAGGGCGACGGCAGGCCCGTGGAGTACGGCGGCATCGGGACGATGTCCAAGTCCAAGAGGAACGGCGTTGACCCCCAGGCGCTCATCGACCGCTACGGCGCCGACACGGCACGGCTCTTCATCATGTTCGCGGCCCCGCCCGAGCAGTCCCTGGAGTGGTCGGACAGCGCCGTGGAGGGCGCCTCCCGGTTCCTCAAGCGGCTGTGGAAGCTGGTGGCCGCGCACGCCAACGCCGGACCGGCGCCCGCCCTCGACACCGGGGGGCTCGACGACCGGCAGCGCGAGCTGCGCCGCCAGGTCCACGAGACCATCGCCAAGGTCACCGACGACCTGGGCCGGCGCTACACCTTCAACACCGCCATCGCGGCGGTGATGGAGCTCGTCAACGCCCTCGCCCGCGCGGGCAGCGAGTCCCCCGCGGACCGGGCGCTGACGCAGGAGGGCCTCGAGGCCGTGGTGCTCCTGCTCTCCCCCATCGTGCCCCACGCGGCCCACGTCCTGTGGCGGGAGCTCGGCCACGCCGGGGCCCTGGTGGACGCCCCCTGGCCCGTCCCCGACCCCGCGGCCCTCACCCGCGACACCGTGGAGCTGGTGGTGCAGGTGAACGGCAAGCTGCGGGGGCGGATCAGCGTCCCCGCGGGGGCGGGGCAGGCGGAGATCGAGGCCGCTGCCCTCGCCAGCGAGAACGTCCGCCGGTTCCTCGCCGACAAGCCGGTGCGCAAGGTGATCGTGGTCCCCGGCAAGCTCGTGAACGTGGTCGTGCAGGGATGACCCCCTCCGGACACGAACCCCCGGGGCAAGGGCGGGGAGCGGGCGGCGACCGCGTTCCCCTGCGGACGGTCGTCGCGGCGCGGACGGTCGTCGCGGCGCTGGCGGTCGTCGCGCCGCTGATCGGGGCCTGCGGCTTCCACCCGAGGGGGGCGGTGGAACTGCCGCCGGGCGTCTCGAAGGTCTACGTGCAGGCCCCGAGCGCGCTCCTCGCCGAGCCCATCGCGATGTATCTCGAGGCGGGTGGCGCCCGGAAGGTGGAGAACCGCGCGGACGCGGACGTGGCGGTACTGGTCACCGGGGAGAGGCAGGACCGGCGGCTGCTGGCGGTCGACCCCAGGACCGGCAAGGCCCGGGAGTACGAGCTCTCCTACGCGCTCACCTACCAGCTCGCCCGCAAGGACGGGAGCGCCGTCCTGCCCCCGCAGACGGTGAGCCTGGTGCGCGACTACACCTTCGACCCGACGGCCGTCATCGCCATGGGCGAGGAAGAGGCGCTCATCTACGCCGAGATGAGGCGCGACGCGGTGCAGCAGGTCCTGCGCCGCCTGCGGTTCGCCCTGCGGGGAGAAGGCGCCGCCGGTGCAGGCCAGCCCTGAGCAGCTGACCCGCCAGCTCGCCGCGGGCCTGCGGCCGGTCTACGTCGTCCACGGGGGCGAGCCGCTGCAGACCGACGAGGTCGTCGATGCCATCCGGGCGAGCGCCCGGGACCGCGGTTTCTCGGAGCGGGTGACCTTCGAGCCTGTGACCGACGCAGACTGGGCCGCGCTCGGCACCGAGGCGGCGAGCCCCTCCCTGTTCGCCGCCCGACGCCTGCTCGAGGTCCGCCTGCCGGGCTCCCGCCCGGGGCACGCCGGCGCCGCAGTGCTCACCCGGCTCGCCGGGAAACCGCCCCCGGACGTGGTGGTCCTCGTGGTGCTGGGCAGGCTCGAGCCGAAGCAGCGCTCCGCCGCCTGGCTCGAGGCCCTGGACCGGGCCGGCGTCTCGGTTCCCACGCGTCCGGTGGCCCCCGCGGAGATGCCCGTCTGGGTGAAGGCCCGGGGCCGGCGCGCGGGACTCGACCTGAGCCCCGAGGCAGCCGCACTCCTCGCCGAGCGCACCCAGGGAAACCTCCTCGCCGGCGCCCAGGAGATCGACAAGCTGGCCCTGCTGCACCCCGGCGGGCGCGTCGACGTCCGCGAGGTCCTCGCGAGCACCGGGGAGAGCGCGCGCTACGACGTCTTCGACCTGGTGGACGCCGCGGTGGCCGGCGACGCCCGGCGCAGCGTCCGGGTGCTGGAGGGCCTGCGCGCGGAGGGGGTCGAGGCGCCCCTGGTGGTCTGGGCCCTCGCCCGCGAGTTGCGGACGCTGGCGTCCATCGCCCGGGCGGCGGCGCGGGGTGAGCCCCTCGCCCGGGTATTCCCGCGCTACCGGATCTGGGAGAGCCGTCAGGGGGCCGTGCGCTCCGCCCTCGAGCGCCACGACCCCTCCCGGTGGCTCGCGCTCCTGCGCCGGCTGGGCTCGATCGACCGCATGGTCAAGGGTCTGGAGCCCGCGGACCCCTGGACGGAGCTGTCCCGCCTGGCGCTGGAGGTCGCGGGAAGACCCCTCGGGCCCCGGTGACGCTGTGGCCTCCGCGCCCCTTGTGGTACATGATCGCCGCCTCACGACCAGCGAGGCCGCCATGGACATCCAAGCCTACATGTTCGAGCTCGGGCGCAACGCCCGGCGCGCCGCCCGCGCCCTCGCCGCCGCGGGCACCGGCGCCAAGAACCTGGCGCTGCTGCGCACCGCCGACGCCCTCCTCGCCCAGGCCGAGGCCCTGCGCGAGGCCAACCAGCGCGACCTCGCAGAGGGCCGCGCCCGGGGTCTCGACGACGCCTTCCTCGACCGCTTGGCGCTGACCGAGCCGCGCATCCAGGCCATGGCCCAGGGGCTGCGGGAGGTGGCCGCCCTGCCCGATCCGGTCGGCGAGATCACGGGCATGGCCTACCGCCCGACGGGGATCCAGGTGGGGCGCATGCGGGTGCCGCTCGGGGTCATCGGGATCATCTACGAGTCCCGACCCAACGTCACCGCCGACGCCGCGGCGCTCTGCCTGAAGGCCGGCAACGCGAGCATCCTGCGCGGGGGGTCGGAGTCGCTGCACAGCAACCGCGCCATCGCCCAGTGCATCCAGGAGGGCCTGGCCGCCGCCGAGCTGCCGCGGGCCGCGGTGCAGGTGGTGGAGACGACCGACCGCGCCGCGGTGGGCGAGCTCATCCGCATGCGCGAGTACGTGGACGTCATCGTCCCCCGGGGCGGCAAGGGGCTCATCGCGCGCATCACCGAGGAGGCCCGGATCCCCGTCATCAAGCACCTGGACGGGATCTGCCACGTCTACATCGACGACCGGGCCGCGATGGAGAAGGCGGTGCGGGTGGCCTTCAACGCGAAGACGCAACGCTACGGCACCTGCAACACCATGGAGACCCTGCTGGTGGCCCGCGCCATCGCGCCGTCCATCCTTCCGGTCCTGGGGGAGATGTACCGGGAGGCGGGCGTGGAACTGCGCGGCTGCCCCGAGACCCGGGCCTTCCTGCCCCACGCCCGGGAGGCGACCGAGGAGGACTGGAGCACCGAGTATCTGGCGCCGATCCTGTCCGTGCGCGTCGTCGACGGCCTCGACGAGGCCATCGACCACATCGAGCGCTACGGCTCGCACCACACCGACGCGATCGTGACCGAGGACTTCACGCGGGCCCGGCGCTTCCTCGCCGAGGTCGACTCGAGCTCGGTGATGGTCAACGCCTCGACCCGCTTCTCCGACGGTTTCGAATACGGGCTCGGGGCCGAGATCGGCATCAGCACGGACAAGCTCCACGCCCGCGGGCCGGTCGGGCTCGAGGGGCTGACCTCCCAGAAGTTCGTGGTCCTGGGGGACGGGCACATCCGCCAGTGATCGGGGTCCTCGGGGGCACCTTCGACCCCGTTCACCACGGCCACCTGCGGTTCGCGCTGGAGGCCGTCGAGGCGCTCCGGCTGCGGTCGCTGAAGCTCGTCCCGGCGCGCGTGCCCCCGCACCGGCCGGGCCCGGCGGCCACGCCGGAGGAGCGGCTGGCGATGCTCCAGGCCGCCGTGGCGGGGACCCCCGCCCTCGAGGTGGACGGACGGGAACTCGTGCGCCCCGGCCCCTCCTACACCGTCGACACCCTCGCGTCGCTGCGCGCCGAGCACCCGCACGAGGCGCTCTGCCTGTGCCTCGGCGCCGACGCGTTCCGCGCCCTCGACACCTGGCACCGCTGGCGGGAGATCCCGGCGCTCGCGCACCTCGCGGTCGCCCGGCGCCCCGGGGGTCGCCTCCCGGCCCGGGGCCCCGTCGCCGAGCTCCTGCAGCAGGCCCGCGTGGACGGCCCCGAGGGGTTGGCCGGGCGCCTGGCCGGCGGGGTCGTGCTGGTGGACCTGCCGAGGCTCGAGGTCTCGGCGACCCGCATCCGGGCGCTCCTCGCCGCCGGCCGGGACCCGCGCTGGCTCCTGCCAGACCCCGTACTGGAGATCATCCGAGAGAGAGGACTGTACCTTGCACGAAACTGAATCCCTGCGCGACCTGGCCGTCGCGGCCCTCGAGGAGCTGAAGGCCCTGGACGTGACCGTCCTGGACGTCCGCGGCAAGGTCTCGTGGACCGACTTCATGGTGGTGGCGAGCGGCAACTCCGACCGGCACGTGCGGGCGCTGGCCCGTAACGTGGTCACCCGCGCCGACGAGGCCGGCCAGCCGCCGCTCGGGGTCGAGGGGGACCAGGAGGGCGAGTGGGTCCTGATCGACCTCGCCGACGTGGTGGTGCACGTCATGCTGCCCAGGGTCCGGGATTTCTACCAGCTCGAGCGTCTCTGGACGGTGCCGCCCGGCCGGGAGGCGACCACGGGATAACCCCCGGTGCGCGTCCACCTGATCGCCGTGGGATCCGGGATGCCCCGCTGGGTCGCGGAGGGCTTCCAGGAATACGCGCGCAGGATGCCCCGGGAGTGCACGCTGGTCCTGCGCGAGGTGGAGCTGCCGGGGCGCCAGCGGGGCCTCCCCGCGAGCCAGGGGCGGACCGCCGAGGGTGAGCGGTTGCTGGCGGCGGTCCCCGCCGGCGCGGGCGTCGTGGCCCTGGACGAGCGCGGGGCGCCCTGGGACACCCTCGAGCTCTCCCACCGGCTCGAGGGCTGGCTCGGGGGCGGCCGAGACGTGGCGTTGCTGGTGGGAGGCGCGGACGGGCTCGCCCCCGAGTGCCTGCAGGCCGCGGGACAGGTCTGGTCCCTCTCCGCCCTCACCCTGCCCCACATGCTGGTGCGGGTCCTGGTCGCCGAGCAGCTGTACCGCGCCTGGAGCATCCTCGCCGGCCACCCCTACCACCGGGGCTCGGTGGCGGGACGTCCCCCCCGCGCCATTCCCGGGCCGGGGCGGCGCATCCCCCGGGCCCGGGACGCCGGGGGCCCGCCTGCCTCACCCACCTCCCCCCCGGACCTCTACCTCGCCTCCCGCTCGCCGCGCCGGCAGGAGCTGCTGGGCCAGATTGGAATCCGCTTCCGGGTCGTTCCGGCGGAGGTCGACGAGACCCCGCTCCCGGGGGAGGACCCGGCGGCGCTCGTGCAGCGCCTCGCGCGGGCGAAGGCGCGGGCCGGCCGGGCGGGACTCGCCCCGGGGGACTCCACCCCCGTGCTGGGGGCCGACACCGAGGTGGTGCTCGACGGGGAGGTGCTGGGCAAGCCGCGTGACGCGGCCCACGCAGCGGCGATGCTGGCGCGCATCTCCGGGCGCAGCCACCAGGTGGTCTCGGGCGTGGCGCTCGCAAAACCGGGCCGGGAGGCGGCGCGGCTTTCCACCAGCACGGTGTGGCTGCGGGACACCACCGCCGCGGAGCGCGCCGCGTACTGTGCCACCGGGGAGCCCCTCGACAAGGCCGGGGCCTACGGCATCCAGGGGGTCGCGGCCGTCTTCGTCAGCCGGCTCGAGGGCAGCTACTCCGGGGTCATGGGGCTGCCGCTGCACGAGACGGCGGAGCTCCTGCGCGAGGCAGGGCTCGCGATACCGCGCACCCCCTAGCCCTCTGGCGAGCGGCGGGCGGCGGGCACCCCCCGGAACCGCCCTCAGAACTGGGGCCGCTCGGGGGCCTCGCGGTACATCCGCGCGCCGTTCTCGATCTCGGCCCGGGCATCTTCGACCGACCCCCAGCCCTGGACCCGGACCCACTTGCCCTCTTCCAGGTCCTTGTAGTGCTCGAAGAAGTGCGCGATCTGGTCGAGGAGCGTCTGCGGCAGGTCCTGGGCACAGGAGATCCGCTCGTAGCCCTTGCAGAGCTTCGCCGCCGGTACCGCGAGCACCTTGGCGTCGTCACCCGACTCGTCGGTCATCTTCAGCACCGCCACCGGCCGGCAGCGGACCACCGAGCCGCTGATGAGCGGATAGGGCGTCACCACCAGCACGTCGACCGGGTCCCCGTCGGGGGAGAGCGTGCGGGGGACGTAGCCATAGTTGCAGGGGTAGTGCATCGCGCTGGTCATGAACCGGTCGACGAACATCGCGCCGGTCTTCTTGTCCACTTCGTACTTCACCGGGTCCGCGTGCGCCGGGATCTCGATGATGACGTTCACTTCGTTCGGTACGTCACGGCCGGAGTCCACACGGTCCAGGTTCATCGGGCTTCTCCTGAGATGGGGCCCCGCCCGCTGCGCCACGACCGGGCCCAGGGGGCAGACGCGCAGAAAACGCGGGGCCGCACCGGACGGACCCGGTGCGGCCCCGTTTCCTCACCCGCGGCGACCACCGCGGGCCCCCGCCCCATCACGCCGCCGGCAGCAGCGGGATGATCAGCAGGGCGACGATGTTGATGATCTTGATGAGCGGGTTGACTGCCGGGCCCGCCGTGTCCTTGTACGGGTCGCCGACGGTGTCACCGGTCACCGCCGCCTTGTGGGCGTCGGAGCCCTTGCCGCCGTGGGCGCCGTCCTCGATGTACTTCTTGGCGTTGTCCCAGGCGCCGCCACCGGTGGTCATGGAGATGGCCACGAAGAGCCCCGTGACGATGGCGCCGAGCAGCACGCCACCGAGGGCCTGCGGGCCCAACACCAGGCCGACCACGACCGGAATCGCCACCGGGAGCAGCGAGGGCACCACCATCTCCTTGATGGCCGCCCGGGTCAGCATGTCCACCGCGCGCGAGTAGTCGGGCTTCGCCTTGCCCTCCATGATGCCCTTGATCTCCCGGAACTGGCGCCGGACCTCCACCACGATGCCCCCGGCCGCGCGGCCCACCGCCTCCATCGCCATGGCGCCGAAGAGGTAGGGGACGAGGCCACCGATGAACAGGCCGATGATGACCATGTGGTTCGAGAGGTCGAAGGTCACCGCCTTGTTCGCCGCCTCGAGCCCGTGGGTGTAGTCCGCGAAGAGCACCAGCGCCGCCAGCCCGGCCGAGCCGATGGCGTAGCCCTTGGTCACGGCCTTGGTCGTATTGCCCACGGCGTCGAGCGGGTCGGTGATGTTGCGGATCTTCTCGGGCAGGTTCGCCATCTCCGCGATGCCGCCGGCGTTGTCGGTGATCGGGCCATAGGCGTCGATCGCCACGATGATGCCGGTCATGGAGAGCATGGCGGTCGCCGCGATGGCGATCCCGTACAACTGCGCGAGGGCGTAGGAGCCCCAGATCGCCGCCGCCACCAGCAGCACCGGGATGGCGGTGGACTTCATGGACACGCCGAGTCCGGCGATGATGTTGGTCGCGTGGCCGGTGGTGGAGGCCGCCGCGATGTGCTTCACCGGGGCGTACTCCTTGGCGGTGTAGTACTCGGTGACCCAGACCATCGCGCCGGTCAGCACGAGACCGATCAGCGCCGCCCCGTAGAGCGAGCCGAAGCCGAGGCCCTTGGCCGCGAGCACATCGCCCATCATGAAGTACGTGATGGGGAGGAAGAACGCAGCGGCGAGCGCGCCGGCCACGATGAGGCCCCGGTACAGGGCGCCCATGATCTTCCCGTCCTTCGCCTCCTTCACGAACAGCGAGCCGACCACCGAGGCGATGATGGATGCGCCACCGAGGGCGAGCGGGTAGATGACGGCCGCGACGTTGTCACCGGCCACGCCGAAGACCAGCGAGCCGAGCAGCATCGTGGCGATGATGGTGACGGCGTAGGTCTCGAAGAGGTCGGCCGCCATTCCTGCGCAGTCGCCCACGTTGTCGCCCACGTTGTCCGCGATCACCGCGGGGTTGCGGGGGTCGTCCTCGGGGATGCCGGCCTCGACCTTGCCCACCAGGTCGGCACCCACGTCCGCGCCCTTGGTGAAGATGCCACCGCCGAGCCGCGCGAAGATCGAGATGAGGGAGCCGCCGAAGCCGAGACCCACCAGGGCGTGCAGGGCCTCCTTCACCTCCAGGCCCACGCCGTAGACCAGCACGGCGTAGTAGCCCGCGACCCCGAGCAGACCGAGTCCGACCACCAGCAGCCCGGTGATGGCGCCGCCCCGGAAGGCGAGCTGGAGCGCGGCGTTCAGCCCCGCGTCGGCGGCCTGCGCCGTGCGCACGTTGGCGCGCACCGAGATGTTCATCCCGATGTAGCCCGCGGCGGCGGAGAACACGGCGCCGATGGCGAAGCCGATCGCCGTGGGCGCGTGCAGGAAGTACCAGAGCACGGCGAAGAGGACCACGCCGACGATGGCGATGGTGCTGTACTGCCGGTTCAGGTAGGCCATGGCGCCTTCCTGCACGGCCGCCGCGATCTCCTGCATCCGGGCGTTGCCGGCCGGCTGGGCGAGGACCCAGCGCACCGACCAGACCCCGAATGCGAGTGCCACCAGGGCACTGAGCAGAGCAAAGATCAGCATCGACTTCCCTCCCTACGGGTCGTGGACCAGGCGGACAGGCGTCCCCACGCCGCCGCCCCTACAGTGCCGCGGCCCCGTTCGGGGCCGCCGCGTGGCCTGCCACTGCTTACTTCTTCAGCTTGAATTCCGGACACTTCTTCGCCACCGCCACGTTGCGCAGGGTGACGTAGGCTGGCAGCCCATTGTGGTAGGGCGGGTAGTCCTCGCCCTGGATCAACGGCACCAGGTATTCCCGGCAGGCGTCGGTGATCCCGAAACCGTCCGCCGAGATGAATTCCTTCGGCATCATCTTCTCCACGTTCGCCACGTCCCTGAGCTCGGCGTGGCCGACGCTCCAGCGGTAGGGCGAGCTGGACTCGCGCACGATGGTGGGCATCACCGAGCTCGCCCCGGCGAGCGCCAGCTCCACGGCAGCCCGGCCCATGGCGTAGGCCTGCTCCACGTCCGTCCTCGAGGCCAGGTGGCGCGCCGAGCGCTGCAGGTAGTCCGCCACCGCCCAGTGGTACTTGTAGCCGAAGGCGTCCTTCACCATCTGCGCCACCACCGGCGCGGCACCGCCGAGCTGCGCGTGCCCGAAGGCGTCGCGGGTGCCGGCCTCGGCGAGGAACCTGCCGTCGGGCCAGCGGGTCCCTTCGGAGACCACGACCGTGCAGTAGTCCCAGCGCTGCACGTTCTCCTTCACCCGGGCGAGGAAGCGCTCCTGGTCGAAGGGGACCTCGGGGAACAGGATGACGATGGGGATGGGCGTGGTCGCATCCGAGGCGAGCCCGCCCGCGGCCGCGATCCAACCCGCGTGGCGTCCCATCACTTCGAGGACGAACACCCTGGTGGAGGTCGAGGACATGGAGCGCACGTCGAAGCTCGCCTCGCGGGTGGAGACCGCGATGTACTTCGCGACCGACCCGAAGCCCGGGCAGTTGTCGGTGACCGGCAGGTCGTTGTCCACCGTTTTCGGCACGTGCACCGCCTGGATCGAAAAACCCGCCCGCTCGGAGAGCTGGGAGACCTTCAGGCAGGTGTCCGCCGAGTCACCCCCACCGTTGTAGAAGAAATACCCGATGTCGTGGGCCCTGAAGACCTCCATCAGGCGCTCGTACTCGGCCTGGCTCGCCTCGAGACTCTTCAGCTTGTACCGACAGGACCCGAAGGCTCCGGACGGGGTGTGGCGCAGGGCCGCGATCGCCTCCGGCGACTCGAAGCTCGTGTCGATCAGGTCCTCGGTGAGCGCCCCGATGATGCCGTTTCGCCCGGCGTAGACCTTGCCGATCCGGTCCGGGTGACGGCGCGCCGTCTCGATCACGCCGGCGGCGCTCGCGTTGATGACGGCGGTGACTCCACCCGACTGGGCGTAGAAGGCGTTCTTCGGCATGGCGGTCTCTTCCCTCGCTGGCGGTGGGTGGCAGGTTCAGGGTGAACGACTCGGCGCCCGTGTTGTCCCTGCGGGAAAGGATTCATCATTGTAAAGTAACCAGGGTCCGCCCGGCGAGGTAACGAAGACCTTGTTCAGAACCTTGAAGAGCCGCCGGCTGCGCGCCGGCGCGGGCGTTCTGGCCGGCGCCGCGTTGACGCTCGCCTCGGCCGTCGCGGCCGACCGCATCGAGCTGCCGGACATCGGGGCGTCCTCGCGTACCGTGCTGTCCTCCCAGCGCGAGCAGGCCATCGGCGAGGCGCTGATGCGGGCACTGCGCCGGGACGCCGTGATCCTGGAGGACCCCGAGGTCGAGACCTATCTGCAGGGCCTCGGCCAGCGGGTCGTGGCCCACAGCGACGGCGGTCCCGAGCGCTTCACCTTCTTCGTCGTCCAGGACCCCCGCATCAACGCCTTCGCGGCGCCCGGCGGTTACGTGGCCGTGCACACCGGCCTGATCCTGGCCACGGAGTCCGAGAGTGAGCTCGCGGCGGTCCTCGCTCACGAGGTCGCCCACGTGACCCAGGGCCACATCGCCCGCCGCTTCGAGGCGGCGAGCCAGATGACAATCCCCACGCTCGCCGCCCTGGCGGCGGCGGTGCTGCTCGCCTCCCAGAGCGGCGAGGCGGGCATGGCCGCCATCGCAGCGACCCAGGCGGGCGCCCTGCAACTGCAGATCGACTTCACCCGGGCGCACGAGGCGGAGGCGGACCGGGTGGGCATCGCCGCGCTCGCCGGGGCCGGCTTCGACCCGCGGAGCATGCCCACATTCTTCGAGCGCCTGCAGAAGAGCACGCAGTACGCGCGCAAGCCGCCGGAGTTCCTGAGCACTCACCCGGTGACCGAGTCCCGGATCGCCGACAGCCGGGCCCGGGCCGAGCAATACCCCTCCGGGCGCCAGCCGGACAGCCTCGCCTTTTCCATGGTCCGGGCCAAGATCCAGGCCCTGTCGGCGGACAATCCGGTCCAGGCGCAGCGCGACTTCGAGCGCACCCTCGCTGCGAGTCAGGGGGTCCGGGCCACGGCGGCCCGCTACGGCCACGCGCTCGCCCTGAAGCGCGCGGGCAAGGCTGCCGCGGCCCTGGCCGAGATCCGGTCGCTCTCCCAGGCCGACCCGGACAACGTGGCCCTGCGCGCCGAGCGGGCCCAGCTCGAGCAGGCGACGGGCCAGACTGCGAAGGCCCTCGAGTTGTTGCGGGAAGGGCTCGCACTCTACCCCCAGGACCGGGTGCTCACCTTTGCGTACGTGGACGCACTGCTGCGCTCCGGCCGGGCCCGCGAGGCGCGGGACGCACTGCTCGCCTACGGCCGGAACCGCGAGCCCGGGCCGAACTACCATCGCCTCCTCGCCCGCAGCCAGGAGCTGGCCGGGAACCTGCTCGAGGCGCACCTGGCGATGGCCGAGTACCAGTACCAGATGGGCCAGGTGCAGGAGGCCGTGGAGCACCTGGAGCGGGCGCGCAAGGAGGCGGGCGACGATTTCTACGCCGCCTCGCGCATCGACGCCCGGCTCGCCCCGCTCAAGGAGGAACTCGCGGAACTGAAGGCCAAGCGGCGCTCCGGGCGCTCGGTGCGCTGACGCGACCGGCTGTCCCGCACCACCTCGGGCGCCCCCTTTGACGGGGCGCAATTTCTCTCGTTGCCCCGGCCGTTACGGGTCCGGCGCTGGTTTGACCTGCCGGATTTCGTGGTGCAGACTACGGTGGCGCCTGCGTTTGCGGTCGGTTTGAACCTTTCTCCTGGCCTGTTGTCTGCTGGGGTGGGCGAAGGGGAGGCCGCCGTGGACAGACGTGAAGACTCCCGACAGTCCGTTAGCGTTAGCCCGTTACGGGTGCGGCGAGGCCCCCATCGTCGATGGCGGGGCGATAGGGCCGTCACGCAGGTCTACACGCGGTTGGGTGTGACTGACAACGAACGAGGAATTTTAGCAACATGAGCATTCAGCGCAGGACGATACTGAAGGGTGCGCTGGCCAGCAGCGCGGTCGGCGTCGCGGTCGGCGCCGGGTTGCTGGCCCCGCAGCAGGTGCTGGCTGCCTGGTCGAAGGAGGCCTTCGAGGCCAAGGCAGTGGGCGACGCCCTGAAGGCCCTCGGGCTGGCGGGCGCCGCAGCGAGTGCGGACGTCACCGTGAAGGCTCCGGACATCGCCGAGAACGGTGCAGTCGTTCCCGTCACCGTCGAGTCGACGATGAAGGACGTGCAGTCGATCTCCATCGTTGCCGAGAAGAACGCGCTGCCGTTGATCGCGTCCTTCGACCTGGGCGCCGGCGCCCTGCCGTACGTCTCGACCCGCATCAAGATGGGCTCGACGATGAACGTGCAGGCCCTCGTGAAGGCCGGCGGCAAGGTCTACGAGGCCAAGAAAGAGGTCAAGGTCACCATCGGTGGCTGCGGCGGCTAACGGCAAGATCGGAGAAGAGGTGAGATATGGCCAGTGGCACCATTAAGATCCGCGCCAAGGCTGTCGACGGCGTGGCAGAGGTCAAGGCACTCATCAGCCATCCGATGGAGCTGATGAGCAAGAACAAGACGACCGGCGAGGTCGTCCCGGCGCACTTCATTCAGGACATGGTGGCCGAGCTGAACGGCAAGCCTGTGCTGACGGGGCAGTGGAGCTCCGGCATCTCCAAGAACCCGTACCTGGCGTTCAAGGTGAACGCGAAGGCGGGTGACACCCTGAAGCTGTCCTGGAAGGACAACAAGGGCGACAGCGACTCCGCCGAGGAGAAGGTCGGCTAGGTCGGATCGTCCGTACCCGCAGCACCAGGGGCGCCCTCCGGGGCGCCCTTTTTTTGGGTCGGAACGCGACCTCGTACCGGGCCGTCCCGAGGCACCCCCTGCTGCTTCGCCACCAGCCCCAGGTGGACGGTGACCGCCGCCACCAGGGCCCAGGCCGCCAACCGGTGGCCCACGACGCTCACCCGGGCGAGCGCCGGTTCTGCCCCGGCGAGCCGCGACAGTTCCCAGAGCCCGAAGAAGCTGACCGCCGCGCCCTCCCCCAGGGCCTGCAGCAGGCCGGAGAACGGCAGCAGCCAGAGGACCCCGTAGAGCGCCCGGTCGGCCCTTCGCGAGAGCTCACGCTCCCAGGGCGTGAGCCCGGGCGGCCAGTGGGGCAGGCCCGCCGCCCAGCGCCACAGGGCACGCACCGCCGTGAGGGCGAGCAGCAGCAGCCCGAGCGAGCGGTGGGTGCCCAGGAGAAGCCCCTCGCCCGGCCCCGGCCCGCGACCGCCCCCCGGGCAGGCCCCGGCCATCAGGGCCGCGGTGGCGAACTGCACGGAGACGAGGAGCGCCACCACCCAGTGCAGCCCCTTCGCGATGACCCCGTACCGCTCGTAGGTGTTGCGCCAGGCGATGGCCATGGGGCCCTCTCCCACTCTCCCTTTCCCCGGGGAGGCCGACAGCCCCGGGGCCCTGCCGGAACCGGCCGCCTAGGGGCGGGACCCGTGCGCGGCGGGAAGACCGGCCTGCGGCGTGAGCCAGGCGGTCACACCCGTGGCGAGCAACGCCAGGGCCAGCACGGCGATGGCCGACCCGGCGTGGGTGAGGAACTGCGGGGCGAAGACGAGCATCAGCCCCAACCCCAGCATCATGTAGCCCGACAGGAGCTTCAGGAGGCGCCCCTCACGCTCGGAGAGCTTGCGGCTGCCGAGCGTGTAGGTGAACGCGAGCACGATGAGCGCCAGCGGGATCACGTAGATGACGTTGTAGAGCACGAGATAGCCGTAGTAACTCGCCCCGCCCAGGTCCTCCAGGGTGAGGGCGCGGGTGAACACCATGGGGAAGCCCGCCGTGCAGAGCAGCTCGTAGGAGTTGGCGACCACGGCCAGCAGCACCGTGCCGACCGCCATGGGCACCACGCCCCCGGCGGTGGCGACGCCGCGCATGCGCTTGAACAGCCCGGGCTTGGCGGACTCCGGGATGGAGAGGCTCACCCCCTGGCGAAACCAGAAGTAGTCCTTCAGATTCACCGCCGCGATGAGGACGGCGAGGAGCCCCGCCGCGAGGGTGACGCCCCGGATCTCCCCCATCATCAGGAAGACGTTCAGCCACGCGGCCATGAAGGCGAAGTAGACCAGCCCGGAGAACAGCACGAAGACCCCGCCGATGAAGAGCATGCGCGCGCGGCTGCGGGCGTGCACCAGCAGGCTCAGCAGGAACAGCAGCACGAAGAAGGCGCAGGGGTTGAAGGCGTCGAGCGACGCCAGCACGACGGTGAGCACGGGCAGGGACCAGCGCTCGAGGTCGACGGAGCCCAGCACCGGCAGGCTCGCCTGTGTCTCCCCGACTGCCCCCCCCGCCCCGGACGCGGCCGGAGTCCCTCCGTGTGGGGTGCCGCCGGGCTCGCCCGAGCCGGCGCCCGCGAGCGCCGCCACCCGCGCCGTCCGGCAGGCCTCGAGCTTGCGGGCCAACTCTGCGCCGCTGGTCTCGGCGGTGTGGAAACCGACCTCGATCTTGCGGCAGAAGAGGAAACCCGGGACGGAGCGGGCCTCGCCACCGACCGACCGCGCGGCGGCGACGTAGAGATCGACCGCCTTCTGGCTCCCGCTGATCTCATGGCTGCGCAGTTCGAGCCAGGGGTAGCGCTCGGGCAGCGAGTCGACGAAGGGCTTCGCCACCTGGCAATGGGGGCAGGTGGCACTCCAGAAGAAATGCAGGCGCACCGTCGGCGAGCCGTCCGCGGCGGTGCCGTACCAGAAGGCATCGTCGCGGGGGCCCTCGGCCGCGCCGGCGCCTGCCGCGCCGAGGGCCAGGACAACGATCCACAGGCGTAGGATTGCGTGCACCATCCAGATGTCCCTCGGGTCGCGACGGGACGCGTCCCCCGCCTGCGGCTACACTGACGGCTAAACTCAAGATGATCTGCGGGCAGCGCGCCCCACGCAACCCCCGCTCGCGGGCGGCGCAGCGCGAGGGGCGCAGCCACGTCAGGGTCGTGACGACAAGAGGAGAGCAGGCCGTGAGCATGATCGAGCGTCGGGAGTTCATCCAGCGGGCGGGTGCGGCGGCGGCTCTCGCCGCGCTCGGTCTCCCCAGACGGTCCCGGGGTGCGGCAGCGGCACGGGTGGTGGTGGTGGGCGGGGGCTTTGCCGGCGCCACCGCGGCCCGGTACACCCGGGAGTACGCCCCGGACGCCGAGGTCACCCTGATCGAAAAGGACGAGGCCTACGTGAGCTGCCCGTTCAGCAACGAGGTGCTGAGCGGCGAGCGGGACATCGCGTCGCTCACCTTCGGCTACGCGGGCCTCGCCCGGCGCGGTGTCCACGTCGTGATCGACGAGGTGCTGGACCTCGACCCGGCGGCGAAGACGGTGAAGACGCGCGGGGGAAAGACCCTCACCGCGGACTTCCTGGTCGTCGCCCCGGGGATCGCCTTTCGCTGGAACGCGATCCCGGGCTACGACGAGGCAGCGAGCGAGACGATACCCCACGCCTGGAAGGCCGGCCCCCAGACGCTCCTGCTGCGGCGCCAGATCGAGGCCATGCGCGACGGGGGCCTGCTCGTCATCGTCGCGCCGCCCACCCCCTACCGTTGCCCGCCGGGACCCTACGAGCGGGCCGCCCAGATCGCCCACTACCTGACCCACCACGGCAAGGGCAAGTCCAAGGTACTGATCCTCGACCCGAAGGACTCCTTCTCCAAGAGGCCCCTGTTCCTGGAGGGCTGGAAGCACAACTACGGCGACATGGTCGAGTGGCGCCCCGGGGCCGAGGGCGGCAAGGTCGAGTCGATCGACCCGAAGACCCGCGTCGTGCGCGCCGAGTTCGACGAGTACAGGCCCGACGTGCTGAACGTCGTCCCGCCCCAGAAGGCGGGCCTGCTCGCGGAGAAGTCCGGGCTCACCGACGAGCGGGGCTGGTGCCCCATCGTGCCGGAGAGCTTCGAGTCCACCCGCGCCAGAGGGGTGTACGTGGTCGGCGACGCCACCAGCGCCGGGGCGATGGCGAAGGCGGCCTACTCGTCCAACACCCAGGCCAAGGTGGCGGCCGCGCACATCGCCTCGACCATCCTCGGCACCCGGCCGCCGCGGCCCGCCTATACCAACACCTGCTGGAGCCTGCTCGCGCCCGACTACGGCATCTCGGCCGCAAGCATCTACACCATCGGGCCGGAGGGCCGGATCATCGAGGTGCCGGGCGCCGGGGGCTACTCGCCGGAGAACGCACCCATCGAGCAGCGCCGGCGCGAGGCCGAGTACGGCAAGAGCTGGTACGAGAACATCACCCGGGACACCTACGGCTGATGGGGCCGCTCCCGCGGTTCCGCAAGAGCCAGTCGCCCCTCGATCGGCTGGTGAGCCGCCTGCGGCCACCCCGAGAGAGCCTGCACGTGCGCATCCTGCGGGAGGCGCGCCGCCAGGGCATCCGCGTGGTCGACCGGTCCGCCGGGGCCATGCTGCGCCTGTCCCTCTGCGTGGCGAGGCGGAGTGCGACCGAGCCCTTGCCCGTGGCGGTCGCCACCTGCCTGGGGCGCACGGCCACCCGGGCCACACCCCGCCAGCTGGGGCGCAAGAAGTATCGGAAATCCGAGATCCTGGAGGAGTTGCGCCGACAGCAGGTGGACCTGACGAACGCCAGCGCCGGCTGGATGCTCCGGTTCATGGCGTGCGTGTCCGTCCAGGTGCTCACCCAGAGCCTGCCGGGCGCCGTGCAGGCCTGTGTGCGCAAGCAGGTGGGCCGCCGGCTACCCGAAGCTTCCTTCCGGGGCCGTCTGCGTTGAGCGGGAACAGCGCCCGGGCGCCGGTCCCGCGTGCGGCGCTGCAGTTCCGGGAGACCAGCTGCTACGATTAACCGGAATATGATCAGAGACAGGAGGGTGGAGCGGTGTCCAGGTGGAGCGAGTGGATGAAGGGTAGCGGCACGGTAAGTGGTACGCGCAGGCGGTGGCTGGCGGCGCTCCTCGGCACCAGCGGCGCCCTCGTGGCGAGCACCGTCGGACGTCGCGCAGAGGCCGCCGAAGACATGAAATTCCCGGGCGACGAGCCCACGCACAAGGTCCTCTACCAGTTCAATCAGGCGGACAACACCTACCACGAGCACGTGCTCGGCTCGGCCTCGGCCATGCTGCGGGAGTACACCGACGACATCCACGTCGTGGTGACCTGTTTCGGCGAAGGGATCCACATCGTGGCGAAGAAACCGGGGCGCCCCGTGGAGGAGTTGATCCGGCAGCGGGTCACGAGCCTCGCGGACTACGGCGTGGAATTCCACGCCTGTGCCCGGACCATGGAGGGCCTCAACTGGAAGGCGGAGGACATGCTGCCGTTCGTGAAGGTGGTTTCGGTCGGGGCGGCCGACCTGATGGAGCTGCAGGAAAAGGGCTACGCCTACATCGCCTGGTGAGCCCCCATCGCCTCGGGTGAGCCACACCCGGCCGCCGGCAATACCCGGCGGCCGGCGTTTGCCCGGGCCGCGGTGAGGCGCGGGGAGGCTCCGGTCCCTTGCAGGGGCCCTGCAGGGGGTCCTGGGGGGGACCCTACAGGGGCCACCAGTTCCGATCTTCCTCGAGTTCCTTGCGGCAGGTGCGCAGCTGCTCGTCGTAGGTGCGCGCGTAACGCTCCACCTTGCGCGCCACCCCCACGAGCCAGCCCTTCTCCCGATAGGTGTTGCGCTTCCAGCCTCCGTGCCCCTCGTGGTATGCCAGGTACTGGTTGAAGGCGTCGGACTTCCCGATCCCCAGGGTGCGGTGGCTCACGTCGGCATACCAGCCGATGAAGTCGGCGACGTCCTCGAAGTCGTCCCGGTCGGCCCACCGGTTGCCGGTGCGGTCCCGGTACCAATCCCAGGTCTCGTCCTTCACCTGCCCGTAGCCGAAGGCGTTCGACACCCGCCACCACATGGGAATGCCGAGCAGCGTGTCGCGGGGCGGCTTGGCGTCCTCGCGAAAGCCCGACTCCTGGCGGACGATGGCGAGCTGCAGGGGCACTGGCGCGCCCCACTTCTGCTCCGCCTCGCGGGTCGCCTCCCACCAGTCCGGCTTCTCCCGGAAGATCGCACAGGCGTTGTCGACCGCCCTGGGCGGCGCGGAAGCGCACGCCTGCAATACCAGCGCCATCGCAGCGAGGACGAGGCCGGGGGTCCATCGCCCCGGCCGCGCCATCGCTCCCGGCGTGCACGCGCCGGGGCCGGATGCCTCACCCGACCCCGGCGACCGTGCCCGGTCCCCGTCGGGGATCAACGTCCGCCGTACCCCCCCGGACCGTAGCCCGGGGCGGCGGGCTGACCGTAAGGCGCGCCACCGACGCCGGGTCCACCGCCGTAACCCGGGGCGCCGTAGCCCGGGGCGCCGTAGCCCGGGGCGCCGTAGGGCGCGGGCCCGTAGCCTCCGGGGGCGGCCGGCTCTTCCTTGCCCCCGAACATGCTCCCCATGGGCCCCATCATCTTTTCCATCGGCTGCGTCATCCGCTGCATGGGCTGCGTCATCTTCTCCATCGGGGCCATCATCTTGTCCATGGGGCCCGTCTTCTTCTCAGGAGGCGCCCCGGAGGGGGCCGCCCCCGGGGCCGCCCCCGGACCGGCCGCGGCTCCGGGCGCGCCGGGCGCAGCGGGCTGACCGGGACCACCCGCGGCAGGCGGTGCATCCTTCACGAAGGGGTCCAGCTCACGCAGCGGCACGTAGCGCCGCGGCGCGAGCGGTGCGGGCCCGCTCCCACCGTAGGCAGGCGCCTGCCCGTAACCGGCACCGGGCGGCGGGTAACCCTGGGGCGGTGCATACCCGCCGGGCTGACCGTAGGCCGGAGGCTGACCATAAGCCGGAGGCTGACCATAAGCCGGGGGCTGACCATAGGCCGGCGGCGCACCGTAGGGTGCGGCCTGGCCGTAACCGGCCGCCGGGTCGGGTTGCGGGTAGGGCTGTCCGCCCTGCGCCCACACGGGTATCGCCGCGAAGGTCAGGACAAAGAGTCCAAGGTGTTTCGCCTGCATGCGCATCTCGATGCTCCTTGCCGTCAAGTGGGAAGTGGCAGCGCGCCCGTCGCCGCCCCGACTATTCTCTATAGCCTAGCCCGGCCACCTGTGCACGCCGGATGCGGGGGTGCTCGGATCTAAAGGATCCCTTAGTTGCCATAGATAAACCGCCGATTCCGGGAGAGCACCGGGTCCCGTATAAGGAGTACGGGGGGCTTGAAAAGGAGGACGCAGGCGATGATGGACACACGCTCGACGACGACGCACGAGCGGGGACCGCACGGCGCGAGGGCGAGGCTTCCGCTCGTGCACCTGCGCTATCAGGGTCACCCCATCGGCCTGTACGGGATTCGCGAGGCCGGCGAGCAGGTGATCGACCTGCGCCAGGGTCCGATCGCGTTTCCGGTGGGCACCGAGCTCCTCATCGAGGACCTGATGGGCGTGTACGAGGGAGCGCGGCCGCGGATGTTCCAGGGGACCGTGACGCACAGCGACGGTCTCGGGATGTCCATCGAGATCTGAGCGCCGTTCCCTCTCCGGCCGCGGAACCGCGCGGCCGGGGGTCAGGCCCAGGCGGCGCCACCGGGCGCTCGCCCGGTGGCGCGTTCCAGGGCTCCTGGGACACCCCTAGGACCCCGGCTCCTTACCCCACGCCACGACCCACAACTGCACGAGCTCGGCCACCGAGCGCGTGCCGGTCTTGCGCATGAGGTGGGAACGGTGCACGTCCACCGTCTTCTCGCTGATCCCCAGCGTGGAGGCAATCACCTTGCTCGGCTTGCCGGTGACCAACAGCTCGAGCACCTCCCGCTCCCGCGTGGAGAGCGAGCGCAGGAGCGCCTCCGCGTCCCGGCGCCGTTGCCCCCGGGCATGGGCCTGGGCCTCGGCGTCGAGGCAGGCCTGGATCCGCTCGATCAAGAGCTGAGGGTTGAACGGCTTCTCGATGAAGTCGACCGCCCCCGCCTTCATCGCGCGCACCGCCATGGGGACGTCGGCGTGCCCGGTGAGGACGATCACCAGCAGCTTCAGGCCCCGCTCGCGCAGGACCTCCTGCAGCTGCAGGCCGCTCATCCCGGGCATGCGCACGTCGAGCAGCACGCAGCCGCGCGTGTCCTCGTGGACGACCTCGAGGAGTGCCTCGGCGGAGGGAAAGTCGGCGGCCGGGACTCCCACCTCCCCGAGCAGCGCCCGCAGCGAGCGGCGCACCGACGCGTCGTCGTCGACGATGAACACCCGCACCTCGTCCCCCGCGCTCATGGCGCTGACCTCCGCAGGCTGAAAGAGAACACCGCCCCGCCCGAGGGGGCCGGGTCGTAGCGCAACTGCCCCCCGTGGGCCTCCACGATCGACCGCGTGATGGACAACCCCATGCCGAGGCCCTCGGGCTTCGTGGTCACGAAGGACTCGAAGAGCCTCCCCGCGAGCCCGGGGTCGACGCCCGGCCCCGTGTCGGCGACGGACACCACGACCCGGTCGCCCTCGAGCGCGAGGGAGACGACGACCCGGCGCCGCTCGGAGGGCTCGACCGAGACGGCCTCGATGGCGTTGCGCACGAGGTTCAGGAGCGCCTGGGCGACCAGGACCCGGTCGGCGAGCACCGCCGGCAGGCCGGCGGGGGTCTCGACGCCGAGCTTCACACGTCGGCGGTCCGCGTCGGGGCGCAGCGCCCCCACCACGCCCGCGACGACCTCCCCGAGGTCCAGCGGGACGGGGGCCATCTTTCCCCGGCGCACGAATTCCCTCAGCCCGCGCACGATGGCGCTGACGCGCTGGGCCTCCTCCCCGATGGCGTCAACCCACTCGCGCACACGCGAGAGGTCCCCGGCCCCGGACTGCAGGCTGCGCTGCGCCGCCGCGCAGTACGTGACGATGGCGGTCAGGGGCTGGTTGACCTGGTGGGCCATCTGGGTCGCCATCTCCCCGACGCTCGCGAGCCGGTTGGCGTGGGCGAGCTCCAGCATCCGCTCCCGCTCCCGGCGCTGGGCCTCCCGCAGCCGGGCCCGCCCCCGCGCGGAACGATAGGTGAGCCAGAGTGTCCCGCCGAACAGCAGGGGGGCCGTGACTCCGTAGACCGCCAGCAACGTGCCCGCGAGCCCGGCCATGCGCTTGGAGAGCGCGGCGTGGGGTAGCAGGGTTGCGAGGGTCCAGGAGTAGCGGTGGGGCGAGGCCATCGCCGGCGCGTCCGAGGCGGACGCGTCCCCGGCGAGTGGGTAGACCCTGCGGAAGGTGAGGAGACCGTCCGCGGTGTCGACGGTGCCGGCCACCTCCGCGCGGATGCGCTCCCAGGCCTCGGGCTCCCGGGCCGCCAGCGTGCGGTCTGAACGCTCCGGGAACGCGAACCCCCACTCGAGCGCGGGGTCGGGGCCGGCGAGCCAGTAGCCCTGCTCGTTCAGCAGCCACAGCTGGCTCGCCCCCCCCTGCGCGTACGCGCGCAGGCGAGTGAGCAGGCGCCGCCCATGGTAGCTGAGCGTGAGCACGCCCCGGCGCTCCCCGCCCGCGCCGAACAGCGCGACGGAGGCCCGAAGCACGGGTTTCAGGGGCATCTGCACAGCCCCGCCCTGCAGGATCAGGTCGAGGGGCGACAGGTGGACCTCGCCGCGTCCGAGGCGCATCGTCTCCTGGAAGTGCGCGCAGTCCCCTTTCCACTGCAGCGCCGGCGCGCCGGCCACGGTCGGCCGGCCGTCGTTGCCGTCGACCCGCACCACCTCCCCACCGTCCGCCCCGATGACCGCGGCCTGCTCGTAGCGCGGCTTCTGACTGACGAACGTGAGGTACTCGGCGGCGAGCCTCTCCCGCGCCCCCGGGGCGTCCCCGCGCAGCAGGTCCCGCATCTCGTTCTGCTCGTGCAGGAAGCGCAGGTCGGACAGCACGCTGGCCACCTCCTGCACCGCGGCCTGCTGGGCGAGCTCGAGGACCCGGTTCTCGCTGTCGAGCGCGTGCTGGCGCGCCCGCGTCTCCTCGAGGTGATAGTGCAGCAGGAACGGCAGGGCGAGCAGGAGGCAGAGGGCGAGGCCGAGGGGCACGGCGACGGAGAGCACGGGGAGCGGGCGGACCCGCGCGCCGGTGCCGGAACCGGGGTCGGTCGCGCGCCTATGCACCGAGGAACACCCCGAAGATGGCGACCTGCAGCAGGGTGAGCGGGATGCCCACGCGGGCGAACTCCGCGAAGCTCACGTGGGTCCCGCGCCGGTCGGCGGCCTCGACGATGATGACGTTGCTTGCCGCGCCCAGGATGAGCAGGTTGCCCGCCAGCGTGCTCCCCGCGGCCAGCGCGAGCAGCCCCGCCTCGGAGACCCCCGCGTGTTGCAGGAGGGGCAGGTACAGGGCGACCAGCGGGACGTTGGAGACGAGCTGGCTCAGCAGCACCCCCACACCCAGGGTCGCACCCGTGCCGGTCAGGTCGAGGCCGAGGCGCGCGAGGGCGTCCTGGAAGAAGCCGGTCTGCCAGACGCTGGCCGTCAGCACGAACATCGCGGCGAAGAACAGCAACGTCGGCCAGTCCAGGCGCCGCAGGATCGCCCCGCGCCGCGGGCTCGCGAGGAGCACGGGCAGGGCCCCCGCGAGGGCGATCCAGGACAGGCGCATCTCGAAGGGCGCGCCAGTCCAGACCAGGGCGACCTTCGCGACCACCATCAGGACCACGACCACCAGCGCCAGGCGCGCCAGCCGGGCGAGCGCCGGGTCACCGGGGCCGGCCTCGGCGTGCTCCAGCACGCCCCCGTGGAATTCCCGCCGGTAGGCCACCCGCAGCACCGCATAGGCCGCGAGGAGGCTCAGCACGGTGGGGAGGAAGAGGTGGCGCAGGAAGGTGACGAAGGGACTGGCCATGCCCCCGCCGATGGCGATCAGGAGATTCTGGGGGTTGCCGATCGGGCTCATCACGCTGCCCGTGGTGACGGCGAAAGACAGGGTCAGCAGCAGCACGCGGCCGTCGATCCGGTGCCTCCCGGCGAGCCGCAGCATGAGCGGCGTCCCCACGATCGCGAGGGTGTCGTTCATCAGCAGGGCGGACGCCAGGCCGACGCCGAACAGCACCGCGAGCACCAGGGAGTCGGCGCTCCGGGCCCGGCCCAGGGTGTGACACGCGAGGGTGTAGAGGTACCCGCTCGCCACCAGGGCCTCGCCCACCACGAACATCCCGAACAGGAACAGCATGACGTCCGGGTCGATGGACCGCAGCGCTTGCGCCGGGGAGATGTGCCCGCTCAGGAGCACCGCGAGTGCGCCAGCCCCCATGGCCTGCCAGATCCGGATGCGCAGGCGCCCCACCCGGCGGAAGGCGATGGCGGCGAAGACCGCGAGCAGCACCAGGACGGGAAAGCTCACGGGGCGCACCCCTGGCAGGGCGCAGGCACGAGGGTCATGGGTCCACTGGGTCCGGAAGGCCCGGTCACCGCTTCGCGACCCACGCGGCGGCGTCGCAGGCCGCCATGTAGTCCGCCAGCTCGGCCGCCGGCAGGGGCGGCGAGAACAGGAACCCCTGCGCCAGCTGCACACCCCGCCGCCGCAGGTACTCGACCTGGTGGGGGTGTTCGACCCCCTCGGCGATCACGGTGAGACCGAGCCGGCGGCCGAGGTCGATGATCGCGTCCAGGACCGGGCGGCTCACCGAGTCGGTGCCGATGGTGTCGACGAAGCTCTTGTCGACCTTCAGGTAGTCCATCGGGAAGCGCTGGAGGTAGGAGAGGCTGCTCTGGCCGGTACCGAAGTCGTCCACGGCGAGGGAGCAACCGAGCGCGCGCAGGGACTCCATCACCCGCCGCGCGGCGCCCTCCCCGCCCTCGATCAGCTGACGCTCGGTCGCCTCCAGCATCAGCACCGAGGGCTCGAGCCCGGACCCCTGCAGGACCGACCGGACCTCCTCGACGATGGCCTCGTCGGCGAAGTGCTGGGCCGCCAGGTTGACCGCAACGTGGAAGTCGGGCAGCGCGCGAAACCACTGCAGGACGTCGTCGCGCACGCGCCTCAGCATCCAGTCCGTCATGGGCATGACGAGCCCCGTCTCCTCCGCCATCGCGATGAAGAGGGCCGGGTGCACCAGCCCCCGCTGGGGGTGGCGCCAGCGCACCAGCGCCTCGGCCCCGGCGCAGCGCCCCGCGGCGAGGTCCACGAGCGGCTGGTAGTGGACCTCGAGCTCCCCCCGGCGCAGCGCCGTGCGCAACTCCGTCTCGAGCGAGAGCCGCCGGCGCATGGCGCGGGAGAAGGCCACGGCGGCCAGCGTGCCCAGGGCCACCCCCACCCACCCGAACCGCGGGAGGCGCTCGAGAAATGCGTCCAGCACGTCGGAGTCGGGGCGGGCGGCCTCGACCCGGACCCGATGCCGGGTGGAGTCCGCGGCGGCGAAGAGGTACCCCCGGGTCCCGGCGGGCACCATGCCGGGGTTTTCGGCCACGACGGGCCCGTCCGTCACCTCCATCCGGAAGCCACCCTGGAGGCCGAGCACCTCGGCGAGGACGTCGTTGCGGAACTCCGAGGGAGACACCAGAACGCCGGCCCCGGCACCCCCCGCGACACGGCGGTGAACGACCACTGCGGGGTCGTCGACGAGCTCGGACTCGTAGAAGCCCACGAAGGTGCCTTCGGCAGGGAAACGGGCCCGGTCCGCCGCCGGGGGGTACACGCCTGCCGGTCCCCGGCTCGTGCAGTAGACCTGCAGGTCGGCGCGGAACAGACCCACCTCCCGCGCCGCCGCGGACTCGAGGACCACGCGGCGCAGGCGCTCGACCGTCTGCGGCGAGCAGGGGGCGTCGACGAGCGGCGTGACCCGGTTCAGGTCGGCCAGCGCCCAGTCGAAGACGTGCTCGGCGTTGCGCACGGCGAGCCGGACGGCGATGTCCGTCTCGCGCGCCACCTGGTCCCGGGCCGAGAGGTAGGCGAGCGCGAGGAGCGCGAGCAGGGGGACGACACCGGCAAGGGCGGTGCCGAGGCCGGTGAGGACCCCGTTGCCCTCCGGCGTGCCGAGGGGGGCCCAGTGGCGGCGCGGCCCCTTGCCGTTCGGGGGCGCGCTCACGCGTGCGGCTCGATCACGTCGCCGCCCGCAACCGGGTGCGCCCGGCCCACGTGCCGGGGGCAGGCGGCCTCGGCCGTTTTGTACTCGGGGGTCAGGTTTGCGGGCATCCCTTCGCTCCTCCTCCCCAAGGCTAGCGCGCGCGCTCCCCGGGAGGTAGGGGGACCGGTGGCCTGGGCCAGTACCGGCAGGACGGGTGCGTTTCCCCCCGGTGACCGGTCAGAATACCGCCTTCCCGCGCGCCGGCCCCGCCTCGCGCGCTGCCCCTTCCGGGTCGCCGCGCCGCCGGGGGCGCCCCCGGGGACCCGCCCGTTCAGGAGAGCACGCCCACGATGATCAAGCCCCACGGCTCCGAGACGCTGAACCCCCTCTTCGTGTACGACCCGGTGCGCCACCGGGAGCTGCTGCAGGAGGCCGAGGGCCTGCCGTCCCTGCTCCTGAATTCGGCCGCCGCCGCGAACGCCGTGATGCTGGGCACGGGCTACTTCAACCCCCTGACCGGCTACATGAGCGCGGCCGACGCGCTCTCCGTCGCCGAGCGGATGCGCACCACGGACGGGCTCTTCTGGCCGGTGCCGGTGCTGAACCTGACCCGGGACCTGGCGAGTGTGAAAGGCGCGAGGCGCATCGCCCTGCGCGACCCGAACCTCGCAGGCCACCCCGTCCTCGCGGTCATGGACGTGCAGGACGTGGAGGAGCTCGCGGAGCCCGAGCTCGACTTCATCGTGGAAAAGGTGTTTCGCACGCTCGACCCCGCCCACGCCGGCGTGGCGACCTTCCGCTCGCTCGGCCGGTACTGCGTCTCGGGGCCGATCCAGGTGCTCGGCTTCAGCTACTTCCAGAGCGAATTCCCGGACACCTTCCGCACCGCGGTCGAGATCCGCAACGAGATCGCCGAGCGCGGCTGGCGCCGCGTGATCGCCTTCCAGACCCGCAACCCCATGCACCTCGCCCACGAGGAGCTCTGCAAGATGGGCATGCGGGCGGTGGGGGCCGACGGCGTGGTGATCCACATGCTGCTCGGGCGCCTGAAGGCAGGCGACATCCCCGCGCCGGTGCGCGACGCCGCCATCCGCAAGATGGTCGAGCTCTACTTCCCGCCGAACACCGCGATGGTGACCGGCTACGGCTTCGACATGCTGTACGCGGGCCCGCGCGAGGCGGTGCTGCACGCGGTGTTCCGCCAGAACATGGGCGCGACGCACTTCATCGTGGGCCGTGACCACGCGGGCGTGGGCGACTACTACGGCGCCTTCGACGCCCAGAGGATTTTCGACGAGGAGGTGCCGAAGGGGGCGCTGGAGATCGAGATCTTCAAGGCGGACCACACCGCCTGGTCGAAGAAGCTGAACCGGGTGGTGATGATGCGCGACGCCCCGGATCACACGCCGGACGACTTCGTGCTGCTCTCCGGGACGAAGGTGCGCGAGATGCTCTCCCGGGGCGTCGCCCCGCCGCGGGAGTTCTCGCGCCCGGAGGTGGCGCAGATCCTCATGGACTACTATCGGCAGGAGGTCGAAGGCCAGGTGTGACCGGGGAGGCGCAGTGGCGGCCAGGAGACTGATTGTCGGGATCAGCGGCGCGACCGGGATCGTCTATGGTGTGCGGCTGCTCGAGTGGCTGCGCCCCACCGGGGTGGAGACCCACCTGGTGGTGTCCCGGGCGGCGGACCTGACCCGGGCCCACGAGACCGCCCTCGGGGCCCGTGAGCTCCGCGCCCTGGCGGACGTGTCCTACGACGTGGACGACCTCGGCGCGGCCATCTCCAGCGGGTCGTTCCCCACCCTCGGAATGGTCGTGATCCCCTGCTCCGTGAAGAGCCTCGCCGAGGTCGCCACGGGCGTCACCTCGACGCTCCTCACCCGGGCCGCCGACGTGGTGCTGAAACAGCGCCGGCGGCTCGTGCTGGTCGTGCGCGAGACCCCGCTGCACGCGGGGCACCTGCGCAACATGCTGGCGGCGACCGAGGCGGGCGCCGTGGTGATGCCTCCGGTGCCGGCCTTCTACACCCTGCCGAAGACGGTGGACGACATCGTCGACGACACGGTGGGCCGGGTCCTCGACCTGTTCGACGTCGATGTGGGCCGGGTCAAGCGCTGGGGCGAGGACATCAGCCGCCCTGGACATGCTCCGCGATGAAGCGCTTCACGGCGGCGGTGTCCGCGTCGAGGACCTCGAAGCGCCGGGGGCGCGACTCGAGGTCGGCGTAGGCGGGCGGGCGCTCGGGGGCGCGCCCGAGGGCCTCGCGGATCGTGTCCTCGAACTTGGCCGCGAGCGCGGTCTCCAGGCACACCATGGGCACGCCGGGCTCCCGGTGCTCCAGGGCGACCTTGATCCCGTCGGCGGTGTGGGTGTCCACCAGGTAGCCGTAGCGCTCGTAGACCTCGCGGATGGTGCGCAGGCGGTCGGCGTGGGCGCTCGAGCCGGAGACGAAGCCGCTCGCGCGCACACGATCGAATTCCGGCGTGCCGGCGAGGTCGAACTGGCCCTCGGCGCCCATCCGCCGCCACAGCTCGCGCACCCGCCCCGCGTCCCGCCCCACGACGTCGTAGACGTAGCGCTCGAAGTTCGAGGCCCTGGAGATGTCCATCGACGGGCTCGAGGTCTGGTGCACCTCGGCGCCGCTGCGCGGGCGGTAGACGCCGGTGCGGAAGAACTCGTCCAGCACGTCGTTCTCGTTGGTGGCGAGCACCAGCCGGCGGATCGGCAGGCCCATGCTGCGGGCGACGTGGCCCGCGCAGATGTTGCCGAAGTTCCCCGACGGAACGGCGAAGGAGACCTGCTCCTCGTTCGAGCGGGTGGCCGCGAAGTAGCCCCGGAAGTAGTACACCACCTGGGCCACCAGACGGGCCCAGTTGATGGAATTGACCGTGCCGATCCGGTAGCGGGCCTTGAAGTCCAGGTCCGCGGACACCTCCTTCACGATGTCCTGGCATTCGTCGAACACCCCGCGCACCGCGAGGTTGAACACGTTGGCGTCCGCGAGCGAGTACATCTGCGCGGTCTGGAACGCGCTCATCTTGCCGTAGGGCGAGAGCATGAAGATGCGCACGCCGCGCTTGCCGCGCACCGCGTACTCCGCGGCGGAGCCCGTGTCGCCGGAGGTGGCCCCGAGGATGTTCAGGGTCTCGCCGCGCCGCCCGAGCTCGTACTCGAACAGGTTGCCGAGCAGTTGCATCGCGACGTCCTTGAACGCGAGGGTCGGCCCGTTCGAGAGCTGCAGCAGGTGCAGCCCGGGCTCGAAGGTGCGCAGCGGCGTGATCGCCTCCGAGCCGAAGGCCCGGGCGGTGTAGGTCCGCTCGACGATCCCCCGCAGGTCCCCGGCGGGGATGTCGTCGATGAAGCGCGAGAGGACCTCGAAGGCGAGCTCCCGGTACCCGAGGCCCCGCCAGGTCGCGAGCGTGGCCCGGTCGACCGGCGGGTAGCTCTCGGGGACCGTCAGCCCGCCGTCGGGCGCGAGGCCCTCGAGGAGGATGTCGCAGAACGGCAGGGGCGCCATCCCGCCCCGGGTGGATACGTAGCGCATGCGAGCCAGTATATCCCGCCGGACGGGGATGCCTCAGCTGAGGAACAGCCGGTACGCCGGGTTGCCCGTCTCCTCCTCCCAGGGATAGCCGAGGTCGGCGAGGAACTTCTGGAACCGCCCCGCGTCCGCGGGCGGGACCTGCACCCCCACGAGCACCCGCCCGTAGTCCGCACCCAGGTTGCGGTAGTGGAAGAGGCTGATGTTCCAGCGCGAGCCCATCTGGGTCAGGAAGTTCAGCAGCGCACCGGGGCGCTCGGGGAACTCGAAGCGGTACAGGACCTCGTCCACCACCTCGGGGGCCCGCCCGCCCACCATGTAGCGGACGTGCAGCTTCGCCATCTCGTTGTCCGACAGGTCGAGGACGGCGTAGCCCTTCTCGCGCAGCTCGCCCACGAGCCGCTCCTTGTCCGCCCGCCCCTCGCGCAGCTCGATCCCCGCGAAGACGTGGGCGCGGCTCGCGCTCGCATAGCGGTAATTGAATTCGGTGATGCTGCGGTGGCCGATCGCCTCGCAGAAGCTCCGGAAGCTCCCCGGCTCCTCCGGGATGGTGACGGCGAGAAGGGCCTCGCGCTGCTCCCCGGTCTCGGCGCGCTCCGCGATGTAGCGCAACCGGTCGAAGTTGAGGTTGGCCCCGGAGTCGACGGCGACGAGGTCCGCCCCGCGCAGCCCCTCGCGCTCGACGTATTTCTTCAGACCGGCGACCGCCAGGGCGCCGGCGGGCTCCGCGACGGAGCGCGTCTCGTCGAAGATGTCCTTGATGGCGGCGCAGATCTCGTCGCCGGTCACGAGCACCACCTCGTCGACCGCCTCGCGGCAGACCCGGAAGGGCTCCTCCCCCACCTGGCGCACCGCGACGCCGTCGGCGAACAGGCCCACGGAATCGAGGACGACCCGCTTCCCGGCGGCCAGCGCCCGCTCGAGGCTCGGCGCGTCGTCGGGCTCGACCCCGATCACCTTCACCTCGGGCCAGAAGGTCTTCACGTAGGCGGCGATCCCCGCGATGAGCCCGCCGCCGCCGACCGGAACGAAGATCGCGTGCAGCGGCGCCGGGTGTTGGCGCAGGATCTCCATCGCCACCGTGCCCTGGCCCGCGATCACCTCCGGGTCGTCGTAGGGGTGCACGAAGGTCATCCCCTCGCGCCGGGCGATCTGCGTCGCGTGCGCGTAGGCCTCGTCGTAGGCGCTGCCGTGGAGCACGGCCTCGCCCCCCAGCCGGCGCACGGCGGCGACCTTGATCGGCGGGGTGGTCTCCGGCATCACGACCAGGGCGCGGATCCCGAGCCGGCGGGCCGACAACGCCACGCCCTGGGCGTGGTTGCCCGCCGAGGCGGTGATGACGCCCCGCGCCCGCTCCTCCGGCGACAGGCCCGCGATCTTGTTGTAGGCCCCCCGGATCTTGAACGAGAACACCGGCTGCAGGTCCTCGCGCTTGAGGAAGACCGCGTTGCCGAGCCGCGCGGAGAGCAGCCGCGCCGCCTCGAGGGGGGTCTCCCGGGCCACGTCGTAGACCCGGGACTTCAGGATGCGCTCGATGTACTGGTGGGGCATTGGAGGGGCTTCGCGGAAGGGACCTATACTGGAAAGATGGCATGTACGGCAGCCACGAGGAAGCGATCATGACGCAGGACGACAAGAAGAAGGCGGCGGCCAGGGCGGCCCTCGAGTACGTCGCGGACAATGCCGTCATCGGTGTCGGCACCGGCAGCACCGCGAACCATTTCATCGAGCTGCTCGCCACCCTTCGCGGGCGCATCGAGGGCACGGTAGCAAGCTCCGAGGCCACCGCGGCGCGCCTGCGCCGCCACGGCATCCCGGTCTACGACCTGAACGGCGTGGGCACGGTCCCGGTGTACGTGGACGGAGCCGACGAGGCGGACCGCAACCTGCGGCTGGTGAAGGGCGGGGGCGGCGCGCTCACCCGGGAGAAGATCCTCGCCGCGGCGGCGGAGAAGTTCGTGTGCGTCGCGGACGACTCCAAGCTCGTCGCCGTGCTGGGCAAGTTCCCCGTGCCGGTCGAAGTCATCCCCATGGCGCGCAGCTACGTGGCCCGGCAGGTCGTCAAGCTCGGCGGCAATCCCATCTGGCGTGACGGCTTCGTCACCGACAACGGCAACATCGTCCTCGACGTCTACAACCTGAACCTCACCGACCCGGCCGCGGTCGAGGCCGAGTTGAACCAGATCACGGGCGTGGTCACGAACGGGATCTTCGCGCGCCGCCCCGCGGACGTGCTGATCCTCGGGACCGACGGGGGCGTCCGCACGATCACCTGAGCCCGCCCCCGGACCAGGGGGGCGGCCTGCCCTCCGGCGCTCCCGGGGCCCCGCCGCGCCCCGGGGCACCGACGCATCCCGGTGAGGGACTCGGTCGTGTCGGTAGGCTTTACAGTACCGCCCCGGCTGACACCGCCACCCCACTCCGCAAGCACTGTGACGGGGCCGTTTTTTGCGAACGGGCCCACAATTTGCTGTTCTTTTTGTTTGCGCTCCCCTTTGCGCGGCACCGAGGGCAAGCCCGGCCTCCCGAAGGCCGCTCGCAGCGATGGACCCCCGCCAGCGATTGCACGTCGTCGTCATCGACCGCTCGGACTCCGGCGCCGACGAGCTGCTGGCGGTCCTGCGCCAGGGGGGGTACGCCATTTCGGGAGCGGTGGTCGACAATCCGGCGGCCCTTGCCGAGGCGCTGCGCGAACGCCCCTGGGACCTGGTCCTCGCGACCCAGCGCGTCCCCGGCTTCGGTATCCCGCGCGCGCTCACCGTGCTGCGCACCACCCACCGGGACCTCCCCCTGGTGGGGGTGGCGCCCGCCCGGCGCGAGGGGGAGGGCGTCGCCCTGCTCGCCCTGGGGGCACGGGACGTCGTCGACCCCACGAACCGCGACCACCTCCTCGCCGTGGTGCGCCGGGAGGTGGCCTCCCTCGAAGACCGCCGGCGCCTGCGGCGCCTCGAGCGACTCCACGGGCTGCGTTCCGACCGGCCCCCGCGAGGTGGCCCCGCCGGCACCGAGGCGCCCCACCGGCTTGCCGGAGCGGAGGGCGGCTCCGCTGAAGGGAACGGCTGGGCCGAGCTGCCCGGCTCCGGGGAAGCCGGGCGCGACTACCTGACGGGCCTTCCCGACCGGGGTTATTTCCTCGAGGCCCTCACCCGCTACCTCGACCGCCCGCCGAGGGAGCGCACCGGCGGCCACCTGGTGCTGGTGGAGCTCGAGAACTTCCGCGCCCTGCGGCAATCCGGGGGCATCACGACCTGTGACGCGATCATGGCGGAGCTGGCCGAGGTGGTGCGGCGGGAGGTCCCCCCGGGGCGCCTTTTCGCGCGCTTCGGCGACCACAGTTTCGCGATCCTCACCCCGGACGAGGACGCGGCGAGGGTGGAACAGGGGGCGGAGCGCGTCCGGGGCGCGATCAAGGCGACGGTGACCGAGGTCGGAGGCCAGTTCTTCGCGACCACCGCGAGCCTCGGCATCGCGGCGGTCACCCCCGGCGTCTCTGACCTCCGGGTCGTCCTGAGCCGGGCCGATCAGGCCTGCCGGCGCGCCATCCTGGCGGGGGGCAACCAGGTCCGGCGCTTCGAGGCCAGCGCCGGCGACGGAGTGGGCAGCCTGCGCCGGACCGTGGCCCCGGACGTCGTCTGGAGCGCGCTCGGCGACGACCGTCTGGCCCTGTGGTATCAACCCCTGATCCCGCTGCACGGCCGGCCGAAGCCGTTTTACCAGACCCAGCTGCGCATGCTGGACCGCCAGGGCAACCCGTTCCCCCTGGACGCATTCGAATGCATGGGCTCCGACGGCGAGCTCGCCATGAAGCTCGATTTCTGGGTGGTGGAGCGGGCGCTCGCCGAGGCCCAGGCCCAGCGCGCCGCCGGCATCGAGCCGACCCTGCTGATCCGCCTCTCGGACTCGGCCATCGAGAGCGAGGCGGTGCCCCTGCACCTCAGCCGCATGCTGCAGCGCACCCAGCTGGACGGGGGCCAGTTCGTCTTCGAGGTGCGGGAGGCCGCCGCGCGCCGCCAGGTCCGCTTCGCCCAGGCCTTCGTCAGCGCTCTCCAGCGCCTGGGCTGCGCCGCGGCCATCGCCGACGACGCGGGGCCGCGGACCTCGGGCCTGAGCCTCGTGCACCACGTGGACGCCCGCTACGTGCGTCTCGGCAGCGGTTTCGTCGAGGGTCTGGCCCGCAACGAGCAGCGCCGCGTGGCCCTGCGCGCCTTCCAGGACAACGCCCGCCGCCTGGAGCGGGTCACGATCGCCAGCGGCATCGAGGAGGCGAGCGGCCTGGCGGTCCTGTGGCACTGCGGAGTCGACTACGCCCAGGGCGACTACATCCAGGAGCCCCGCCCGGGGCTCGAGTACGACTTCGAGGCGAGCCTCGCCTGAGGCTCCGCGCGCGCCCGCGCGGTGGCCGCCGGCGTCCCGCTCACGCGGCCGGCGCGGTGGGAGTTGCACTACAATGGGCCCAGGCATCCGGACCCCCGCAGGTCAACTACCGTGAAAACACCACGCCGCGCGCTTCTCCTCCCCGCATCGATCCTCGTCACGGCCATCGCCGGATGTTCCTGGGTATCCCTCTCGCCCGGCGGCGAGCGGGTGCGCCTGATGAAGCCCGAAGAGGTCACCGTCTGCCAGAAGCTCGGTCGCACGACGGCGACCACGAGCACCACCGTGCTCGGCTTCATCGGCCGCGGCTACCCCACGGTCGCCGAGGAGGTGCAGTACCTCGGCCGTAACGAGGCCGCGAAGATGGGAGGTGACTCGATTGCACCCGAGGGTGGCATCGAGGGGGGCCGCCAGGTCTTCGGCGTATACCGCTGCATCGGGTCGGTCGAGCGCTCCGGGGGGAGCGGGTCTGCGGTGACCCGGCCGCTGCCGCAATGACGCACCCCGCCGGCGGACTGAACGTCCGGCGCCTGCTCGAGCCCGGCTTCTACCCCCACCCGGTGCGGGGCCTGCGGCTGGTGGAGACCCACATCTCCTGGGTCTTTCTCACCGGCGACTACGCCTACAAGGTCAAGAAGCCGCTCGATCTCGGCTTCCTCGACTTCAGCACGCTCGACAAGCGCGCCCATTGCTGCCGGGAGGAGCTGCGTCTGAACCGGCGGCTCGCGCCCTCGCTGTACCTGGACGTCGTCGCCCTCACCGGCACACCGGAGGCCCCGGTGCTCGGGGGCCCCGGTGAGCCCGTGGAATACGCCGTGAAGATGCGCCAGTTCGACGAGGCGGGGCTGCTCGACCGGCTGATCGCCCGCGGCGAACTGCCGCCCGAGCGCATCGACCGCGTCGCCCGCATCGCCGCCGACTTCCACGCCCGCGCCGAGCAGGCCCCGGCGGACACCGACTTCGGCACGCCCGAGCGCGCCCACTACCCGGTCGCCGAGAACTTCCGTCAGACCCTGGCGCTGGTCTCCGCACCGGAGGTGGTGGCGCGCCTCGAGCGCCTGCAGGCGGCGGGCGAGGAGGCCTACCGGCGGCTCGCGCCCCGCATGGCCGCACGGCGCCGGGACGGGTTCATCCGCGAGTGCCACGGGGACATGCACCTCGGCAACATGGCCCTGGTGGACGGCGACGTCGCGATCTTCGACGGCATCGAGTTCAACGCCAACCTGCGCTGGATCGACGTCATGAGCGAGGTCGCGTTCCTGTGCATGGACCTGGAGCAGCGCGGCCGTCCCGACTATGCCTGGCGCTTCCTCAACGCGTACCTCGAGCGCACCGGCGACTACGCGGGCCTCGCCCTGCTGCGCTACTACCAGGCCTACCGGGCCATGGTGCGCGCCAAGGTGACCGCCATCCGCCTGGCGCAGCCGGGTCTGCCCGAGGCCGACCGGGCGGCCGCGGAGGCCTCCTTTCTCGGCTACCTCGGCCTCGCCGAGGGATATGCCGGTGCGGGGCGGCCCTTCCTCGCCATCACCCGGGGCCCCTCGGGCGTCGGCAAGAGCTGGGTCGCAGGGGGCCTGGCCGAGCGCCTGGGGGCGGTGCGCGTCCGCTCCGACGTGGAGCGCAAGCGGCTGGCGAATCTGGCGCCCGACGCCCGGTCGGGGTCGGGCTTCGACACCGGGATCTACACGCGCGAGATGAGCCAGGCGACCTACGCACGGCTGGCGGAGCTGGCGCGGGAGGTGGCGTCCGCCGGGCTGCCCGTGGTCGCCGACGCCGTGTTCCTCGAGCGCGCCCACCGGGAGCCCTTCGCGGCCATCGCCCGGGAGCTGGGGATACCGTTCCTCGTCCTCGACCTGACCGCCCCCCGGGAGACCCTGCGGACCCGACTGAGCGAGCGGGAGCGGGCGGGGGGAGACGCCTCCGAGGCCACCGCCGCGGTGGTGGACCGGCAGATCGAGGCGTGGCGGCCGTTGGACGCGGACGAGGCGGGGGTCGCCTTGCCGATCGACGCGAGCGGCGCGGTGGATCTGGATGCCCTGGCGCGAGAGATCGGGCACCGCCGTTGAGGGCCCCCGGTGACGACGCCCCGCGGACCCGCGACCTCGGCCCTGCCATGAGCCACGCCTCGCGCACCGGGCCCGGCATCCGCGTCGGGACCTCCGGCTGGAGCTTTCGCCACTGGCAGGGCCCCTATTACCCGGGGGACCTCCCTGCGGAGGACTGGCTTGCGCACTACGCCCGGGATTTTTCCGCGGTCGAGGTCAACACCACGTTCTACGGGCTCCCGGAGGAGGCCACGTTCGCCGCCTGGCGGGCCCGGACGCCGGAGGACTTCCTGTTCGCGCTGAAGGCCCCGCGCACCGTCACGCACCTGCACAAGCTGCGCAACTGCAGCGAGCCGCTCGCCGCCTTTCTCGCCCGGGCCCGCCTGCTCGGCCCGAAGCTCGGTCCCGTCCTCTTCCAGCTGCCGCCGCGCTGGCACGCGAACCCGAACCGGCTGGCCGAGGTGCTCGCCCACCTCCCCCCGGGACTGCGGTCCGCCTTCGAATTCCGCGACCCGAGCTGGCACCAGGAGGAGGTCTACGCCGTCCTGCGCGCGCACAACGCCGCCTTCTGCATCTTCGACACGGGCGGGGTCGCCACGCCGCTGGTCACGACCGCGGACTTCGTCTACGTGCGCCTGCACGGACCGGGAGAGTCGCCCTACGCCGGCAGCTACGGCGAGGGGCAGTTGCGGGACTGGGCCGCCAAGGCGCGCCACTGGGCGGGGCGGGGCCAGAAGGACGTGTTCCTGTTCTTCGACAACGACCAGGCGGGGTATGCCGTGCGCAACGCCGCCGGGATGCGCAAGTATCTGGAGGAGGACCTCCGCGGCGCGTAACCCGCGCAGACACAGGGCAGGACCGCACCACCATGGACAACCAGGAGCACCACATCGCCTTCGGCCCCATCCCCTCCCGACGCCTGGGGCAGAGCCTCGGCATCAACCACATCCCGGCCAAGACCTGCAGCTACGCCTGCCGGTACTGCCAGGTGGGGCCGACCACCCACCGCAGCGTCGAGCCCCGGGAGTTCTTCCCGCCCGAGGAGATCCTGCGGGCCGTCTCCGAGCACCTCCGGAAGGTCCGTGAGAGCGGCGGGCACGTCGACTACCTGAGCTTCGTCCCGGACGGCGAGCCCACCCTGGACAGCCGTCTCGGGGAGAGCATCCGGGCGCTGCGCCCCCTCGGCATCCCGATCGCGGTGATCACCAACGCCACCCTGCTCTGGCGGGAGGAGGTCCGCGCCCGCCTCGCCGAAGCGGACCTGGTCTCGGTCAAGGTGGACACGGTAGACGAGGGTGCCTGGCGGCGGGTCGACCGGCCCCACGGCGCGCTGTCCCTGCCCGTCATCCTCCAGGGCATCCGGGACTTCGCCCGCACGTTCCACGGCAAGCTCTACTCGGACACGATGCTGATCGCGGGGGTCAACGACGACGAGGGTCGGGTCACCGCGACCGCCGATTTCCTGGCCGAGATCCACCCGCACACCGCGTACCTCGCCGTGCCGGTGCGCCCCACCGCGGCGTCCGCGGTCCGGGGCGCGGACGCGGCCGCCCTCGCGCGGGCACGGGCCATCTTCCTGGAGCGCCTGCCGCGGGCCGAGGTGCTCGCAGGGCACGAGACCCAGGACTTCGCCCACAGTGGCGACGCCCGCTCCGACCTGCTCGCCATCACCGCCGTGCACCCCATGCGCGAGGTGGCCGTGCGCCGCCTGCTCGCCGAGGACCACTCCGACTGGGGCCTGGTGGAGACCCTCCTCGCCGAGGGCGCCCTCGAGGTCCTGGAGCGCGACGGCCTGCGCTTCTATCGCCGGCGACTCCCGCGCTGACGGTCACCCTGCTCAAGTCAGCATCAAGCAGCCAGAACCTCACGGAACGAGCGCAGACATCGTTCCTTGTGCTCGGGGTTGCGATAGCCGAACGGCACGGCCGCGAGCACGAGGCGCACGCGACGTCTCCCCGAGGTCACCGTGGCGACCGTCGCCGGAAAGCGGTCCTCCGCGCCAACGTCCGGGTACACCAGCAGGGTGTCAACCTGCGGCGCGTCCGCGAGCGAGGCGTAGGCCAGCGCCTGATGCAGGTCGGCACGGTGGTCGGCGCGCACCTCGTCCGAAAGGCCGCTCCATCCTCGCCGGGAGAGAAGCTCGAGATGCGCCTTGTACTTGGCATCCACCCAGACGACGCGTTCGGCGCCGCGGAGCTCAACATCCGGAACGAGCGCGCCCATCGACTGCGCTGGTCCGTGCCAGCGCAGCGGTCTTCGCGACGCCTGGAAGGGGCTCGCCGTCATGCCGAGCTGCCGTCCGAGGTCTGCGGTGAAGGCGACGATCCAAGCCTCCCACACGGCATCTATCGACAGGTCCCAGGCTAGACCGTCGAGGCTGCGCGCTCCTCCGAGACCGCGCTCCTCGGCGACCCACGTCATGGCCTCCAAGGCTTCGCTCACCCACGCGGAAGCACCAGCCTGGCTCCAACTCGAAGACGGACGCCGCAGGGCGCCATTTCCCACGACGGACCGAAGCTCGGCCGCGCGTCCGAGCAAGTACCTCGCAGCGGGGGACCAGGCCACCGACGAGAGATCCTCTGTAAGGCGCGAGAGCGTCCATCGCACGGAGGCGAACAGATCTGGATCGTCATCGGGTTCGGAGAAGCAGCAGGGGAACGTGGCCCAAGCTCCGCGTGGGACCTGTGCCGTCGCCCATGTCGTCCAGTCGACGCGCCCGCGTGGGCTCGTACGGGTCTCCTCGCGTTCGACGAATCCTCGCCGGCGGTGCCGCAGCAAGGCCGCGATCCGCTCGATGACGGGGCCAGCGAGCATCCACGGCGGCACCTCACGCGCCGACCCGGGTACGGGCTGAGCCCCGCCAAGGCTGGGCTCGACGGAGAACCCGATCGCGTTGAACACGGCTCCGAGCGCAGCCCAGCGGAAACGCGGCTCGATCAGGAGCCCCGCAGCGACTTTCCGCGTGCCAGGGCTGAGCAGCGGAACGGCGCCAATGCGAGGGCCTGGCTTCAGCATCACCCGTAGCACGGGATCCACGCGGATCTCATGGTGGAGACCAAGGCGCCGCAGCCCCGCCGCGTTCGCGGCGAGAAAAGGCTCGACCCACCGGTCTCCAGAAACGCCGATGTGCTGCGCGTGGATGGAGATAGGCTCCCCGTGATCGTGCGCCTTGAGCAGCGGACGAGACGACGACACCGCCGCCATCAGGGCAGCGCGCGATCGCCCCTTCCTGGTCTGACCGCGAGCCATCAGCGGTCCATCAACCTTGACTCGATGCGGTCCGCGAGGCCGGCGACCGCCTCGCTGGCCGGACCACAGAGCTTCTCGTCCAGGTAGTGCCGCAGCAGGGGCAAGAGCTCGAACCGCATGCGCCGCGCCACCCGGTCAGCCCGCCCGGCAACATCGAGGTCGGGGCGCGGGTCGAGGAAATAGGCATGGCCAGGGACGAGGCGCAGCGTATCCTCGTCGGCGAACTCGACGAAGGTATGAATGGCGTCCGCGAAGGTGTCCGTGGCGAGATCGACTCCACCCTGCTCGACGGCCTGCAGATCGGGCCACATCTCGACGAACGCGAAGCGCCGCCGGATGGCGATGTCCATGCGAGCGATGGTCCGGTCCGCGGTATTGCGCGTGCCGAGCACGAGTAGCTTGGGAGAGAGCCTCAGCTCGTGGTCCTGGCCCGCCGGCGCGTGCGGTAGCCGAACCCTGCGATTGGACTCCCCGACCTCGAACAGCACGACCGCTTCGCCGAGCACGCGGGCGAGATCCGCGCGGTTGATCTCGTCGATGACCAGCACGTGCTCTCGCTCCCAAGCCGCGGCGTTGGCGACAAGCAGGTCGCCAGGCCGGACGTCGAAGGCGAGACCCTGGCCGGTAGGACGCGGGAAGAGCCCGACGACGAAATCCTCGTACGTTCGCGCGGCATGGAACTGAACGTGCGTGGCCGAACCGACTCGGTCGGCAAGCTGATAGGCCAGGCGAGTCTTGCCGGTTCCGGGCGGACCTTCAAGCACCACGAAGCGCCGCTCGCGCAGAATGGCTAGCACCTCGTCGAGAGTCACGGCCGGGAAAACCGCGCCGGCAATCTCCTCGAGGCGACGCTCCCAATGCTTCCTCGGATTGCCGGTGAGCGGCGTGGCATGCTCATGGAAGAACAGATCGAGCAAGTCCTCGACCGCGCGGCCGTCATCGTCGCTGCGGACCGAAACCGCCGCGTAGATCACACGCGAGTAGGACTTGAGCGCAGCCGAGATGTCCGGCCACTGCTCGGCCACGACATTCGGGACCACAGTGCTGACGTCGAGGAGGTCCGGCTTGACCCACACCTTCCCCCGATGAAGTCGGGAGAGAGCCCGAAGCCGACGCGCGTGCCCCGGCCTGCCCAAAATGGCCGTGTCCGCGCCGAATCCATCGGTACCGATCACCAGCACGGCGACGCTCCCTCGCATGCCAGGGAACCAGACGAACGAGGTGCCCTGGTAGGGTCCGGACATCGGGTTCTCGGCGGTGATCCAGCCGGCGTAGGACGCGGCGTCGTCCTTCTTCTGCAGGTTCACGCGGAGTTGGAAGCGGTCCTTGTGATGTGCGGCGCTGTGATAGCGCTCGTCATAGACACGGCCGAGCAGCGTCCGCACGGACTCACTGTCGCCCATCGCGATCCACTCCCGCCCTTGGGCCATGCCGTCGATCAACTCGTTCGTCGCGCTCATTGCAGGCTCCTGGTGGTGTGTCTCTGAGCGGTGGTTATCGGTCACATCGTACCGGCCCCGGCCCATGGCTGGGGAGTCCACGGTGCCAGGGCGCCTGCCGGCGCGGCGCCACCAGCCGATCTCACCTACAATCGGGGCCTCCCACTGCCACCCCGGGGTCACCCCATGTCCACGCTCGACAACGTCACCGTCCTGCCCAAGGCGAACGTCTACTTCGACGGCAAGTGCGTCTCGCACACCCTCGAGCTCCCCGACGGCACGAGGAAATCGGTGGGGGTCATCTTGCCGTCCATGGTTACCTTTCGCACCGGGGTGCCGGAGCTCATGGAGACCGTGGCGGGTGAGTGCCGCGTGCGGATCGAGGGCGAGAGCGAGTGGCGTACCTACGGGGCGGGCGAGTCCTTCCGCGTCCCCGCCGACACCCGCTTCGACATCGAGGTGACCGGCACACCCTATCACTACGTCTGCCACTTCCTGCCGGCGGAGTGAGACGCTCAGCGCCGCTCAGGGAAGGAAGTCTTCGGGGCGGCTGCCGGCAGGGCAGCGAGGGCGTCGGCAAACTCCCGGGCGTCCGTCTCGGACCAGGTCCCAGCCAGATGGTCCAGGTCGTGGTACCGCTCGCCCCGGGTTCTCGGCACCAGGCCGAGCCCCCCGCGCAGCAACTCCAGGGCATAGCGGTTGACGCTCACACCCCGGGACTGCGCCAATTGTTTCAGGCGGGCTGAGGTCTCTTCGTCGAGTCCCCGGAGGGTCAGGTTGGACATGCCATCACTCTATCCGTTGCGGGTGGGGGGGTCACCCTCTGTTACCTCAGGGCATCGCACTTGAACCCCTGCCGACTCTGTGCAGACCTCCTGGTGTGAATCCGGGCGGCCCGGGGGGCCAGCCCGGTCATGGGGAGGGGACAGACATGAAGAGCGAGCGTTAGCACCTCGCCGGCCTCGCGGTCGGCGTCGCGCTCGCCTGCGCGAGCACTACCGCGAGCGCCGCCTTCAGCGGTGTGTACGTCTTCGGCGACAGCCTTTCCGACAACAGCAATCTCTACAGGGCGACGGGCAGCCTGCTGATGCCGCCCGCCTACGGGTACTACGAGGGAAGGGCGTCGAACGGTCCTGTCGCCGTCGAACGCATGGCCGACCTCCTGATTCGGGGCGGGAGCACGGGCACCCACTTCTTCGATGACGCCTTCGCCGGCGCCCACACCGGGACCGACAACTCGTGGAGCTACGGCACCACGGCGTTCCCCGGGTTGCTCGACCAGGTCACACGCTACCAGAGCGCAGTCACCACCCTGCAGGGCAACTGGAGTAGCGACCCCGCCCTTCAGTTCCTGCTGCCGGGCGGGGCCGGGGTCGACCCGAGCGCCCTCTAGGTGGTTTGGGCGGGGCCCAACGACTTCATGGGCGTCGCCGACCCCAACGAGGTCCCGCAGGTGATCCAGTCTGCAGTCCAGAACATCGGCATGGCTGTGACCACGCTCGCCGACCTGGGCGCCACCAGTATCCTGGTCCCCAACATGGTGAATCTCGGGCTGACCCCGCGGATCCGGTCGTTCGGGGATGCCGCCGTGGCGGGCGCGGCCGTCGCGACGGGCGCATTCAACCAGGCGGTCGGCGCAGGCCCTGAACGGCACATTCGCGCCCGGGGCACACCGCCCCCGGGCGCCCTTCCCCGGCTACCGCTACAGCAGCACCCGCTCGATCCCCCCGCTCTTCACGCGCTCCAGGAACCGCTCCTGCC
>CALMKJ010000030.1 GCA_937867305.1 uncultured Ectothiorhodospiraceae bacterium | reverse complement strand
TGGAGAGGAAGTCCTTTCCGCGGTGGCTCATCTCCATGACCGACATGCCCGAGCCACGCCAGTCGAGCATCTCCTCGCGCGCCCGCGTGAGCACCTCTTCCGGCAACACGGCCGGACCCGCACTGAAGTTGTAAACCCGCGCCATCGATCGATCTCCCTCTGCCACGTGTGGGCCCGTCGCGCGGGCAGACCCGCGCGCAGGCCCGAAACCTTCCCGCGCCGCCCCGCGCTACTCCTGCGCAGCGGCCTCCGGCTCGTTCTCCTCCACCACCGGCGCCAACCCCACCAGGCGCTCCTCCTCGGCGAGGCTGATGAGCTTCACGCCCTGGGTATTGCGGCTCAGCACCGGGACCTCGTGCACCCGCGTGCGCACAAGAGTGCCGCCGTCCGTGATCAGCATGATCTCGTCTTCCTCGCGCACCAGCGCCGCGCCCACGAGCGGACCGTTGCGGGCGCTCGTCTGGATCGCGATGAGCCCCTGCCCGCCGCGTCCCTGGGGCCGGAAGTCCTCGACCGTCGTCCGCTTGCCGTAGCCGTTCCGGGTCGCGAGCAGCACGGTGCGGTCCGGCGTGGGCACGATGAGCGCGATCACCCCGGACCCCTCGGCGAGGTGCACGCCCCGCACGCCGCGCGCGCAGCGGCCCATGGGGCGCACCTGCCGCTCGGCGAACCGGATCATCTTGCCGTCGCTGGCGAAGAGCATCACGTCGCGCTCTCCGTCCGTCAGGTCGACGCCGACCAGCTGGTCGTCCTCGGCCAGGTCCACCGCGATGATGCCGCTCGTCCGCGGGCGCGAGAACTCGTCGAGCGGGGTCTTCTTCACGACTCCGCGCGCCGTCGCCATCAACACGAAACCGCCGCGCGTGAAGTCCTTGACCGGAAGGACGGCGTTGATACGCTCGCCCTCCTCGAGGGGCAGGAGGTTCACGATCGGCTTGCCCCGCGCCGACGGACCGGCCTGGGGCAGCTCGTAGACCTTGAGCCAGTACACTCGCCCACGGCTCGAGAAGCAGAGCACCCAGTCGTGGGTGTTGGCGACGAACAGGTTGTCGATGAAGTCCTCTTCCTTCATCGCCGTCGCCGAGCGGCCCTTCCCGCCGCGCTTTTGCGCCCGATAGAGATCGAGCGGCTGGCTCTTCGCGTAGCCGGCGTGGGACAGGGTGACGACCACGTCCTCGGGGCTGATCAGGTCCTCGAGCCCGAGGGCCTGGTGCTGGTCCAGGATCTCGGTCTTGCGCCGGTCCCCGAACTGCTCGCGCAGCGCCTCGAGCTCGCCGCGGATGACGGCCATCAGGCGATCGGGGTCCTCCAGGATCGCCAGCAGGCCGGCGATGCGCGCGAGCAGCTCGCGGTACTCCGCCGTGATCCGGTCCTGCTCGAGGCCGGTCAGGCGCTGCAGGCGCAGCTCGAGGATGGCCTGGGCCTGGGTCTCCGAGAGCCGGTACCCGTCGGGGCCCAGCCCGAGACCCGGCGCCAGCCCTTCGGGCCGGGCGGCCTCGGCGCCCGCGCGCTCCACCATGCCCACGACGGCGCCCGGAGGCCACGCCCGCGCGAGCAGCCTCGCCTTGGCCTCCTCCGGGCTCGGGGAGGTCTTGATGGCCTCGATGACCGGGTCGATGTTGGCGAGCGCCACCGCCAACCCCTCGAGCACGTGCGCGCGATCGCGCGCTTTGCCCAGGTCGTAGACCGTGCGCCGGGTCACCACCTCGCGGCGATGGCGGACGAAGGCCTCGATGAGCTGCTTGAGGTTGAAGAGCTTCGGCTGGCCGTCCGCGAGGCCCACCATGTTGATGCCGAACACCGTCTGCAGCTGGGTGTGCTGGTAGAGGTTGTTCAGCACCACCTCCGCCACCTCGCCCCGACGCAGCTCCACCACCATGCGCATGCCGTCCTTGTCGGACTCGTCGCGCAGCTCGGTGATGCCTTCGAGCTTGCGCTCGCGCACCAGCTCGGCGATCCGCTCCAGCAGCTTCGCCTTGTTGACCTGGTAGGGGAGCTCGGTGACGACGATGCGTGGCTTGCCGGTCGACTCGTCGGTCTCGACGTGGCTCTTGGCGCGCACGAAGATGCGCCCACGCCCTGTCTCGTACGCCTCGCGGATACCCGCCGCGCCGTTGATGTAGGCGCCCGTGGGGAAGTCCGGCCCCGGGAGATGGCGAATCAGCTCCGCCACCCGGATCGCGGGGTTTTCGATGTATGCGAGGCAGGCGTTCACCACCTCGGTGAGGTTGTGGGGCGGGATGTTGGTCGCCATCCCCACGGCGATCCCTGCGGACCCGTTCACCAGGAGGTTCGGCAGGCGCGCCGGCAGGACCGTCGGCTCGCGCTCCGAGTTGTCGTAGTTCGGCGCGAAATCGACCGTTTCCTTGTCGAGGTCCGCCAGCAACTCCTGGGTGATGCGCGCCATGCGCACCTCGGTGTAGCGCATCGCCGCAGGGGCGTCGCCGTCCACCGACCCGAAGTTGCCCTGACCGTCCACCAGCACGTAGCGCATGGAAAACGGCTGCGCCATGCGCACGATCGTGTCGTAGACCGCCACATCACCGTGCGGGTGGTACTTGCCGATCACGTCGCCGACCACGCGGGCGGACTTCTTGTACGCGCGGTTCCAGTCGTTGCCGAGCTCGCTCATGGCGAAGAGCACCCGGCGGTGGACGGGCTTGAGCCCGTCGCGGACGTCGGGCAGCGCTCGCCCGACGATGACGCTCATCGCGTAGTCGAGATACGACTGTTTCAGCTCCTCCTCGATGTTGACCGGGAGGACTTCCCTGGCGAAATCAGGCATGAGGTGGCGGGGCGGCTCGGCGCGGGTAAGCTCCTGTCAGGGGGTCGATTGTACCATCCCCGCCGCCGAACGCCTTCAGGCCATCAAGGCGGCGACCTTCTCCCGGTCCGGGCGCAGCACCACGCCGCGCTCCGTGACCAGGGCGTCCACCAGCCCGGCGGGGGTGACGTCGAAGGCCGGGTTCCAGGCCCCGGCCCC
>CALMKJ010000029.1 GCA_937867305.1 uncultured Ectothiorhodospiraceae bacterium | reverse complement strand
AGGAACCGCCCCACCAGGGGTCCCGCGGCAGCGCGGTGAGCCCGGCAAGGAGCACAAGTATAGCGACGATCACCACGCCCCGGGCAACGCCGAAGAGCACACCGAGGGTGCGATCGGTGCCGGACAGGCCCGTCTTCTCCACCAGGTGCACGGCAAGAAAGTTGACCAGGGCAGTGAGCAGCAGGGCCGCGAGGAAGAGTCCGAGGAACGCGACCGCAAGGCGCACGGAAGGCACGGTGATGCCGGCAGGGAGCCAGCGGGCCAGCTCGCGGGTGAACGTCAGGGCGACCCACAGCGCCAGCACCCACCCGGCGAGAGACAGGGCCTCGCGCACGAACCCTCGCAGAAGGCTCATGAGCGCCGACAGGCCGATGACCCCGAGGATGCCGTAGTCGACCCCGGTCACGGTCGGGGCGGTCCCCCGACCGCTTCACCGGCAGGGACCTCGGTGCGGGCGGCACCCGGATAGGGCACCACCACACCCTTGATCCCGAGGTCCCGCGCCAGCCGCTGCTGGGCCAAAACCGCATTGGTCTTCTGCAGCTCCGGCCCCAGGTAGACCCGCGTCGTCTTGTCCGGGGCAGTCTCCACGAATGCCACGAAGCCCCGTCCGCGCAGGGCGTCCCGCAGGGCGATCGCATTCGCGGCGTTGGCGAACGACGACAACTGCACCGCCCAGGCCGCGAGACCCACGCGGGTCTCTGCGGGCGGCACGGCCTCGGACGCCTCGGGACCAACGCCCTTGCCGGGCGCCGCAGCCTCGGGCGGGACGGTCCTGGCTCCCTTGCCGGGGGGCACCGCCTCCGGCGAAGCGGGCTTGGAGACCTTGGCGGGTGGAGCGGCCTCCGGCGAAGCGGGCTTGGAGACCTTGCCGGGCGGGGGGAGGTCCGGGAGGGTATCCGGTGGCGGGAGCGGCTCGGGCGGCTCCTCGAACGGAGCCCCGGCCTCAGGCGGTGCCGGCGGCGGCGTCAGGGGGGGCGAGACCTCGTCGAGACGCAGGAGGCGCCCGGGAAACGCCTGGGTCGGCGCAGGCGGGATCGGGGAGGCCCCCTTCTCGGCAGGCTCCAGCCGGCTCGGGTCCAGCACCATGGGCGTCACGATCACGAAGAGGCTGACCAGGATCGCCGCCCCGACCAGACGCTTCTTCATGCGGTCATCCATGTTGGAGAGTTTCCGAGCTTGCCCGCGAAGATTCAACGCGCAGGGCCGGTCCGACCGTGTGAAAAGAGCCGAACACCACGATCCGGTCCGGTGGGCGGACGTTCTCGAGGACCGTCCGATAGGCCGTCTCGATGTCCGGGTAGAGGGTGACCCCACCCACCACGCCCAGACCCTCGAGGATGGCCCGGACCGCTTCGGCCCGCTCACCCCGGGGTCCCGGCAGGTCCGCGACGTGCCAGTGGTCCACCACCGGGGCTGCGGCTCGCAGCGCCGCGGCGAGGTCCTTGTCCCGGAGCATCCCGAACACCGCGTGCGTCGCTCCCCTACAGGTCCGTCCCGCGAGGAAGAAGGCCAGCTCGCGCACTCCTTGAGGGTTGTGGGCCACGTCCAGGATGCGCTCCACGGGCCCCCCGAGGACCTGCAAGCGCCCCGCGACGCTCGCCGTCCGCAGACCCCGCTCCACCGCGGCCCGGTCCACCGGCACCTGCCGGTCCACCGCCTCGAGAGCCGCGAGCGCCGTGGCGGCGTTCTGCAACTGGAAGCGTCCGGGCAGGGAAGGCAGCGGCAGGCCTTCCAGGCGCTGGTGGAGACCGGCCCAGTCCCATCCGCCGGGCCCTGCGTCGTAGGTGTACTCCCGGCCCAACCGGCGCAGGTCAACCCCGTGCTGACGGGCAGCCTCGAGCAGGCTCCGGGGCGGGTCCCGGTCACCGCAGACCGCAGGGCGCCCGGAGCGGAAGATGCCGGCCTTTTCCCGCCCGATGGACTCGCGGTCGGAACCGAGCCAGTCCATGTGGTCGAGGTCGACGGTCGTCACCACCGCCACGTCGGGGTCGAAGGCGTTCACTGCGTCGAGCCTGCCTCCCAGGCCGACCTCCAGGACCACGGCGTCGAGTCCTGCCCTGCGAAACAGGTCCATCGCCCCAAGGGTGCCAAACTCGAAGTAGGTGAGCGAGGTCTGGCCGCGGGCGTCGTCCACGCGCGCGAAGGCATCGCAGAGCGCGTCGTCGCCGACGGGCTGCCGGCGCAGGCGCACGCGCTCGTTGTACCGCAGCAGGTGTGGGGAGGTGTAGGCGCCCGTGCGGTAACCCGCCTCCTCCAGGATGGCCTCCAGGAACGCGACCGTGGAGCCCTTGCCGTTCGTGCCCGCGACGGTGAAGACGGCGCAACCACACGCCGGCCACCCCATTCGCTCCGCCACCGCCTGCACCCGCTCGAGCCCGAGCGCGATGCTCTGGGGATGCAGGGTCTCCTGCCAGCGAAGCCAGTCATCCAGGGTGCGAAACCGCGCGAGCGAGCCACCCTTGCCCGGGGCACCCACCTCGCCCCCCTTCCCTCTTCCCATCCTCAACCTGCCGGCGCGGCAGCCTCTGCGGTGGGTGGCGGAGGGGAGTCGCCCGCGGGGCCATTGGCGGCAGGCGGCAGCACCGGGGACGGGCGGCCGGTGAGGATCGCGACCAGCGAGGCGAGCGTCGCGCGCATCTTCCTGCGGTCCACGATCAGGTCGATGGCCCCGTGCTCCACCAGGAACTCGCTGCGCTGGAAGCCCTCGGGCAGGGTCTCACGGACCGTCTGCTCGATCACTCGCGGTCCGGCGAAACCGATGAGCGCCAGCGGCTCGGCCACATTGATGTCGCCCAGCATCGCCAGGCTCGCGGAGACCCCGCCCATCGTGGGGTCGGTCAGCACGGAGATGAAGGGGATGCCGCGCTTGCTGAGCCGCGCCAGGGCGGCGCTGGTCTTCGCCATCTGCAGCAGCGAGTAGAGTGCCTCCTGCATGCGGGCACCGCCGCTGGCCGAGAAGCAGACGAGGGGCGCGCCAGTCTCCAGGCTTGCGTCCACGCCCCGCACGAACCGCTCCCCGACCACCGAGCCCATCGACCCGCCCATGAACCGGAACTCGAAGGCCGCCGCCACGACCGGCATCCCGGCGAGCTGACCCTTGAGGACCACGAGCGCGTCCTTCTCGGACGTCGCCTTCTGGGCCTGGACGATGCGGTCCTTGTAGCGCTTGCTGTCCCGAAACTTCAGGATGTCCACCGGCGCCAACTCCTCGCCCAACTCCTCCCTCGGCTCGGGGTCGAGAAAGGCCTCGAGGCGGCGCCGGGCGTCGATGCGCATGTGGTAGCCGCACTTGGGGCAGACCTCGAGGTTGCGCTCGAGCTCGTTGCGGTACAACACCGCGTTGCAGCCCGAGCACTTGGTCCACAGACCCTCGGGCACGGTGTGCTTGCTTCCGCCCTCGGTGCGGATCCGGGTGGGCAGCAACTTTTCGAACCAGCTCATAGATTGTCCATCGCCCGTCGCATTTCCGCGAGCAAACCACCCAGCTCGTCCGGGACCCGTCGGGGCTCGCGAACGAGCCGCTCCACGCGTCCCACCAGGGCACTGCCGACCACCACGGCGTCGGCGACCCGGGCCACCGCCGCGGCCGACTCCGCGTCGCGCACCCCGAAGCCCACCGCGATGGGCAGAGTGGTGCAGGCGCGGATCCGGTCCAGCTGGCGCTCCACGTCCTCCACGTCCAGGGACGCGGCGCCCGTGACCCCCTTCAGGGACACGTAGTAGACGAATCCCCGCGCACGCCCACAGATGAGCGCGACCCGCTCGGGCGGGCTCGTGGGCGCCAGGAGGAAGATCGGGTCGAGGTCGTGGCGCTCGAGACAGGACACCAGCTCGTCGGCCTCCTCCGGAGGGAGGTCGACGGTGAGCACCCCGTCCACACCGGCCTCCTGCGCCGCGCCGGAGAAGGACTCGTAGCCCATGGCCTCGATGGGGTTCAGGTACCCCATCAGCACGACGGGCGTCTCCGCGTCATCCCGGCGGAAGTCCCGCACCATCTCGAGGACCTTCCGCAGCGTCACGCCGTTGGCCAGCGCCCGCTCGCTCGCCCGCTGGATGACCGGACCGTCGGCCATCGGATCGGAGAAGGGAACACCGAGCTCGAGGACATCGGCGCCCGCAGCCACCAGGGCGTGGAGCAACGGCACCGTCACCCCGGGCTGCGGGTCGCCTGCGGTGACGAAGGGGACGAGCGCCTTGCGGTGCTGCCCCGCGAGCTCCCCGAAGCGCCTGCCGATCCGGCTCATACGCGGATCCCCTCGCGCACCGCCACGGTGTGGATGTCCTTGTCCCCGCGCCCCGAGAGGTTCACGACGACGACCCGGTCGCGGCCGAGGGTCGGCGCGAGGCGCGCGGCGTAGGCCAGGGCGTGGGCCGACTCGAGCGCGGGGATGATCCCCTCGGTGCGCGTGAGGTCGTGGAACGCGGCGAGGGCCTCCTCGTCCGTGACGCTGACGTACGTGGCCCGCCCGATGTCCTTCAGCCAGGCGTGCTCCGGGCCCACGCCGGGATAGTCGAGGCCGGCCGAGATCGAGTGCGTCTCCATGATCTGGCCCGCGGCGTCCTCCATCAGATAGGTCCGGTTGCCGTGCAGCACACCCGGACGACCGGCCGCCAAGGGTGCCGCGTGGCGCCCCGTCGCCAGTCCGTCGCCACCGGCCTCGACCCCGTAGAGGGCCACTCCCGCATCGTCCAGGAACGGATGGAAGAGCCCGATCGCGTTGGAGCCTCCGCCGACGCAGGCCACCAGCGCGTCGGGCAGCCGTCCCATCCGCTCCAGGCACTGCTGGCGAGCCTCCCGCCCGATGACGGACTGAAAATCCCGCACCATCGCGGGGTAGGGATGCGGACCGGCCACCGTGCCGATGATGTAGAAGGTGTCGTCCACGT
>CALMKJ010000028.1 GCA_937867305.1 uncultured Ectothiorhodospiraceae bacterium | reverse complement strand
CTTCGCGTACTCCTCGGCGGTGGTCCCGTCGATGCCGGGGGCCGCGTCCCTGCGCGTCCGCCGCCACGCTTCGTGCATCCATTCCTTGTCGATGTGGTGGGCCAGCGTCGTCTTCGGCCGGCTCGGCGCCGTCCTCGGAAGCTCAGCTATCCGCTGGAGTTTCGTTGAGACGCTCCCCGGGCTCAATCTCCCGGACATCGTTCCCTCCTTCGGGTCCGTGCTCCGGCAGCCCCTTCCCTCCTCCGGGTCCCGGCACAGGATCCGGTTCCCCGTTCTCATCGGTACTATGAGCTGCTCCGACTCCCTGCCGCCCATCGCCCGGCTGTCGTGGACTCGAGCCCGGCTACCCCGCTCCACGCAGAGAGACGGCAGGGTCTCCCAGGTTCCCAGCGAGCCCTCGAATGCATGCCGCGCCCAAATACTCCGGCGGGTCCTCCGCGCCAGGCCGCTCCAGCGCGTCGGTTTCGCCTTCCGCCCCGCATGTGGCGTCGGCACCCACGATGCGTGATTTCGGAGCCGGCGGTCACGGCCTACGTCCTCGCTGTCTACGCTTCACCGCTTCGGTTACTCCCACGGCGCAAGACGCGCTTCCGGTTGGTGACCAGCCTTTCCCGGGTGGGATTTGACCCACAGGGCTCGACCAGAAGGTTTCCGAGACCACGTTTCCTCTGCGTAATCTCTTCCCCCTTCTCCAGGCTTGTCCTGGCGCACACACGGTACCGATGCGATGCGAGAGCGGCGAGAGAGTCCTGCGCGGCGCCGATGTGCAAGTCAGGGGAGTCTCTCTTCGACGAGGAACACTCTGGCCGACTTGCTGGCCACGTATCGGAACGATCTCTCCGCCACGAACTCGGGGCCGCGCAGGATGCGCTCAAAGCGCGGCCCCCTTTTCCCATCGACCACGACGAAACTAGTGTCCCTGTCATGCCAACCAACGTACACCAAGTGTCGCGAGTCCGGGCTGAAGGTCATACTCTGCGGCGAGATTCCCCACTTGGCTCCAGAGTCAATGCCATCGACCACGAGCCGCAACCCCAAGGAGGCGGTGACCGCCGTCCGTCTCCCGTCGGGGCTGAGTGCGAAATCCTCGATGCCGTCGCGTTCGCGCCACTTCTCCGACTCATTCACCATGAGTCTCTCCTCGCCATCGTCATCGGCGACGAACGCGACGCTGGTTCCATCTGCGCTCACAGCAATGAGAGAATGACCCTCGGCGGAGGATCCGAGCACTCTCCCGTTCAGCACCACAGAGCTGCGTGTCGCGTAGCCGCCGCATGTCGCGTAGACCAGGATGTCCCTGAACGGGTCGAAGGCGTAGACCACGCCTGGGCGCTCGTCGGCTCCGGAGAGATCGTGGCAGCTTGTCTCCTTGCCGTCCACAAAGGTGCAGACCCTGCCGCTGACGCAGGAGAAGTAACCAATGCGCTTGCCGTCCGGGCAGAAGGTCAGGTGGGAGGGCTCGCATCCCGACGTGCCCTGATAGCTGGCGAGCAACTGCCCGTCGGCTATTACCGAGAAGGTCGTGGTCTTCCCATCCTTGGAGCAATCCCGGGCAGAAAAGGCAAACCTGCCGCGGCGCGCGCTCAGCTTGAGGTCCATGATCTCGTCATGGGAGCCATACGCGTTGCCATCGAAGACGACCGACCACTTTCCATTGCGATTCGCCTGGTACGCGAAGTGCCTGCCATCGTCGCTGAACACGCATCCGTAGACGGCTTTGTACGGGCCGTGCGCAGCACCGTCGAGCACCACGTACTCTCCTGCGTCCCCTTCGGCCGAGAATGCCCAACGCGTTCCATCGTGGTTGAAGAGCAGCGGAGCGGAGCCATCCTCTTTGCCGCTGATGCTCTCGTAGGGGCCATGTTCGACGCCATCGATGATCATGACGTACTTCTCATCGGAACCACGTCGGCCGACATACCCGAACCGCTTTCCGTCTCTGCTCAGCACCGGGCAGTACGGGATGCTGCCTGGGAAGTTGTGTGCGACCCCGTTGAAGACGAAGGCCGAACCGCTTTTTCTCTTGCCCACGTAGCAGAAGCTCGAGCTGTCAGGGCTGAAGGTCAGGCAGTCGACTTCACTGTACTCGTACGTCCGGCCTTCCTGGCGGTCGAGTACGACCCCGCAGCCCTCGTGGATAAAGGCCCTACCAGATCCCGGCACCTCCACTTCCGCTGGGTTCCTGTACACGACATAGGCAGCTCTTGTCATGTCTGTGCTGATGACTAGGGAAGCAGGCACGCCATTGTAGCCGGGCGGGAGACTGGTGAGCATGATCTGGGATCTGTTGTCGGAGCACGCCGCAGCGAGGAGGGCTGCACACGCCAAGACTGCCACGGTGAGCGGCGAGGAGCGCAGCCTGAAGTGTTCCTCCGAGTGGAGACCGAAATACCACGCCGACTTGATGCGGCGGGCAGCGGGCGCAAGACAGAGGCCACTTGCACCTCGGCCCGAGGGAGGGGCGCTCGCAGTGGGAAGCGTCGACGCTCGGTGGCGAGAGCCTCGATCGCGGAGAGCCAGCCCGGAGACTGGCGCGCGAAGGCGTCGGCGTGAAATAGTGGGCATCGACATGTGTGGGCTCCTTATCGGCACCGCGTATCGCTTATTGGTACCGCGTATCGCCTTCTCACCATTTTCCTCAATTGATAAGAAATCGCTTTTCAGGCGGCACGGGCACCCGCCCGCTGGAACCGGTCTGAATGAGCGCTTTCATGGTGGAAATGTAGCAGAATCGGGCAGGTGGCGTCAAGTCCGGATTCGAACGCCCGTCAAACCACGGGCAAAAAGTCCGAGTGACCGTAAAACGGCCCGACAAGGCGAGTTCGGCACCGTCTGGAGGCGCACCGCACCCGTCGCGATGGATCAGCCGTTCGCGTACATCATGACCGGTTCGGTGTCATAGTCCGGGAATGGGTCATCGTAGCAGGGCTCGATGACCCATTCGGCAACCTCAGGCGGTGCCCTTGCCGGCAAGACCCGCACGCCCTGCTCCCAGAGGCCGATGTGGCGCAGGATGCGCTCGATCACGTCGCGCTCGT
>CALMKJ010000027.1 GCA_937867305.1 uncultured Ectothiorhodospiraceae bacterium | reverse complement strand
GGCGGGGCACCAGGGGCCCGAGCAGGATGACCGCGAACGAGGACCCGGTGACCGCTACGCCGGCGGCGAGTCCCCGGCGCCGGCGCCCGAACCAGCCCGAGAGGAGCGCCATGACGGGGACGTTGCTCGCCCCGCTGCCGAGGCCCGTGAGCGCGCGCCAGCCCATGGCCGCCGCGAAGCCCCCGGCGAGTCCCGTGAGCAGCATCCCCAGCGCCGCCACGGCGAGGCCGGCGGCGATCACGACGCGGGGTCCGAAGTGCGAGGCGAGCGCCCCGCCGAGGACCGCCAGGGCGAGGTAGCCCGCGAGGTTTGCCGTCGCGAGGGCCCCGGCCTGGGCGTTGTCGAGCCCCAGACCCGCCTGCATCGGGGGCAGCAGCATCGTGTAGCCGAAGCGGGCGAGCCCGAGCGAGGCGAAGACCACCAGCGTCGCCACTGCGAGCACGACCCACGCATAGTGCACGCGGGACGGGGCAGGGCGGCGGGCGGGGGCGGTGGGTGGGGGCACGGTCGGCATGATACGCCCCTGTGTCGCTCGAGCCGGGCGACCAGGGACGGCGGGGCGCGCCCCGGGGCGGCCCCGCCGAGTCGACCGAGGCCGGCTTATTTCGCGAAGATCTTCTTGACGAGACCGATGATGGCCATCAGCACGCCGCCGCCGACACCGCCGCTGGCGATGCTGCCGATGATGCCCGCGAGGTCCATCCCCCCGCCGGTGGCCAGGCCGGCCATGCTCAGCAGCTGCCCACCGAGACCGCCGCCCAGGATGCCGGCGATGGAATTCCCGACGCTGCCGAGCGACAGGTTCTTGAACAGCGAGCCGGTGATGTTGCCGCCGACGGCGCCACTGATGAGCTGGATGATCAACGGAATCAAGCTTTCCATGGGATCCTCTCCTCCTGATGGTGAATGACGCGCGGCCCTAGGCCGCGTGACCCGGCGGCGGGCTGCCCATGTGGCCCAGCCGCCGCCCTGCGGGTAGCGCTACTTCTGGATCACGACGTCCACGCGGCGGTTCTCCGCGCGGCCCTGCGGGGTGTCGTTCGACGCGGCGGGCTTCGCCTCGCCGACGCTCGCCGTGGTGAGCCGGTCAGCGGAGACGCCGCGGCCCACGAGGTAGTCCCGCACCGCGGCGGCACGCCGCTGGCCGAGGGCCTGGTTGTAGGCGTCACCGCCCCTCGAGTCGGTGCTGCCCACCAGCGAGAACTTGTAGCTCGGGTTGTCCTTCAGCACCTTCGCCGCCTGCTCCAGGGTGGCCCGGGCCTTCGGGCCGAGCGTGGCCTGCGCGGTGTCGAAGTAGACCGGATGGACGCCCACCGACGAGCCCGCGCACTTCTCGGCGGCTGCCGCGGTGTCGCGGGCCTCGCTCGCCAGCTTCTCGGCCTCGGCGTCGCGGCAGGACCAGTAGACCTCCACGGCCTTCTTGCCCAGGTCCTTCGCCTTCGCCAGCTTGTCCGGGCAGGCGCGGGCACCCGCCGAGGCCTCGGCTCTGGCGATGGCGGCCTCGGTGTCCATGACCCACTGGGGCACACGGTCCGCCTTGTTCGGGACGTTGAAGTGAGTGCCCGCGGCGCAGCCGGCCAGCACCCAGGGAGAGACCAGCAACAACCCCCAGCGCTTCTTCATGAGCTTCCACCTCTCACCAATCGCTGCGTGCACGTCCGCCCGGGATTGGGACCGGCCGCCCGCGCAGCAAAAGCCCGCGGCTACCTCCGCCCCCGCGACCGGCCCTCGGTGGCCCGCAGGATCCCCCGCAGCAGGGCCTCGGGGGTCGGCGGGCAGCCGGGCACGGTGACGTCGACGGGGATGACGTTCGCGACCGCACCGCAGCTCGCGTACGACACCCCGAACTCCCCCCCGTCGCAGGCGCAGGTGCCCGCCGCGATCACCATGCGCGGCGCGGGCGTGGCCTCGTAGGTGCGGCGCAGGGCGGTCTCCATGTGCCGGGAGACCGGACCGGTGACGAGCAGCGCGTCCGCGTGCCGGGGAGAGGCCACGAAGTGGACCCCGAAGCGCTCCACGTCGTAGAAGGCGTTGTTGAGCGCGTGGATCTCGAGCTCGCAGCCGTTGCAGGAGCCGGCGTCCACCTGGCGGATCGCCAGGGCACCGGCGAAGCGCTCGCTGAGCACCCGCCGCACCTGGATGCCGAGGGCCTCGACGACGGTGTCATCGCAGCGCGGCGGGGCCTCGGTGACGGTGCCGACGCGCAGGGAGCGGGTGAGGATGCGCAACATGGCAGCGGGCTACAGGTCGTGTCCGGAGTATGAACCGTTGACGGATTTGTTGCAGACCGGGAAGTCCGGGACGATGTTGCCCAGGATGAGCTGCTCCAGGGCCGGCCAGGTGAGCCAGGAGGGGTCGCGCGGGAAGAAGCGGGCGACCCGCCCCGCCCCGTCGAGGCGCACGTAGGT